>JAKAFO010000494.1 GCA_021819735.1 Deltaproteobacteria bacterium
GACAGACAAAGATTCGTCCAGCGGTGAATAAAGCCCGGGCCGTGCTCGTCGTGTAGCGGCATCGGCCCCCATAACCACCTCGGCGGCCGTGCTCCTTTTTGAACTTGATGCCCCCTGCCTTTTGTGCTCTTTTGAACTGGCCTTCCCATGCGCCCTGACTTTCCCTTTCACCCTTCAACTAAGAAGAGAGGAGCAAAAGCATGCAAGCAAAGCGATCCGTCGGTATCGTCCTTCTGCTCGGCCTTGGTCTGCTGTGGGGGTGCGCCGCCACCCAAAAAGGAATGGACCCGAACCTCGGCATGGTGCTCGATCCTGCCTATCGAATGGAGCGCGTGGCCCCCGACAGCCCGTTTCCGGGGGTCAACGGCGCCACGGTGGGCAGCGACGGCCACCTGTATGTGACCCACACGGCCAATGGTACGATCACGCGCATCGATCTGGCCACGCTGAAGCCTTCGCTCTTTGTGCCGGCCCATGCCGGCGTCTTCATCCCCGATGACATCGCCGCCGACGACAAGGGCAACCTCTACGTCACCGGCACGACGCCCCTGGTGGGCGAGGTGTACCGTATCGATCCAAACGGCGTTAAAACCGTCATTGCCAGCGGCATGGCCGCGCCCAACGGCATCGAATACAACCCGCGCAACGGCCGCCTGTTCGTCACCGAATGCTTCCAGGGCAACCGCATCTACGAGGTGGACCCCACCGGCCGGAAGCCGGCGCGCCTGCTGGTCGACAAGGATGTGGTTCCCGTTCCCGAAGGCTTCGGCTTCGATCCCGACACCAATGACCTCATCGTGCCCGACATGGGGACCGGCAAGATCTTGCGGATTCACCCCGACACCGGCGCCATCGCCACCATCGCCGAGAAGTTCTCCGCACCCATCGCCCTGACCATCGGCGCGGACAAGCTGGCCTATATCCCCGAGTTGGGCGGCGCGGTCTACAAGATGGCCCTGGACGGTACCCGCCGCGAGAAGATCGCCCAACTCGTGCCGGGTCTGGACAACGTCGCCATGACGCCCAAGGGCCGGCTCTTCGTCACCAGCTACTGGGATGCCACCATTTTCGAAGTCACCACCGATGGCAGCGGCCGGTTCGAGCGGCTCTTTGCCAATGGCCCCAATCAACCCGTGGGCATCGTGGCCAAGGGGAACAGCCTGCTGGTGGCCGACGCCATTATGGTGCGCAACCTCCAGGCCGGCGTCTACCAGCCCACCAAGCTCAATGCCTGGGCCAGCCACGGCATGCCCTTGCCGCTGAGCCTGGCCGATGGTCCCGGCAACCAGGTCGTCTGGACCGATTGCATCCATGGGGCCGTGGCCCTGGGCGATCCGGCCGGCGGCCAATTCCAAGGCCTGGCCGGTGACTTGAAACTGCCCATGGCGGCCCTGATGAGCACGGCGGGCACCGAACTGTATGTGGCGGAGTACGGCGCGGGCCGGATCACCACGATCAAGCTGGCCGACGGCACGCCGACCGAGCTGGCCACGGATCTGCAAGGGCCGCTGGCCCTGGCCCTTATCGGCGAACGGCTGTATGTGGCCGAGGCCAAGGCCGGCCGCATCAGCGCCGTGGACCTCAAGACCGGACGCAAAGAGGTGTTGCTCTCGGCTCTGGTCGGCAAACCCGGGGCCCTGGCCAACGACGGCCAGGGGCGCTTGCTGGTGTTGGACGGTGCCGGGCAGAAGTTGCTGCGCATCGACCCCCAGACCCTGGCCCTCTCCGTGGTGGCGGCCCACCTGCCCATTGCCTATGCCACCGTGGGCAGCTATCCGCCCGTGGAGTTCGCCCTGCCCATGACGGTCGATCAGCAGGGCAATGTTTGGTTGACCACCGCCGACCGCGGCATGCTGCAACTGAAGAAAGCGCGTTAAAGAAGTACTGGTTCAAATCGGCAAGGCTTCCTGCCCTGGGGAAGCCTTGCCGGCCGAGGTGTCTCGTGATCTCTAAATTTGCTTCATTTTTTAGGGTTGACACCAATCGCCGAGGGTCGGTATAAACCACAACAGCTTTCCTGTTTTTGCACAATCTGGTCTGTAATGAATGTTTGTTTAAGATTGGCACAACCTTAGTCGTGTGTTCCTGTCAAACGGTGCGATCGGAAGCAGCGCTCGTGTTGGAAGGGTGGCAAGAGAATCGCGGAAGCCGAATCCGCGGCCGAGCTTGAAAGTGCATCCCGGCCCGGTTTTATCAATACTCCCCGTTCCGTCGTTATGCCCTATCCCGTCCCCGTACAGCCTATTTCCTCATTCGATCGTCATCGTCGCTTTTGCTCTCTTTCTGATCCGTCGGCCTTCTCGGGCCTTGGGATCAGGTCAACCCTTATCTCGCAAAGGAGGCTGGGATGAAGACCATGAAGCGTTTGTTGGCGGTCACGATCTTTCTGTCATTGATGGGGCTGCTGATGGCTCCCGCGGTTCCGGCGGAGGAGATGACGCCCAAGGCGACCTTCAACTTCGACAAATTCCCCGATATGTCCGATTTCGATCCCAACAAACCGGTCGAGCCCGGGGGGGACACCATTAAGATCGCCATCGTGGCCTCCTTCTCCGGCCCGGCGGCCGCGGTGGGCGAAATCTATTACGCCTGCGTGGCCTGGGCCGCGCACACCATCAACAAGCAAGGCGGGCTGATGGTGGACGGCAAGAAGAAGATGGTGCAGGTCTTCAAGGCCGACGGCCAGTCCAAGCCCGACACCACCAAGAAGGTGACCGAGCGCATGATCCTGCAGGAAAAAGTCGATTTCCTGTGGGGCACCAACGGCAGCCATCTGCAAAAGGTGATCAACCAGGTGGCCGACAAATACAAGAAGATCTCGGTCAACGCCGCGTCGCTCTCCGATGAACTGCA
>JAKAFO010000154.1 GCA_021819735.1 Deltaproteobacteria bacterium
ATGGTGCCTGCGGCCACGATGAGCGCCAACGGTTGGCGCGACGGCCAGCGGTTGCAGGTGGCCACGGCCCACGGACAGGTGGAACTGCCGGCCTACGGTTACGCGGGCCTGCACCCCGGCCTGGTGACCATCTCCATGGGCCAGGGCCACACCCACATGGGGCGCTACGCCCAAAACCAGGGGATCAATCCCCTGACCTTGCTGGGTGCGGCCACCGACGCCGGAGGGGCACTGCCCGATTATAGCGCCGAGATCACGCGCCTCTCCTCCGACGGCAGCCGCATGGCGCTGGCCAGCGTGTCGGGCAGCCGCGACCAATACAAACGCCGCATCGCCCTAACGGCCAGGCTGGGAGAACCGGTGGCGGCCGCTTCCGGCGAGGGGCTGACCCTCAATGACTTTCCGCTCACCCTGCCACTGCCCGAGGGGTATGCGCCCCACCGCGACATTTACCCGGCCCACGAACACGAGCAATATCGCTGGGGCATGGCCGTGGATCTGGATCGCTGCATCGGCTGCGAAGCGTGCGTGGCCGGCTGCTATGCCGAAAACAACGTGGGGGTCGTGGGTCAGAAGCAGATCGTCAAGGGCCGGGAGATGGCCTGGATCCGCATCGAACGTTATGAGGACCCGGAAAATCCCTCCCGGTTGATCTTCCTGCCCATGCTCTGCCAGCACTGCGACAATGCGCCCTGCGAGTCGGTCTGCCCGGTCTACGCGCCCCACCACTCCAAGGAAGGGCTCAACAACCAGGTCTACAACCGCTGCATCGGCACGCGCTTCTGCGCCCAAAACTGCCCTTACAAGGTGCGGCGCTTCAATTGGTTCGAGTGGCAGTGGCCCGCGCCGTTGAACCAGCAGCTCAATCCGGACGTGACCGTGCGCACTAAGGGCGTGATGGAGAAATGTTCATTTTGCGTCCAGCGCATCAAGGCGGCCCACAACCAGGCCAAGAACGAGCAGCGCGCCATTCGCGACGGCGAGGTGACCCCGGCCTGCGCGCAGACCTGTCCCACCGATGCCCTGCTCTTCGGCAACCTGATGGACCCGGACAGCGCGCTGCGCAAGAAGATCGACGATCCGCGGGCCTACCAGATTCTGGGATATCTCAATACGAAGCCGGCGGTGATTTATCTAAAGAAGGTGGTGCAGTCGATTTAGGGGGAGGAAAGCAGAACGCATGACCGAAACGGCGCTTACCTACCGAACCGTGGACGATACCGTCCTCGCCACATTGCGTCCGCCGGAAAAATCCTACTGGATCGCCCTGGCGCTGCTTTTTGCCGGCATCCTGCTGGGCGCGGGCTGCTGGATCTACCAGATCTTCACCGGCATCGGGGTGGGCGGGCAGAACAACCCCGTGCACTGGGGGACCTTTCTGATCAACTTCGTGTTCTGGGTCGGTATCGCCCACTCGGGAACGCTGATCTCGGCCATTTTGCATCTGTTCCGGGCCGGCTGGCGCAATCCCATCGCCCGGGCCGCCGAGACCATGACCGTCTTCGCGGTCTGCACGGCCGGTCTTTTCCCATTCATCCACCTGGGACGCGTGTGGATGGTGTACTACATGCTGCCGATCCCCAGCCAACGCACCCTGTGGCCCAACTTCACCTCGCCGCTGATGTTCGACGTGGTGGCCATCAGCACCTATCTCACGGTCAGCTCGCTCTTCTGGTACACCGGCATGCTGCCCGACCTGGCCATCATCCGCGACCGGGCCCAGGGCACGCGGCGCAAGATCTTCGCCATTCTCTCCCTGGGCTGGACCGGCGAATACGAGCAGTGGCGCCACTACACCCGGGGGTATCTCTTCTTTGCGGCCCTGGCCACGCCCCTGGTCATCTCGGTGCACAGCGTGGTTTCGTGGGACTTCGCCCTGGGCGTGGTACCCGGCTGGCACACCACGATTTTTGCGCCCTATTTTGTGGCCGGCGCCATCCATTCGGGCCTGGCCATGGTGATCACCCTGATGATCCCCCTGCGCAAGATCTTCCATTATGAGAAGATCATCACCATCCAGGTGCTGGAGATGGTGGCCAAGACCATCGTCTTCACCGGCCTGATCGTGGGGTTCGCCTACGGCACCGAAGTCTTCATCGCCTGGTACAGCCATAACATCGTGGAGATGGAGACCTTCCGCTGGCGGGCCTTCGGCGATTACGCCCTGGAGTACTGGATCATGGTGACCTGCAATACGATCATTCCGCTGCTCTTGCTGTTCAAGGGCGTGCGTACCCATCTCAAATGGCTCTTCACGATCTCCATCTTCGTCAACATCGGCATGTGGTACGAGCGTTTCGTGATCATCATCGGTTCGGTGGCCCACGACTTCATCCCCTATTCCTGGGGTTTGTATCGGCCCACCCTCGTAGAGTTCGGCATCATGATCGGCAGCTTCAGCGTCTTCTTCTTCCTCTTCGTGCTCTTCGTCAAACATCTGCCGTCGGTCTCCATGACCGAAATCAAGGAAGCCTTACCGAGCGGAGGTGGTCATGACAACTGAACGCACGCGCCTCATGGGGCTCTTCGACACCGAAGGCCAGACCGCCTCGGCCATCCGGGGGCTGCGCAACGACGGCTATACCCTGGAGCGGGTGCACGGCCCCATTCCCAGCCACGTCGTGGCCGACGCCCTGGCGCTGCCCAAGAGCAGGGTGGGGTGGTTCACCCTGGCCGGCGGCATCACTGGCTTTTTCAGCGGTTTTCTTCTGGCGGCGTTCACGGCCACCCGCTGGCACCTGATCGTCGGCGGCAAGCCCATCGTGGCCCTGGTGCCCTTTGTGATCGTGGGCTTCGAGTTCACCATTCTCTTCGCCGTGTTCGGCAACGTGCTGGGATTGATCTCCCAGGCGCGCCTGCCGCGCTTCGGGCCGACGACGCCCTACGACCCGCGCCTGACCGGGCACAAGTTCGGCGTGCTGGCCAGTTGCGAACCCGCCCGCAAAAACGATCTACTCCGCCTTCTGGAAGCCAAGGGAGCGGAAATCAAGGCGGGTGAAGGGGGGCAGCCATGAGCGCGACCCACAGCCCCGCCGCTCCGGCCAAAGTCTCCACCGCCATGCTCGTTTGCGCGCTCTTCATCACCGCCGGCGCGGCCACCTTTTTCGTTCAGGTCGTGGCCGGCAATGCCGCCCAGGCCTGGCAGGCCTATCTGATCAGCTTTCTGCTCTTTTCCGCCATGGCCCATGGGGCACTGCTTTTCTCCACCCTCATGCATGCCGTGCGGGCCCGCTGGAGCGGTCCTTTGACCGACCTGGCCGAGGCGTTCAGTGCCTTTTTCCCGGTATCGCTGCTGCTGTTCCTGGGGTTGTACCTGGGCCGAACGCATCTCTTTCCCTGGATCGGCCATGACCTGCACGGCAAGGAGGTCTGGCTCAACCTGCCGTTTCTCTTCACCCGGGATGTCGCCGGCCTGTTGCTGCTTTACGGGCTGGGGCTGGCGTATCTCTACCACGCCCTGTGGTTCAAGCTCAGCGCCCGGGGCCCGGAAGGCCCGCTGGGGCTTTGGCTCTGGCGCCGGTGGCAGCGCCGGCCGCCGGATGCCGCGCGGTATGCCCGCCGCAGAACCGTTTTCAGCTTGCTCTACATGCTGGCCTTTGCCGTGGTGCTGTCGCTGCTGGGCTACGATCTGGTGATGGCCATGGACCCCCACTGGTATTCGACCCTTTTCGGGGCGTACTCGTTCGTCAAGGCGATCTACGTGGGGTTCGGCGGGCTGATCATTCTGGCGGCCCTGCTCCAACTGAGCCGGCGCCCGGGATATGCGCTGGCCGACGCCCACTTCCATGACATCGGCAAGCTGTTCTTCGCCTTCGGCTTGGTGTGGGCCGACTTTTTCTATGCGCAGTTCGTGGTGATCTGGTACGGCAACATCCCCGAAGAGACCGCCTACGTCATCGAGCGCACCATGACCGCACCCTGGAACACCCTTGCCTGGACGGTGTTCATCGTCTGCTTCCTGGCCCCCTTTCTGGTCCTGCTCAACAAGAAGATCAAGACCGTGCCGGCCGCCATGGCGGCCATCTGCGGCGCGGTCGTCGTCGGCATGTGGCTGGAGCACTTTCTGCTGCTGGCGCCGGTTTATCATCACGAACCCAAGAGCCTGCCGTTGAGCTGGATCGACGGCCTGATCGCCCTGGGCTTTCTGGGATTGCTGATGGCGGCCATATCGGTTTACCTGAAACAGTTTCCCGAGGTGCTGCGCACCCGCCTGGAGGAGCGCCACTGATGGAGATCCTCATCGTCACGCTATCGCTGCTGGGACTGATTGTCGCCACCGTTCTGGTCGGCACACGCTGGCGTCCATGGCGGCTTTTCACCCATGGCGCCGAGAGCCTGAGCTCGATCTGGGCCAACCGCGGCCCGCTCTTCTGGATAGCGGCTTGCGTGCTGCTCGCGCTCGGCTTTCTCTTCTACTTTTATGCGTCGCCGGCCACGCGGGTGGGGGCGGCCCAGCCGATCCCCTTCAGCCACCAGTTGCACGCCGGCGTCAAAGCCATCGACTGCCGCTTCTGCCATCCCTACGTGGCCCGTTCCATCCATCCGGGACTGCCGCCGGTGGAAAAGTGTCTGTACTGCCACAACTACATCATCGCCAATCATCCGGAGATCCGCAAAGAGCACAACTATTTCAATACCGATACCCCCACGCCGTGGGTCAAGGTGTTCTACGTGCCCGAGCACGTGATGTTCAATCACCAGCGGCACATCCGCAAGGAGATCGCCTGCGAAGCCTGCCATGGAGAAGTCAAGCAGACGGAGCGCCTGAAGGGCAAGAGGTTTAAGATGGGCTTCTGCATCGAATGCCATCGACAGAAGCAGGTGAATTTGGATTGCTGGCTGGCGTGTCATAATTAAAGATGGTGTTAGGAGATTGGATTCTTGACTGCTGAGACGAAAGAAATACCCGCCAGTTACGCCACGGCCAAGGCCTTTTGCTTGACCTCGGCCTTCTGGATGATGGTGGCCACCTTTTATGGACTGCTGGGCGCCACCGAGTTGATCGCCCCGGACCTGACCGCGAATATCGGCGGGATTGTCTTCGGCCGGGTGCGGCCTACGCATATCAACCTGGTGCTCTTCGGTTTCGTTACCCCCGGTCTGCTGGGCTCGGCCTTTTTCTTCATTCCGCGATTGCTGGGCACCCCCTTGTACAGCGAGCGGCTGGGGGTAATTACGGCCGTGGCCTGGAACGCGGCCCTGGTGTCCCTGGTGGCGACCTTGGCCATGGGCCTGACCCAGGGCCGGGAGTACGCCGAGATGATCTGGCCCATCGATGTGGCCGTGGTGGCGGTTTTCTCCCTGGCATTTTTCAACTTCGCCATGACCGTAGCGCGGCGCCGGGAGAAGATCCTGTATGTCTCGGTCTGGTATGTGCTGGCCGCCTGCATCCTGACCGCCTGCACCTATGCCCTGGGCAACGTGATCTGGCGGCCCGACAGCGGGGCCCTGGTGGGCATTCACGATGCCATCCTGCTCTGGTTTTACGGCCACAATGTCTTCGGCCTGCTGCTCACGCCCCTGTCGGCCGGGGTGGCCTATTACGTCATCCCCCGGGCCACGCGGGCGCCGCTTTACAGCCACACCCTGTCGTTGCTGGGGTTCTGGTCCCTGATCGTGGTCTACACCCACATCGGCACCCACCACCTGCTGCAAGTGCCGGTGCCCACCTGGCTCAAGGTGGTGGCCATCGTGGACAGCATCGCCATGGTGATTCCGGTCATGGCCTTTCTGATCAACATCTGGTACACGGCCAGGGGCAAGCTGGGCGAGATTCATGCCGACATCGGCGCCAAGTTCGTCTTCACCGGAACGATCATGTACTTCTTCGTCAGCATCCAGGGCTCGTTCATGGCCCTGCCCGACGTGCAGCGCGTTACCCACTTCAACAACTGGGTGGTGGCCCACGCCCATATCGGCGTGCTGGGCTTTGCCGGTATGATCGCCCTGGGCGGGATTTACTTCACCATCCCCAAGATAACCGGCCGGCCGCTCTTCAGCCGTTTTCTGGCCGACTTCCACTACTGGATGGTCCTGATCGGCATGGTGGGCTTCACCATCGTGCTGACCATCGCCGGCCTGATCCAGGGCAACGCCTGGCTCAACGGTGAAACGGTCTACCGCGTGCTGCCGGAAATTCATGTGTACTACGTGACCCGGGCCGGCCTGGGGCTGATGATCTTCACGTCGGCCCTGCTGGGTTTTTACAATATCGCGAGATCCTTGCTGGCCAAGCGCGGAGCGATGCCATGAAGATGACCCCCCTTGCCGTGATCGTCGGCAGCGTGCTGATATTGGCGACCATCGTGTTCGTCGTCGTGATTCTGCCCTACGCCAATACCAGCAAAACCGTACCATCGGATATCTTCCGCGTGCGCACGGCGGAGGAAGCCGCCGGCCGCGCGACCTACATCGCCAATGGCTGTGTCTATTGCCACAGCCAATCGGTGCGCACCATCGACTGGGATCTGGGCGCCGAACGCATCGCCCAGGCCGGCGACTATGTGGCCGATTATCCCATTCTGCTCGGCTCCCAGCGCACCGGACCGGATCTCTCCCAGGAGGGCGGTGAACACCCGGATGACTGGCAGATGGCCCACTTCGTCGACCCCCGCTATACCCGGCCGCTCTCGCTCATGCCCCGCTTCGAATTTCTGGGCCCGGCCAAGCTGGGACCCCTGATCCGCTATGTCCAGAGCCTGGGGCTCAAGGATGCCGACAAGCGCGTGGCGCGTCAACTGTATTGGAAGGCCGAAACCGTCAAGGCCTACGAGGCCGGACCGGATGCCAACGTGGCCTGGCTCAACGCACATATTCCCCAGGGGTGGCGGGACGTGCCCAATCCCTATCCCACCAGCGCGGCCGGCCTGGCGCGCGGCCACAAGATCTACCAGGACTTCTGCCTGGGGTGCCACGGCCCGGTGGGCGACGGCATGGGGCCGGCCCAACCATGGATCTACCCGCCGCCGCTCAACTTCACCATTTTAAAAAACCGCGAGATCAGCGGCGGCATTCTCTACTACCAGATCATGAACGGCATCACCGGTACGGCCATGCCCTATTTCAAGCGCGACCTGGAGTCGGAGAAGATCTGGGACGTGGGCAACTACGTGGCGGTCTACTTCATCAACGACAGCGACGCCAATACGGAGCCGCGGGGGATCGACGCGGCCTACGAGCCGTAGGGCCAAGAGGCATTTATGTACTTCCCATACTTCATCGCCTATATCACCATCGGCCTGGCAATCACCATGGCGCTCTTCTTCTGGGCATTGAAGAACGGCCAGTTCCAGGACCAGCAGCGGGCGCGTTTCCTGCCGTTGCGCGACGACGACGGCCCGCCGGCGCGGGTGTCGCGCTGGGGGCGATTGCAGATGCACGGCTTGTTCTTTCTGGTGGCCGCCGGCCTGGCCGCCAGCGCCGCGGTGCTGATGTATGCGGCGTACTTCAACTGATCGAAGGCGGAAGGAGGCAAGCATGAGATTCTTCGAACTGCTTAACTTCCAGCATGTCATGGGCTACATCTTTGGCGGGTGGCTCTTCATGGTGGTTTTCGGGGTAGGACTGGCTTTCAACCACTTCCGGAGCAAAGATGCCGAGCATCGCATGACCGCCATCACCGGGCGCTACCCGGACGGCCTCGAGGAGCGCGACGCGCCTTACCCGCTGGTGATGATCCTCATCATCGCCGGCGCGGTCCTGTGGGGCTTTTTCTACATTCTGATGCACGGCCTGCTGGAGGTGAAAATTTAATATGGAAGACATAACTCACGGCGAATCGGCGTTGCGAACGTGGCTGTGGATTGCGGCTTTGCTGGGCATCATCCTGTTCAAGGGGTTTTACTCCTTTTTCGTGGTGTCGGACATGGGCCAGCCCACCTGGAGCTATCGGCCGATCCAGGACGTGCCGGCCTCCTCGCCGTATGCGGTCTATCCGCCGCTGCCTTATCCCCAACATGTCCGGGGCACCAAGGGAGAGTGATATGATCCGGATCGTTTGCGTGCTCTTCATCGTGGTCTTGATCGGGTTGGCGGCCTACGCCGGCGTGACCCTGTACGACGAGACACTCCAGGTCGGCCGCATGTGGGAGACGCCGGCGGTGCGACCCCATGAGGCGCCGTTGCCGGTCATGGCCGGCACACTGGTACCCGCTTCGGGCGGAGAACTGCTCTATCGATCCGCCGATCCCGACACCCTTGCCGCGCCGTTCGACCTGGCCGATCCCCAGGCCATCGCCCTTGGCCGGCAGGGGTATGGCTACTACTGCATCCAGTGCCACGGCGCGAAGATGGACGGCTACGGCACCGTGGGCCAGAGCTTTGCGCCGCCGCCCGGCGACCTGCGTTCGGCCCGCATCCAAAACATGCCCGTGGGACGAGTCTTCCACGAAATCAGCTACGGCATTCCCGGCGGCCGCCAGCCGGCCCTGGCCAGCACCATCGCCGCCGACGAGCGCTGGCAGATCATCGCCTTCGTCAAGTCACTGGGCGTGCGTCCCTGAGGGCATTGAACTTACAGCAAGGCAAACAGGTTCTTAACCACGATCTCCTCGATGCCCTGGGCCAGGCGTTGGGCGCTGGCTTTGGCCTTGACCTTCAGACGGATGCTTTCAAGCTGGGTGAGCACCTCCATCTTCTTCACCAGCAGTTTGTAGCCTTTGACGGTCAGATCCCCATCGGCCAGCATGACGGTCCAACGCTCGAGGTTTTCGGCTTGCAGACGCACGAAATCCGATTCGTCTTTTTTGGCGGTCGCGATGAGGGTTTTTAGTTCATCCTTGGCCAGCCGGCCGCCGGCATCGACGATATCGTCGATGAATTTGCTGAATTTGCTCATCTGCTCCTCCTACCGCTTGTCCTTGTTCTTCTCATTCTCCGTGGCGATAGCAATATCGAAAGCCTGGCCGAGCACCACGGCCGCTTCCTGGAAATAGCGTTTGCCAAGGTCTCCCGGGCCATTTTCACGATAGGCGCCGACATCTTCATCGAAGAGTTTCATGATTTTTTCGAACTGTTCGACGGTATCGCTGTTAGGATCGCCCTTGCCGCGTTCATACTCATAGGCCCGTTTTAAATTGCGGCTGACAGCGGCAATCTGCGCTTCGTTTTCCTTTACCTTCCGGGTATCGAAGCTTTCGACCAGCAGCGTGGTGTCCACCTTTAAATCGACCAGGTTCGTATAGGTGGTGGCATCGTAATAGGATACGGGAACTCCGGCGCACGCGACGAACAACAGCAACAGGGCCAGCAGGCCCGTGAAAGCGACCGTCGAATAGGGCTGCATGGCTCTGCTTCGGACGGTTCCAACCTTGGCGGACGGCAGCATTCAACACCTCCTCGGGTTAAGGTTTGGCGGGTGTCGCTCCGGGCGCGCTGTTCCGGAGCAATCGCATTGCTTTCCATCCTTTAGCGGGCGGGCCATTGGGTGTCAATGCGAGAAGCGCTAGAGGATCAAAAAGCGTTTGGATTCCTGCGGGGTGATGGGTAGCACGGTAAGGGTTTGTTTGCCGCCGGCGGTTTCCACCTGCACGGCCACGGGTGCTTCCTTGGGCGCCTTGGTATAACCGGCGCAGATGGCGGCGGCCAGCAAGAGCACGGGCGGGGGGCCGCCGCCCGGCACGAGCACGTTGGGGCCGGGGTGGTTGCGCACTTTGACGAGCGCGTCGTGGGGCGGGTCGTAGTATTGGACGATGCGCTCGTTCTCCTGCTCGTTGCGCCCGATGATGAGCTTGGCGCCGGATGCCAGGCGCATGTGGCGGCCGTGCTGCAACAGGTGCAGGGCGTTGGCGGTCAGGGCGTCCCCATGATCCATCAGCTCTTTGAGGCGCCGGGAAAAGCCGGGATCGGTGAGCAGACAGCCGCCGGCCGGGGTGGGGTAAGATGTAATCCCGAATTCGGCGGCCAGGGCCATCTGGGGTTTGCGCGAACGGCCGTACAAATCCAGCAGACGCTCGCGGTCTACGATGCCTTGCCGCTCCATGGGGGTTTCGGGCAGGCGCCGGGCGCTCAGGGGCCGCAGAATCTTTCCGTCGAAACCGGAATGCTTCTCCACGTAGCGCAGCGAAGAGGCGGTCTGGGACATGGGGCGCTGGCCGAGCACCTCGCCGCTGAAAAGAAAATCGAAGCCTTGCGCCTGCATGAAAAGGCCGGCCTTGCGGAACATCAGGGTGTGGCAATCCATGCAGGGGTTCATGTTCTTGCCGAAGCCGGCCGGCGGCGCTTTGAGCATGGTCAGGTAGTCATCGGTGATCTCCTCAACGTGCAGGGGGATGCCGGTCTGGGCCGCGGCCTGGCGCGCCTTGTCGGCCGAAAAGAAGGGGGTTTCGAAGCTGATCCACTCCACGTGGATGCCCTGGCGGCGCAGCACCAGGGCCGATAACATGCTGTCCAGGCCGCCGGAACATAGCCCCAGGGCGCGGACGGGTTTGGTGGTTGGATTCGGTGTTGTCATCCCATTTTCCTTCGCTGGCATCGGATCATAAAGCAAGGCGCATAGTAAGGAATGGTCCGTTGACCTGTCAAGCGGTCATTGTGAAACGCGTCGGCGGATGCGGCAACTGCCCTGCGCCACTACGCCATCGAATCAAGGGATGCTAAAGCGCTCTGCGGGCGCCCTGGAAACTCGCTGCGCTCAAACAGTCCAGGGCGTTTTCCCTCCGCGCGCTTTGCATCCCTAAGATTCGACGTCTGACGTGTCGCAGGGCAGTTGCCGCATCCGCCTGGCACCGTGCTAATCCAGATAGTTCGGTTAAAACCAAAGCGTGGCTGTGTTTACATCTATGCTGAATCATGCTATCGCTGAGCCGCTTTGACCAAGGCAACCATGTATCGAAAATCAGCCATGACAGGGATGATCGCATATGACGACCGAACGCGAATCTATAGAATTTGACGTGCTCATTGTGGGCGGCGGGCCGGCCGGATTGGCCTGCGCCATTCGTTTGAAGCAATTGGCCCAGGAAAAGGGCCAGGAGCTGGAAGTGGCCCTCATCGAAAAGGGGGCCGAGATCGGCGCGCATGCCGTGAGCGGCGCGGTGCTCAAGCCCGTGGCCCTGGCCGAGTTGCTGCCCGACCACATGGCCAAGGGGTGTCCGGTGGAAGTGGTGGTGCGCGGGGATGCCTTTTACTACCTGACGGCCAACAAGGCCCTGGCCCTGCCCATGGCGCCCAAATACATGCACAATGCCGGGTGCTACATCATCAGCCTGTCGCGTTTGTGCAAGTGGTTGGCAGCGGTGGCCGAGGAGCTGGGCGTCAATCTCTTCCCCGGCTTTGCCGGCCAGGAGCTGCTCTACGCTGGAGACGGGCGGACGGTGACGGGCGTGCGCACCGGCGACAAAGGCCTGGACAAGCAGGGCCAACCCAAATCCAATTTCGAACCGGGCATCGATCTGCTGGCCAAGGTGACCGTCCTGGCCGAAGGCGCCCGGGGCAGCCTGGCCAAAACCATGGCCGACCGCTTGGGATTGCATGCCGACCGTCTGCCGGCCGTGTATGAAACCGGCATCAAGGAAGTCATCCAGATGCCCGAGGGCGGCAATTACTTCGTGGTCCGGGCGCACAACGACATGCACTTCATGGGTTATCCCCTGGGCATGGGTACGCCGGGCGGCGGCTTTATTTACGAGATGGCCGAGAATCGCATCGCCATCGGCTACCTGACGGCCCTGTGCTACGACGATCCCCTGGTCGATCCCTATGAGATGTTCATGCGTTTCAAGCGGCACCCCTTCGTGGCCGACATCATCAAGGGCGGCAAGGTGATCGAGCAGGGTGCCCGCACGGTGGCCGTCGGCGGGTTGTACAGCATGCCCAAGCTGGCGCTGGACGGCGCGGTCATCGTCGGCGGCG
>JAKAFO010000495.1 GCA_021819735.1 Deltaproteobacteria bacterium
TCCGTGGTAGACCGAGATCTTGCCGAAATCGATGTCCGCGATGTGGGTGCACACCTGGTTCATGAAATGGCGGTCGTGGGAAACCACGATGACCGTGTTCTGAAAGCGGAAGAGGAACTCCTCCAGCCAGGCGATGGACTTGATGTCCAGGTTGTTGGTGGGCTCGTCCAGCAGCAGGACGTCGGGGTTGCCGAACAGGGCCTGGGCCAGGAGCACGCGCACCTTTTCCCCGCCCTCGAGTTCCTTCATCTTTTTCTGATTCAACGCTTCGGGAATGGCCAGGCTTTTTAACAGCACGGCCGCCTCCGATTCCGCCTCGTAGCCGTTCATCTCCGCAAAAATGACCTCGAGATCGCCGGCCCGGATGCCGTCCGCCTCCGAAAAATCGGGCTTGGCGTAAATCGCATCCCGCTCGGCGATGACGCCGTGCAGCCTGGGATGGCCCATGATCACGGTGTCCAGAACCGTCTGCTCGTCAAAGGCAAAGTGGTCCTGCCGTAACACCGCGATGCGCTCTTTGGCGCCCACCGAGACCGTTCCCGAATCCGATTCGATATCCCCGGCCAGGATTTTCAGAAATGTGGACTTGCCCGCGCCGTTGGCGCCGATCAGTCCATAACAGTTGCCCGGAGCGAATTTGATATTGACGTCTTTAAACAAGACCCGTTTGCCGTAAGCCAGGGTCACATTGGTTGCGCAAATCACAGTGGTTTAATTTCCTTTCCAATAAATAAAAAACCACGGGAACGAATCCCGCGGTCCAAAAACGAGGGCGTTGGATACCATTTCCGCCGATGAAAGGAAATCTATATTTGCGGGTGCGCGTTCAAGCAAGGCAATCTTGTGATCCCAAATAGTGTCGTGCGGGCTGTCCTTGCCCGGTTTAGGCGGCAAGCGCCCAGACCTATCAGCCTGTGGAGGCACAACGACGACAAGACATTTCCCTATAATTACATTGACATAAAAAACCCATTTCGGCTACCTTACTACCATCCGGAAAGACCCAGGGGATATTAGAAAAAGGATGTGGCGTCCCAAGAAGGCTTCTTATCTGACAACATCGAACCCAAGGGGAAAATTAAAGATGAAGCGTTCTATCTTAATGTTATTTATAATCATTTTGGTATTGACCTTTGGCCAAGCGACCGCGGGTATCCGTTGTGGAAACGATTTTATTTCGCCAGGCGATTCGACTTTCGAAGTGACTCTCAAAATGGAAAAGTGCGGCGAGATCATGGGCAAAGAGAATGTCAGCAAAGAAACCACGACCACAAAAGAGCATGGGCCTGGCAGAGATACCAGGAAGATCGAAGTCGAGAAGATGATCGAACGCTGGTATATCCGGGTCCAAGAGCACGGTGGGAAGTACTGCTATCCATTGACCTTTGAAGAAGGCATATTGAAAGAGATCGGAAACTGGAAAAAGTGCGATTAAACCGATCGACGAATCGCTGATTCCCCGGATCTGCCGCACTTGAAATAGGCCAAAGAAATCGTACATCGTGCCAACTCTACATGCGATTCCCCTATAGGAAGGGTTTATTTGCTTTGTTTTTACGTTTGCCAACATATATTCTGTTTTTAATAATCTACATGCCGCAGGATGGTGAGGACCATGCTGCCCGTTACGCAGGCGTTAAGCCAAGGTGAGAAAGGAGATGCGATGAAAGCAGAATTTACAGCAATCATTGAAGCCGCTCCAGAAGGCGGTTACTGGGCTATTTGCCCCGAAATTCCCGGTGCCAACGGACAAGGCGATACGATCGAGGAAACCAAGCACAGCCTGATTCAAGCTATTGAATTAATACTGAATGATCGCAGAGCAGATATCCTTCGTGGACTGCCGGACGACGCCATTCAGGAAAAGGTGTTGGTTGGATGAAACGGCGAGATTTAGAACGCAAATTACGAATTGCCGGTTGTTATTTAAAGCATGAGGGTAGTTCCCATGTATTGTGGATCAACCCGAAAACAGGAGTGACGGAAGCCGTTCCATGGCATACAGAGATCAAAGAGCCGTTAGCAAAGAAAATTCTGAAAAACCTGAACGCGGAATGAATGTCCGCACATTCCTCGAAAGGAGTTTCCGAGAGATCTGTTACCAAAGCCCCGCCCTTTCGTCCCGATTCAACAACTCCATGGCATTGGCATAAAAGATCCGCTCATAAAATTCTTCGGAGAGGTCAAGTTGCAGCAAGTAATCGATCTCCCCTTCCCGCGGCAGGATGACGTTGGGGAAATCCGAACCGTAGAGTATACGCCGGCGGTACTTCTCCAGAACCTCCTTTCCCAGATTGAAGGTGAACGGCAAACCGGGCCAGAACGTGTAAGCGGTATCCAGATAGAGCTGGGGATGGTCGTCCAGCAGCGCGATGAACGCCTGGAATTCGAGCCCGCCCATATGGGCCACATTGGCCGGCAGATCCGGGAACCGACGCAAGACTTTTTTAAAATGCGCGACCCCCACAAATTCGTTGCCCATGGGGCCGGTGCCCACATGCAACAACAGCCGTTTCTTTTGGGCGACAATCATTTCATATAGCGGGAACAGGCGCTCGTCGTGGGGGTAGACTCTTTGCACCAGACAGTGCAGCTTGATGCCGATCACGCGCGGGTGGGAAAGTACCTGCGCCGCATACTGCAACCCATTGTCGTCATCCGGGTGATAGGACGCGAAACAATACAGGTTCGGATGCCGGTCGAGCAGCGCCACGTTCCATTGGTTCATCGTCTCGGCAATGCCTTTCTTATGGGCATAGTTGGAGAATACGATGGCCCCGACCCCCTGCCGACTCAAGTAGTCGATGCACTGCCCGCTGTAATA
>JAKAFO010000496.1 GCA_021819735.1 Deltaproteobacteria bacterium
ATCGAGCTGGTGGCCTGCTTTTTCATGCGCTGCACCGATCACCTGCCCCTGACCCCCGATCTGGCCAACTGGTATTTCGGCGGCAGCTCCTCGGACCAGGCCATCACTCTGGGCGGCGTCACCCCGGCCGGCGAAGACGCGGTCAACGACATGACCTATATCTTCCTGAAGGTCACGGAAATGCTTTCCATCCGCGATCCCAACGTCAACGCCCGCTTTCACCCGGAGAAGAACAGCGCCGGATACCTCAAGCGCCTGTGCGAGGTCAACCTGATCACCGCGGCCACGCCGTCGCTGCACAACGACCGGGCGGTGATGACCTCTTTGGAAGAATTTCACTACGCCCCCGAAGACTTGCGCAACTGGTCGGCCACCGGCTGCGTGGAGCCCACGCTTTCGGGCCGCCACATCGGCCACACCAACTTTCAGATGATGAACATGGTGGCGGCCCTGGAGATGGCCCTCAACAATGGCCGCCATCCGCTCATGAACTGGAAGTTGGGGCCCGACACCGGCAGTGTCGAGGCGGGCGACTTTCAGACCTTCGACCAGTTCTTCGAAGCCTTTACCCGGCAGTTCGCCTTTCTCATCGACCACTCCATCCAGTACAACGATATGCTGGGCAAGGCCCATCAGGCCATCCGGCCCACGCCCCTGCTCTCGGCCGTAATCGACGATTGCATCGTCCACGGCAGGGACGTCACCCACGGCGGCGCCCGTTACAATAGCTCCGGGGCGGCCTGCATCGGCTTGGCCGATGTCACCGATTCGCTCATGGCGATCAAGCACCTGGTGTTCGACCGCAAGAAGATCCGCTTCCAGGAGTTGAAGCGCGCCGTGGACGCCGATTTCGAAAACGATCCGGCCTTGCTGGCCCTGGTGACCCACAAGGTGCCGCTCTTCGGCTCGGGCAACGACGAGGCCGTGGCCATGGCCAACCGCATCACGAAATTCGCCCACGACTACTACGGCAGCCACACCAACTACCGGGGCGGCAAATACACGGTGGGTTTCTGGTCCATGTCCAATCACGTGATCTACGGCACGCTCAGCGGCGCCCTGCCCTCGGGCAAGCGCGCCGGCCAGCCGTTTACGCCAGGCCTGACGCCCGAGGCGCACGCCTCCAAAAACCTGCTGGACAACATCCGCGACGTGGCGCGCCTCGATCCGCGCCACATGAACAACAACATCGCCTTCAACGTCAAGGTGGTGCCGGGCGGCCGGGACACCCGGGAGGCGATTATCGACCGCATGTTCGCCTACGTGAAATCCTACTTCGATCTGGGCGGCATGCAGATGCAGTTGAACGTGGTCACCTCGGAGACTTTGCGCGACGCCATGGCCCACCCGGAGAACTACCGCAACCTGCTGGTGCGCATCTCCGGCTACAACGCCTATTTCGTGACCCTCAACCGGGATCTTCAACTGGAACTCATTGCCCGGGCGGAGTATGGGCTGTAGAGAAGCGATAACCCTCCATCGAGGAAGAACTCATGGGCCCGAATGAGATCGGCAAACTCAAGGATTTTGATAACCGCGTGATTTACATCACCGGCGGTTCCAGCGGCATCGGCCTGGCCACCGCCCGCCTGCTGGCCGCCAAAGGCGGCCATATCGTGCTTCTGGCGCGCGATGAAAGCAAATTGGCCGCAGCCCGGAGTGAAGTAGAAGCCGTCAAGCGCTCGCCCCATCAGCGCATCGCCTCCCTGAGCGTGGATGTCACCGATCCGCTGAAGCTGCGGTCCAAAATGGAGGAGGCCGTGGCGCGCTTCGGCCCGCCCGATATCCTCATCGCCGGTGCCGGCATCGTCAGCAACGACCTTTTCGAGAACATCTCCCTGGACGCCTTCGATCGCGTCATCAAAACCAATCTGTATGGCGTGCGCAATGTCATCGCCGCCCTATTGCCAAGTATTAAAACCCGCGGCGGCCGGATCGCCATCATCGCTTCCATGGCGGGCCTCGTGGGCATGTACGGCTATACGGCCTATAGTACTTCCAAGTTCGCCCTGGTCGGGCTGGCCGAGTGCCTGCGCAGCGAGCTCAAGCCCCACGGCATCCCGGTCACCCTGATCTGCCCGCCCGAAGTGACGACCCCCATGGTCGCCGAAGAGGACCGGACCATTTCGCCCGAATCCAAAGCCGTCAAGATGATGGCCGGCCGGCTGACGGCGCAATACACGGCCCGCGCCATCGTCCGCGCCATCCAAAAGCGGCGTTTTCTCGTCGTTCCGGGCAAAATGGCGCGCCTGGTCTTTCTCGGCCATCGGCTCACGTCCGGCCTGACCACCCGTTTAACGTCGGATTGGATGATCCGCCGTGTGCTGAAGAAGAATATGCCTTAGACGACGATGGCCTTTTATTCGCGGGCGGACGCACGCTCACTCTTTTTTCAAACGCTCTCCGGCCACGCGCGCCACGTCCGTAGGTTCAATTCATCGAACTGGCCTTTCAGGGGGTGGCGGCCGAGCACGGTGCTTCCCTTGAGTGGATGCAGGAGATCGAACAGCTTTTCGAAGCCCATGGGATTTTGAATCCGGGCAAGATGTTCCCAAAATAAATAGATAGTTTATGGCCGAAAAGTTATGTTGCGATAAATGCTAATATCGAGCTCCGGAATTCGTGTTTAAATCCTAAGCCGAGGTAGCTGTTCCAGCGCTACTTGCCCGCCAAATTATTAGCCTTCTTGGAATAGAATAACCCTACAACGAAACATAGACGTTTTATGAATTGATTTATTGAGCCAGCCTGCTATACTACGAAAAAACCAGTTAAACAGGAGGCTGGCCATGTTGCCCACAACCCGATGCGACGAATACCTTT
>JAKAFO010000497.1 GCA_021819735.1 Deltaproteobacteria bacterium
GCTATAAGGCCGCATACTTGGCGAAATACTGGAGATCACCGACCAGAATCGAAATTCAGAACTTTTCGCAAAAACCCTGTCAAGTCTTTTTTTACTTCTTTTTATGTTTTTATGCTGAATAGTTACGTTGATGGAAGCTAACGACGTAGGTTGAATTGGTGATTTTATATTTGGAGCCTTGGTGCGCGACAAACAATTATCATGCCAGCATCACAGTGCGTCCCCGCTCCCTCAAATTCGGCCTTTTTGCCTCCTTTGAAAACGCAATGGGTAAAAACCTACCAAAGACTGTGAATCCTTTTACCCAAAGCCCATTATCATTTTCCCATATCATAGCTTTTCGTTTGCCATGGACTGGCACGCAGGGGTGGTTCCAGGCTTATGCCGATCTGACCGGCGCTAAGGAGTGCGAATCACCTGGCAGGCCCGGGATGCGCATCAAAAGGAGAGTGAAGCTGTTTTGGAAGAGAGAGACAATGGCGCCGGCATTGCCCAAGAGAATTTGCAAGGGGTCTTTTACCCTTTCTATTCTACGGAGCCCAATTCCGGCATGGGCCTTGGTTTGAGTGAGTGCCGCAGAATCATCGGCGGGCTCGGCGGCCGTATCGAAGTCCAAAGCCGGCTTGGTCATGGCGCGCTGTTTCGGGTTGCTGTTCCGATATCAATGGGCGGGAAAAATCAATCCAGCGCCAACACCTGAGCCACCTGTTCACAAATATCACTGCCGGCGACCCGGGCGGTGTCGCTGGTGGCGCTTTGTACTTTGCGCAAGGCGCGGCCCTGGATGCGGTCGCCGCGCAGCGTCAGGCGCACCAGGATTTGCAGGGCGAAGAAGCTGAGCAGTAAAACGATGGCGATGGTGAGCAGGGCGTGGAGGAAGAAATCGCCGCTCAGGTAGGCGCGGCTCAGGAAGCTGGCGGCGGTGAGCCAGCCCACGTAGACTAGAAGTACGACCGAAGGCAGGTTGAAGAGCAGTTGCAGGGCAAAACCGCTCAGGGTTTTGGCGCTGCGTTCGATTTCGGTTTCCAGGGTCTGGGCCCACAGGTGGCGCAGGGCGCCGGTGACGGCCGGGGTCTCGTCGGCGGCCGGGCGGCGCACCTGGGGGTCGAAGCGGCCGGCCACCAGGCGTTCGGCGATGTCGGGCCAGTGGGTGCGCCAGGTTTGCTGGAAGGTGGTCAGGGCGCTGTCGGCGCGGTTCTGGTCGCCGAGGGTCTCCAAGGCCGCGCCGATCTCCTTGTGGCGCCGCCAGGCCGAGACCAGGCCCCAGAGCTGGGTCAGGGGGTTGCCCCAGCGCACGAGGGCCGCCAGGCCGGTGCCGAAGAGGATCAAGCGCGACCAGATGGCGATCATCCAGCCCACGGGCCCGGTCCAGCGCTGGGCCAGCAGTTGGTAGAGCCGGGCGTGCACGCCCACCACCATGCGCTGGTCGTCGGCGCGCAGGGCCTCCACGGCCCGGCCCAGGGCCTCCTGTTCGGCCGTTTGCCATTGCGCCAGGGCCTGGCTGAGGGCCGGCCGGTCCAGGGCCGCGGCCTGGCGGACCTGCTCGGCCATGAAGTCGCCGATGCGGCGGGCATTGGCCAGGCGGCGGTCCGGTCCGAAGCCGGGCTGGCCGAAGGTGTCGAAGAGCAGGCGGCGCAGCTCGTCGAACTGGTCCAGGTCATGGCGCGGGCCGGCCTGGGGCTCCCATTGGGGCCGTTGCAGGTGGCGGCGGGCCGAGACGAGCAGCAGGCGCTGGGGCGGGGTGTCCCACGCCTGCCTCAGGTAGGTGTTGAATTCGGGGGCGATCTCGGTGGTCAGCTCTTTTTCCCCCAGGCGGTCCACCTGGTTGAGCACGGCCACCAGCGAGGCGCCGTGGAAGCGTTGCACCAGGGGGGCCATGAAGTCGGCGTGGTCCCGGCGTTTGGGGTTCTGGGCGTCGAAGACGCACAGCAGGATGTCGGATTGTTCCACGGCCCGCAGGATTAAAGGCCGGTGCAGGTCGCTGGCGGTGCTGTCGGTGTCGGGGGTGTCCACCAGGATCATGTGGCGCAGCAGGTCGGCGGCCGGGCTGGAGCGCACCGTCGCCTGCCCGGCGGCATCCGGGCCGAGCAGTTGGGCCGCGGCCTCGGCGTCGTTGGAGAAGACTACCAGGCCGCGCGTCGTGGGCCGGGTGTGACCGGCCGGCGAGAGGTCGTCCACGCCGGCCAGGGCGTTGAGCAGGGTGGACTTGCCGGCCCCGCAGGGGCCGACCAGGGTTACCACCAGGCGCCGGTCCATGCGGCTGCGCAAGCCTTCCATCATGCGTCGGGCCTCGGCGGCTTGCTTGGCCAGGGGGCCGGCCGGCTGCCACAGCGGCACCCGGGCCAGGTGCGCGGCCAGTTGGGTGACGCTCTGGATGTGGGTTTCCAGTTGGCCCACGGCCGCCAGTAACGCCAGTTCGCGATCCATCATGGCAAGATCTCCTTGAGGCCCGCAAGGTCGGTTGCCACCCGGGCCAGCAGGGCGTCGGCCCGGTCGCCGGCCGCGCGGGCCTGGGTCAATACTTCCCCCGTGATCTGCGCTTCGAAGAGCGTCTGCACGGCGGTGAGCTTGTGGGCCAACCAGGTCTGGGCCACGGGCGCCAGCATCTGTTCCAACTGGCGCTGGTCGGCCTTTTTCATGCCGGCCGTGGCGGGTATGGCGATCAGGGCGTAGAGGTCGTGCAGACCGAGCAGGCCGGTGAGTTTGATCTTGATGCCCACGGCGCCGGCCGGGTCGCCGGTGTGCAGGATATAGGTGATGGCCGCCGTGGCCGGGATCACGTTGAGCAGGGCCGCGAAAGTCTGGC
>JAKAFO010000155.1 GCA_021819735.1 Deltaproteobacteria bacterium
GCGGCCATGGGATCGTTCGGCGGGTTCGTGCTGGCGGCGGCCTACCGGCAGCTCAACTTCCAGATGGTCAAGGAGTCGGTGTTTCTCACCGCCAAGACCAGCGCCATGGTCTGCTGGCTGTTTGTGGGCTCGAGCATTTTCGCCGCGGCCTTCGCCCTGCTCGGCGGCCAGGAGATCATCAACACCTGGGTCAAATCGATGGACATGACTCCGGTGCAGTTCATGCTCCTGGCCCAGGTCATCATTTTTCTGCTCGGCTGGCCCCTGGAGTGGACCGAAATCATCGTCATCTTCATGCCCATATTCCTGCCGCTGCTGGTGCACTTCAACATCGATCCCCTGTTCTTCGGCCTGCTAGTGGCGCTGAACCTGCAAACCGCTTTTCTCTCGCCGCCGGTGGCCATGGCCGCCTTTTATCTCAAGGGGGTGGCGCCGAGCCACGTGTCGCTCAACCAGATCTTCGCCGGGATGCTGCCGTTCATGGCGATCCAGGTGCTCGCGTTGTTTTTGCTTTATATGTTCCCGGAAATTGGGTTATGGCTGCCGTCGCTGGTGTACAAATGAAAGCCGCCAGACGGCATTCCAGGGAGAACACGACCATGAAGCCGAAAACACTGGTGACCCGCGAAATCTTCGACGATGTGCTCGATTATCTGGCCGAACATTTCATGGTGAGCGCCAATCAGGCCGACACGCCCATGGATCCCGGGACGTTGGCCCGCAACCTGGCCGACAAGGCCGGGGTCATGACCACTCTGGTAGATAAGGTCGATGCGGCCCTGCTGGCGGGCTGCCCGCAGCTTAAAGCGGTGTGCAACATCGCCGTGGGCTTCAACAACATCGACCTTGCGGCCTGCTCCCGGGCCGGGGTGATGGTCACCAACACCCCCGGGGTGCTGGACGACAGCACCGCGGATTTCACCTGGGCCCTGATCCTGGCCACGGCCCGGCGGGTGGTCGAGTCCGATGCCCACCTGCGTCGCGGCGAGTGGAAGGGCTGGTACCTCAAGCAGTTCCTGGGGGCCGACGTGCACCACGCCACGTTGGGGATTCTGGGATTCGGCCGCATCGGCCGCAAGGTGGCGCGCAGGGCCCTGGGATTCGACATGCCCGTGATCTACCACAGCCACCGCCGAGCCGAGCCCGAGGTGGAGCGCGCCTGCAACGCCACGTTCGTGACCCGGGAAGAACTGCTGGCCCGCGCCGACATCCTCAGCCTGCACGTGCCCTATGCCCCAGCCACCCACCACCTCATCGGCCGCGCCGAACTGGCCCGGATGAAGCCGGGCGCCATCCTGGTCAACGCGGCCCGCGGCGGCGTGGTCGACGACGCAGCCCTGGTGGATGCCCTGGCCAAGGGGCGCCTTGCCGGCGCCGGCCTGGATGTCTTCGAAAACGAACCGGCCCTCAACCCGGCCCTGATCGGCCTGCCCAACGTCGTCCTCACCCCCCACATCGCCAGCTCCTCGGCCGCCACGCGCCATGCCATGGCGATGCTCGCCGCCCGCAACCTCGTGGCAGCCCTGACCACCGGCAACCCGCCCAATCTGCTCAATCCGCCGCCGACCGGTGCCTGACGGCAAGGCCTGCCTGCACCATCCCCGGCCGGGGCTCTAATACTGCACCTCGGCCCCCGATCAAACCGCCCTGGACTCGCCCTTTGCCGGTTCGCTTCACCCTTTGGGATCAATGCTGATGATTCAACCGTCGCCCGGAGGGGGCCTGCCGATGGAACGCTCAGGCTGATTCTTCCGTAGGCAGGTATTCAGGGCGCGTTTAATTTTCACAATTGACAATACTGCCAGAAAATGTACAGTGTTTCTGTACTTGAACTTGGAGGTAATTATGACAATTCAAACAACATATACCAACGCCCGGGCTAATCTGGCCTCTATATTAGACGAGGTAACAAAAAATCGCGAAGTGGTTATCATCCAGCGACGCGGGAGTGAAGACGTCGCTTTGATAACTGCCGACGAGTTGGCCGGTATAATGGAAACCGCGCATTTGCTTCGATCGCCCAACAACGCAAAGAGGCTTCTTAGCGCACTCGCTAGAGTACGAAAAGCATCAGGCACCCCCCAGACGATCGAAGCGCTTCGCAGCGAGGTCGGTTTTGAGTAGAAGCCATTTCAAAACCTTCAATCAGGTTCAAAGCCAAGGCGGGGCAAGGTGGACAACCGCAGGAATACAAATAGTATTTCGAGGATTGGACGCCTTGGCCCAACGCCGGATTTGGGCCTGAGGGGAGGTTTTGAAATGGCTTCTAAGCGTTATTCAGAGAAATCCAAGACCAGTTTGCCGAGAGCGTCCGTATTTCAACCTGAGTTTAGGGAGGATCTGAAATACTGGGTGGAAACAGACCGCAAGACAGTCCTTCGTATTTTTCAATTGATTGAGGCAATCATGCGTGACCCCTTTCGAGGTATCGGCAAACCCGAGCCTCTAAAGTTTCTCGGTTCTGGAGTTTGGTCCCGTCGAATTAGCCAGGAACATCGGCTGGTTTATGTAGTGGGGCATGCAAAAATCGATTTTCTTCAAGCGCGCTATCATTACTGAAAAGCACTATCATAACCGCCAGCAATTGTGTGTATTCGGCCACGCGGAAGAATAGGCGCCCCCCGACGCACAACCCGAAGCAATCGGGAAGCTGCACCGCGGACGCTACGGGACGCTGCGGGGCGTTGTTGACTTTTACGACATGCTTTCAGCAACGTTTTCCGGGGCGTTCTTGCCAAAGAGGACCTATTTTGGAACCGTAGCGGAAGTCAAAATAGTCAACAGCGTTCCTTTAGAGCATATAGAGCATCCTATAGCATCTCCGGATAGCAACTGATTTTGGCCCTTGACAATGGTACCAATATTGATACTACTTGGCCATGACAAAAATCAATGACCTGCTATTGATATTGAAACGAAATCCGCAGGATGTCCGGTTTTCGGATTTGTGCAGGATATGTGAGCATTATTTCGGTGAGCCCCGTCAGCAAAAAAGCAGTCATCGAACATATAAGACACCCTGGCAAGGCGACCCAAGAATAAATATTCAGAATCACAAAGGAAAGGCCAAGGCATATCAAGTCAAGCAGGTGCTTTTGGCTATTGAAAAATTGGAGGTAAGCCATGGCCCCAAAAAATAATAAATATACGTACCGGGTTACCTGGTCTGAAGATGATAATGAGTATGTGGGCCTGTGTGCTGAATTCCCCAGCTTAAGTTGGCTGGCCGATACACCGGAAAAGGCGCTAAAAGGCATCCGAAATCTTGTAGCGGATGTGTTATTCGACATGGGCAAAAACGAAGAGCCAATTCCCGAACCCATCGCAAGTAAACATTTCAGTGGGAAGTTCATGGTCCGGGTGCCTCCGGAGGTACATAGAAAATTGGCCATACAAGCTGCTGAATCTGGCGTAAGTCTTAATCGTATTGCCAGTTCCAAATTAAGCCAATGAATTCATCCGCACACAGCCATGCCTTTCACTCGGACGGAAACTTCGCTGCGACGCTTCTTTAAATTTCGTGAATTCCAGGTGGAAGAATAGGCCGCCCCGGCGCACAACCCGAAGGTGTCGGGAAGCTGCACCGGGGCGGCCGCAGTTGCAGTTTACTCCGAAAAATCCGGGTTGGCCGTCAGGCGCGTGCCGTCGCGGCCGAAGGCGGCGAAGTACGCCGCGATGCGTTGGCGGGCCGTGGCCAGATCCATGTTGTTGAGGTTGAGGTTGAGCAGGTCCACGTACCAGGGGGCCTTGAGCGAATGCTTCACATATTCGGCCACGATCTCCCGGGCGATGGGCAGGGTGGTATCTTTGGAGTCGTCGTGGACGTCCTTGTTTTTCGCCCGGCGCAGCTTGTCGTATTCCTCGGCCAGGATCTTATCGAAGAGCGCGGGGGTCAGCGGGTCGCCGGCTTTCACTCCGCTGGCCGCATCCGCTTCGGTGAAGCGGGCCTGCTTGTGCAGCCACTCCCAGAGGATGCTCAGGCGGATCTCGCCGGTGGCCATGTCTTCCATTAAATAGAGCACATCGTCATTGCCGAAGAAATCGGCCGGCTTGAGGGCCGCCGCCTGGAAGCCGCGGCCGAAGGCGTTGCCGTACTGCAGGGCCACCGAGAGCAGGTCGCGGGCGCCGCGCATTGTGCGCGGGGCCGGTTCGAGCAGCCTCAGGTCCGCCGCATCCTGCTCGGTGTAGGTCAGGGGCGGGAAGCTGCGGCCCAGTTGGTTGAGCGCGCCGGCTTCTTCCCACACCGGCCGCACGATGTGGACCATCTTCCAGTGGGCCACCCACTTGCCGCTGGCCCCGGCCTGCTGTTCGCGCCGGCCGCCGGCGGTGGCGCGCTTCATGGCCTCGGTCACGCCTTTTTCCGAACCCACCGGGATGTTGGGCTCCATGCCCCCCTGCCAGAGGGCAAAGCGGCCGTTGCGGTCGGGGGTGTTCACCGCGCGCCGCACGCGGTCCTCGTAGATCCGCATGTAGCCGTAGGTCATGGTGATGGCGTCGATGTTGGGATTCTGGAAGGCCGGGTCCCAGGCCAGGGCGTCGGCCACGCTGTTGATGTAGTCCCAGCGGCCGGTATTGAAGCCCGCGAAGCGGCAAGCCAGGGCGGCCCGGATCTCCATCAACTGGTAACAGGCTTCGAGCTGCTCGATGAGCACATAGACCTTGACGCACCCCACCGGCAGGCCCAGGTGTCGCTCCAGGGCACCCAGGATATCGTTCCACAACGCGGCCTCTTCGGCGGTCTGGATCTTGGGCAGGTAGAGCACGATGGAGCGGCCCTGGCCGCGCAGGGTCTGGTGGTTGTTGGTCACATAGATGCCGGCATCCACGATGGAGGCCGAAAAGCCGCCGCCGTCGGCCGCGCGGAGGTGGCGGTCGTCCAGGTGCAGGCCCCGGGGCCGGAAGATGCGGGTGGTGAAGTCCAACTGCCGCTTCCAGTCTGTGACAATCGCGCGGCCGAAAAAGCCCTTGGCCCAGGCGTTCATCTCCGATGCCACGTTTTCGGCCACCTTCAGAAAAGGTTCCTTGAGCGCCAGGGCGATGGCCAGGTTGCGCTGGTTGTCCAGGGACATGGTGTCCACCTGGCCCAGGGCGTCCTCGCCGTCGAACATCCAGCCGTCGGCGCCCGAGAGCAGGGCGTAGGCCACGTTGCGGATGCCGGATTCCACCGTGGCGCGCGGCTTGGTGGCCGGGCCCGTGCCCTGGATCCACTGGCGCTGAAGATCGGCGGGGATCTCCGAGCCGTCGAACCGGCCTTCGCGGGCCTGCTGCACGGTGATGTTGGTGCCGCCGATGACCGCGGCCGGATCGAGGAAGGCAATGCGCCGTCCCTCTTTAAAACGGGCGCTGCGCCGCGCGATGCGCGCCTGCATGAGCTCCCGGCGCCGCGCGTCGAAGCCGGCCAGGGCCTCCAGGGCCGAAAGGGCCGCCGGCGTCAGCACGTCGGGATAGTGTTGTTGTACGTTGCCGCGCAGTTGCAGGCGGCCGGAACCGGTCACGGTGGTTTTACTCGCCATCTTCTCCTCCCATTGGGGAAACGTTTTTTTGGTACGGAGTCTCAGCCCCGTCCGATGAACGGCATCTTGGTGGCCAAAATGGTCATGAACTGGACATTGGCTTCCAGCGGCAAGCGGGCCATGGTGAGCACCGCTTCGGCCACGTGAGCCAGGTCCAGCAGCGGCTCGACCGCGATCCGGCCGTCGGCCTGGGGCACGCCCTTGGCCATGGCGGCCGCCATGCCGGTGTCGGCGTTGCCGATATCGATCTGCCCGCAGGCGATGTCGTAGCGGCGGCCGTCCAGGCTAATGGCCTTGGTCAGGCCGGTGATTGCGTGTTTGGTGGCGGTGTACGCCGCGGAGTTGGGCCGCGGGGCGTAGGCGGCCAGCGAACCGTTGTTGATGATGCGCCCGCCGCGCGGCGTCTGGGTCTTCATCAAGCGGAAGGCTTCCCGGGCGCAGAGAAACGCGCCGGTCAGATTGGTATCCACCATGGACTGCCACTGTTCGAGGGAAACCGCGTCGAGCTCCACGCCGGGCACGAAGATCCCGGCGTTGTTGAAGAGCAGATCCAGCCGGCCGAAACGCGCCTGGACGGCCGCAAACAGCGCCTGCACCGCTTCGGGCAGGCGCACGTCCGTGGGTACCGCCAGGGCCTGGTCCGGCCGGGCCGATTCGGCGGCCGTGCGCGCCAGCGGTTCGCGCCGCCGCCCGGCCAGGGCCACGTTGAATCCGTCGGCCAGCAGGGCCAGGGCCACCGCCTTGCCGATGCCCGAACCGGCGCCGGTGACCACTGCGATTTTGTTGTGGGTAGCCATCTGGGCTGTCCTTCCGTTAGTTTTGAGGTAACACCGCACCCATACCCTGTCAAGAAGGGTCCCGGCGATGGTGGCGCGGCGATGGCCATCGAATTTCGATCGGTCCATTGTTCGATCCGCTTGCCAGGCCGCTAAAGAATTCACGAAAAGAATCGATATATGAATGAATATGGAAGCTTAAAAACCATTGGCCTTGGAAAGCGCGGGCCATTGAGCGGCAGGAGCAGATGAAGACCCATCACCGACCCATCGAAGCGGCCATGGCTTTGATGAAAAAAGTCTATATCAAATACGCACCCGAGGCGGCCAAAGATCCGTACGCACCCACCCACTGGAAAGAAAAGGTGTTGTACCTGTCGCTGCTGGTTTCGGTTTTTGTGGTTTTTTTCGTTCTGGTATTAGGCATGCCCGGCAATATCGAAAATGAATATTGGCTCGTTTCCATCGCGGCCGTGGCGGGGTATCTGGGGTGCCTGCTGCTCTTTCTTTGCCCAAAAATACGCTTTAAAATTCGCGCCATCGTCGCTTGCGTCCTGATCTATCTATTGGGGATCGCGCTTATTCTGGATTTCGGTCCCTTCCTGGCATCCAGGGAATACCTTTTCGCTTTCAGCATTATGGCCTCGATCCTCTTGGGCTGGGCCGGCGCCGCGGTTTCCATCACGATCAACCTGATCACACTGATCACGGTAGGCCTTTTGATCGAGATCGGCTATTGGCCGAATCTGCTGCATCTGGACAATGCGCTGCTCTCCTGGCACCTGGTCGCCATCGATTTGGTTTTCATCAATATCATCAGCACCCTTTTGATCACTCTGTTTTTTATGCGCATCGATCGATCGGATCAGGCCGCCAAGAATTACGCCCGGTTGTTGCTCACAGAAGGAAGAAAATTAAGCGCCACCAACCAACAATTGGCCTTGGAAATCGAAGACCGAAAAGCGGTTGCCAAAGCTTTTGAAGCCAGCGAAGAGCGCTACCGATTGTTGGCCGAAAACTCTTCCGATGTGATCTGGAGCATTACGCTGGACGGCAAGTTTACCTATGTAAGTCCGTCGGTACGGCAATGGATCGGATTTTCGCCCGAAGAATTTTTAGAGCTCCCCTTGGAGCAGATGGTGCCTGCCGGGACCCTCGACGTGCTGCTCCGGCGTCTATCCGCGGAGTTAAGATTGCCGGCCGAACAACGCGCTTCCCACGGTATCCTGGAAATCGAGCTGTACGCCAAGGATGGTTCCATAAAAAATGCCGAAATTTCGATCTCCTGGCTGTTCGACAGCCTGGGTCGGCCCGTGGGCTTGCAGGGTGCCTCGCGCGATATCACCAAGCGCAAGCAGGCCGAAGCGTTGCTGCGCAAGAGTGAAGAAAAGTATCGCACGATTCTGGAGACCATCGAAGAGGCGTACTTCGAATTGGATCTGGACGGCCGTCTGATCTTTTTTAACAGAGCCTTGAGCGGCTGGCTGGAGTACACCGGCACGGAATTGATGGGGAGTCATTACGCGGTAGGCATGGACGCATATAATGCCGACAAATTCGGGGCCGTTTTGAGCAATCTGCTTGCTTCGGGCAAGTCCGGTCAGTCCATCGACCTGGAGATTCTTTCCAAAAGCGGGAAAGCAATCACCGTCAGCATCTTGATATCGCTATTGACCGATGAGCAGGGCAACCCCATGGGATTCCGCGCTTTGGCGCGCGACATGACCCAGTACCAGACCATGGCCCTTGAACTCCAGCGGGCACAGAAGATGGAGGCGGTCGGCACGCTGGCCGGTGGCGTGGCCCACGATCTGAACAATATTCTCTCCGGCGTGGTCAGCTATCCGGAATTGCTCTTGCTCAACATGGCGGAAGACCATCCCTTGCGAAAACCGGTTCTGACCATTAAAAAGTCCGGCGAACGAGCGGTGGCCATTGTTCAGGATCTCTTGACGCTGGCCCGCAGGGGGGTGTCGGTCAAAGAGGTCGTCAATCTGAATCTCATCATCAAGGAATATCTTTTAAGCACGGAGTTTCAGCATTTAAAATCGTTTCACCGCGGCATCTCTATCGAGACCAAGCTTGCGCCCAATCTGGCCAACATCAACGGTTCCCCCGTGCATCTGTCCAAAACCGTCATGAACCTGGTTTCCAACGCCGCCGAAGCCATTTCCGGCGAAGGTGGAATTTACCTGGCCACCCAGGAGCAATACATCGAATCCGCCGCAGCACTCTACGATAACGTTCGCGAAGGCGAATATGTCGTATTGACGATCAGGGATACCGGTATCGGCATTGCGCCCGGGGATCTGGGCAAAATCTTCGAGCCTTTCTTCACCAAGAAGGTAATGGGACGAAGCGGCACGGGCCTGGGCATGGCGGTGGTGTGGGGTACGGTCAAAGACCACGGCGGCTACATCAACGTGCATAGCACCCAAGGCAAGGGAACTACTTTCACCATTTATTTTCCCATCACCCGGCAGGAGGCCGCCAAGCACAATTCGACGCTCTCCATCGAAGCATACAAGGGCCGAGGCGAAACGATTCTGATCGTGGACGATGTGGAAACCCAGCGCGAAATAGCGACGGGCATTTTGGAAAAGCTGAACTACAAGCCAGTGTCGGTTCCAAGCGGAGAACTGGCCATCGAGCATTTGAAAACCCAGGCGGCCGATCTTCTGCTTTTGGACATGATCATGGAGCCAGGTTTGGACGGCCTTGAAACCTATAAAAGAATACTTGCCATGCATCCAGGCCAGAAGGCCGTCATTGCCAGCGGCTATTCGGAAACCGAGCGCATCAAGGCGGCCCAAAGCCTTGGTGCCGGCCAATATATCCGCAAACCCTATTCCATCGAAAAGCTGGGGCTCGCCATTCGCAAAGAACTGGATGGCCCTAAAGCCCCGGATACGCTGGCCTAAGGGGCGCTGGCAGTGGCTTTGGCCGAGCCCACCAGCACCATCCTGTGGCGACCCCCGCCACGGGAACGCCCCCCAATCTGCTCGATCCTGGTGTCTCAAGCGCCGCTCTCTGCCGAGCCCAGAATTGGGGGCTCGCCCCTGTCGAATAACGCCACCCAGGAATTATGCGGAAGTCCGCCTAACACGGATAATTACGGCAAAACCCGGACATGCGCGAATCCCGCCCGGTACCATGGGGCACCCCGAAAAAAAACAGGTTTCGCGAGAAATTATGTTGCTCAATCAGCAAGATGGGGTTTATAAAAATATCGATTCCCAGGTGAAACAGACCTCAAATATGTTGACCCTCAACCGCGGCCGCTCCTAAAGCTTAGTAGAAAACGACGCGAAAAGCGGACGTCCGCACAGTATTAATATTAGGCCAGAGCTATCAAAATAGAACAGTCGGGAAGGTGACAAAATGCTCAATGGTGGAGAGAGTCAGTCCGTATTAGTAAATTGGAATTATAGCGGTAAACCCGACATATTCGCCGGAACCGGGGCAACATGCTCTGAGAAGATAATGATCTGGATTGCAAGTGCCTCAGCGGTTTCCTTGTATCTATACCTGTATTTACTAAATCGATTAGATTGGCCGTTTTGGAAGTATATTGTTGCGGGTGTCATTGCCTTTGATATTGGAGGAGGTGTAGTCGCAAATAGTCTAAACTCATGCAAACGATTCTTTCATACTCCTTTTCGTTATGATGAAAAACGCTATGTAAGAATTTTAAAAAATAAACTCTTTTTTGTCTCTTTTCATGTGCACACGATCATTGTCGGCCTTTTGTACCAAGGAAAGCTGGGACTGCAATATGGTGTGATATGGTACTTATCTATGCTAATTTGCAGCATCATTGTGCTGAATGTACCATTATACGTGCGAAGGCCTATTGCAATGATGGCAATTCTTTGGGCAATAATAATTAATAGCCATATACTACAACCAATCAGCGGATTTGAGTGGTTAGCGCCAGCTCTGTTTATCAAACTAGTATATGGGCATATAGTAAGGGAAGAACCATATCGTCCGAGAAAGTAGCAAGGGCCTAACCTTCGGCTCGTGCGGGCGCCGGGAGCAAAGCCGCGCATTGAACGAAACATCTTTACGCCGGCGCCGCGCAGCCGGAACTTTATATTTAAAGGTTTTGATTGCATGGAAGCTATAGTTAAGAGATTGCCAGCTAAATTGGTATCAACCATAGTAATAATTCTATTAATAGTCCTTATCGTTTTAGTTTTTGTAGCAGTTTATCGTGGTCAATCAATTGAGCTTTGGGGTTTAAAAATTGGTGAGAGTAAAAGAATTGAGACCTCCAAAACTGATAGTAATCCATCAGCCAACAATAGTTTCAAAGACAAGAATTCTGCGGGTGACGAGCTTTTGACTAAATGCGAACTTGAGATTAGTGCATTAAAGAAAGCGTTAAACACGGAATCCAATATGCGTGTATCGCAAGAAAAGAAAATCCATGAGTTAGAGCACGATCTAAAAGTAAACCGTGAGTCCTTACATAATGAACTAAAAGGGAAAATGCATTCAATTCAAATGAAATTGGGTGGCGAAGAAATTGAGCTTAGACAGTTACAAGAAAAGTACGAAGTTACTGCTAAAAAGTATTACCCATTGCAAAAAAGCTGTGAGGATGGAGAATCTTTCTATCGCATGGAATGCAAGGAGGCAGGGGAATTGCGCGGATCACTTGAGGCAATAAAGCTGAAAATTGATTTTGTAACTAAATCTATAGAAAATAATCGTACCGATCTCAATTTGCTTCTAGTAAAATCAACAGAAATATAGCAATCGTTTCGAGAAGGACTTTTTCTACGCTGCCGCTCCGCGAAAGCCCATCAAGCTGACGTTATGTGCAAAGAAATATGAAAGCACGATTTAAATTTACAACTATTGTGCTGTTGTTGTTCCCACTGATTGGGCTGATTCTCTTTTTTACTATTGGTCACAGCGTCTATTCAGGAAAAGGGGCGTCACTAAAGTTTGTGAATGCATCTGGTCAAACCGTAACATCCGCTCAGATTACTGTTTCGGGTAAATTTTGTACTGTAAAGAAGCTTGGTACAGGGGGTGAATATGAGTGTCGCTTTGAAAATCTGTCTGACAGTAGCTATTCGGTAGCCGTAACACTTCAAAACGGTGCTGTATACTCTGCCAATAGTCTTGGCTACGTGACTGGGGGCATGAATTTTAGTGACACAATCACAATTAACGAAGCTGGGGTAATTAAACTTGCTTCTATCACGAGCAAATAGCAAGCGCGTGTACATGGGCGCGCGGAAGCCCGCCGCGCGCCAGTAACTCGCAGCATTATGCATTCGAAAAATATCTAAGGTTCATCCGGGATAAGCGTACTTTAGCTTGAAAAAAGTGGACATCCATGTCTTTCAAAAGGCTCCACACCAAATCGAAAGGCATATCGGATGTCC
>JAKAFO010000156.1 GCA_021819735.1 Deltaproteobacteria bacterium
TGAACGGTGGCGATCACCCGCTTTTCCAGTTCCGTAAGTTGCTCTACCATGCCTTTGATCCTTTGCCTTTCAACTGCTTCTACTTCTTCTCCGGAAACAACCCCAGAATCCCCTCTTCCGATGCCGAGCAAACGCCCCGCTCGGTGATAAAACCGGTTACCAGCCGCGCGGGGGTTACGTCGAAGGCCGGGTTGGCCGCCGGGCTGGCGGCCGGGGGCACCAGCACACGTAGCGTCTGGTTCGGTCCCAGGCCCTGCACGAAGCGCACCTCGTCGGCCGAGCGCTCCTCGATGGGAATCTCCCGCAGGCCGTCGCGCCGTTCCCAGTCGAAGGTCGAAGAAGGCAAGGCCACATAGAAGGGAATGTGGTTGTCCCAGGCTGCCAGGGCCTTGAGATAGGTGCCGATCTTGTTGGCCACATCGCCGGTGCGCGTGGTGCGGTCGGTGCCCACGATCAGCAGGTCCACCCGGCCATGCTGCATGAGGTGGCCGCCGGCATTGTCGGTGACAACCGTGTGGCGGATGCCGGCCTTGCCCAACTCCCAGGCGGTGAGGCGCGCCCCTTGATTGAGGGGTCGGGTCTCGTCCACCCACACGTGCAGGTCGATGCCCTGTTCGTGGGCCACATAGATCGGTGCGGTGGCCGTGCCCCACTCCACGCAGGCCAGCCAGCCGGCGTTGCAGTGGGTCAGGATGTTTACCGGAGTGCCGTTTTTGGCTTGGCTGATGGCCGCGATCAGGCGGGCGCCGTGCTCGCCGATGCGGCGACAGCGCTCCACCTCCTCGGCGTCGATGGCCGCGGCCTCCCGCCGGGCAGCAGCCTGGCGTTCGCCGGGGGATGGCCCGGCCTGCACCGCCGCCGATACCCGCGCCACGGCCCAGGCCAGATTGACGGCCGTGGGTCGGGCCGCCGCGATGCGTCGGCAGGCTTCCATAAAGGCCGCCTCGTTTTCGGCGGTGTGCAAGGCGATCAGCACACCGTAGGCGCCCGTGACACCGATGAGCGGCGCTCCGCGCACCACCATCTCGACGATGGCCTCGATCACCTGATCCACGGTGGTTAAATCGAGAATCACGAGTTCATGGGGCAGCCGGCGCTGGTCGATGACCTTCACCGTGCGGCCGTCAGCCTCCAGCCAGATGGGCCGCAACTGCTTACCGTCCACAATCATTATGGGAACCTTTCGCTATTTTTGATCCACAAACAACGGCACGATTTTGAAGGCCGCCACATCCACCAGGCCCATGTCCGTAATCTTCAGGGCCGGAATCACCGGCAGGGCCATGAAGCTCAGGGTCATGAAGGGGTCGGGCAGCGTCGACCCCATGCGCCGGGCCGCGGCCAGCAGATCATCCAGGGCGGCGCATACCACCGCCATGGGCTCGTCGGACATCAGGCCGGCGATGGGCAGCGCCAGTTGCGCCGCCACCTGCCCCGCGTCCACGGCCACCAGACCGCCGCCCATGGCCACCAGGGCGGCCACGGCGGCGTGCATATCGTTATCGGATGCGCCCACCACCACGATGTTGTGCGAGTCGTGGGCCACGGTAGCGGCCAGGGCGCCGTGGGTCAACCCCAAACCGCGGATGAAGCCGAGGCCGGTGCGACCGCTGCCCTGGTGGCGCTCGACCACCGCGATCTTGAGCAGATCCCGGGCCGGGTCGGCTGCGGCCAGACCATCGACAATCCGCGCATCCTGCTCAGTGGCGCGGGTGATGATCTGCCGGGGTACGGTTTCAATCACCCGCACCCGCCTCCCCAGCGCTTTAACCGTGAAATCGATCCTTTCCAACGGAACCTTCATCGCTCCCGGTGCCGCGGGTGGCGGTGCGCTCGTTCCGGTATCCACCAACCGGCCTGCTTCGGCCACCAGGCGTCCGTTGCTGTAGACCTGGCGCACCACCGGATCGTTGAGATCGTCCAATACCACCAGGTCGGCCCGGCGGCCGGGGGCCACCGCGCCGATCTCATCGAGGCGGAAGTATTCGGCCGGATTCAAGGTGGCCATCTGGATGGCCGTGATGGGGTCCACCCCGCCGCGCACGGCCCGGCGCACCATCTGGTCGATGTGGCCTTCGGCCATTAAATCGTGGGCATGACGGTCGTCCGTGCACCACATCATGCGTCGGGCGGTGCGGGAAGTAATCAGGGGCAGCAGATCGTCGAGGTTTTTGGCGCCGGTGCCTTCGCGCACCATGATGCGCATCCCGGCGGCCAGCTTCGCTTCGGCTTCCCGGGCCGTGGTGCACTCATGGTCGCTGGCGATGCCCGCCGAAAGGTAAGCGTGGAGCGCCCGGCCGCCCAGGCCCGGCGCATGGCCGTCCACGGGTTTGCCTGCGGTCTGCATGGCCGTGATCTTGGCCAGAACCTCGGCGTCGGCATGGATCACCCCCGGAAAGTTCATCATCTCGGCCAGACCCACGATGCGCGGATGACCGAGGTAGGGACGCAGGAGCGCTTCGGTCAGGCGCGCCCCGGCGCTCTCCATGGGGGTGGCCGGCACGCACGACGGCAGGGTGAAGTAAAAGTGGACGGGAAGGCCTTCGCTGGCGGCCAGCATGTAGTCAATGCCCGCCGTGCCCAGTACGTTGGCGATTTCGTGGGGATCGGCCACCACCGCGGTGGTGCCGTGGGGCAGGACGGCTCGGGCGAATTCGGCCGGACCCACCAGGGCGCTTTCGATGTGTACGTGGGCGTCGATGAAGCCGGGGGCCACGTAGCGCCCATGCAGATCCACGGTCTGCAGGGCGTCATAGGCGCCGAAGCCCGCGACATAGCCTTGGCTGATGGCGATATCGGTTGCGGTCACGGCCCCCAGAAAAACATTCACCAGCCGGGCGTTGCGCAGCAGCAGATCCACCGGGCGGTCGCCCCGGGCGGCTTCGATCAACCGGGCGGTTGGTTTTACTTTCATCTTTTTACTCTCCACCCATTTACTTCCTGCATGACTGCTGGCACATCCATGGTCAGAAGCGATCTGTCGCGCACCACCCAACGGCCGTCGATCATCACATGACGCACATCGTTGGCCCGGGCCACGTAAACCAGGTGAGAGGCCGGATGGTAGAGCGGGGTCCAATGGGGCTGATGGGTGTCGATGACGATCAGATCGGCGCGCTTGCCCGCTTCCAGGGAACCGATCATATGCCCCAGCCCCACGGCTTGGGCCCCATCGCGGGTGGCCATGCGCACCACCTGCTCCGCCTTCATGGCGGTGGGGTCCAGACGCTGAACCTTGTGCAGCTTGGCGGCCATGTCCATTTCGCCCCACAGGTCCAGGTCATTGTTGCTGGCGCAGCCGTCCGTGCCCAGCCCCACGGGGATGCCGGCGGCCAGAAAATCGGGCAGCGGCGCCACCCCCGAGGCCAGCTTCATGTTGCTCTCCGGACAGTGGGCGATGCAGGCCCCGCTGCGGGCGATGCGCTCGATATCCGCCGCATCCACCCACACGGCATGCACCAACAGGGAGTTGGCATCCAGCAGGCCCAACCGATCCAGATAGGCGATGGGGCTGCAACCGTGGGTCTTCTCCATCTGCTCGCGCTCCGCGCGGGTCTCGGCCACATGGATCTGGAAGAGCGCCCCCAAGTCAATGGCTGCCTGTTTGGCGGCGGTCAGGGTGACGGCCGAGCAGGTGTAGGGCGAATGGCAGAAGATGGATGGAGATGCCAGCGCAGCGCGCCCCTGCCACCTTTCCACGAAGGCTTTGGCGACGGCCACATTCTGGGTTGGATCGGGCACTCCCGGCGCCGGGAAGTCGATCACCCCCTGCCCCAACACGGCGCGCAGGCCGGTCTGGACCACGGCCTCGGCAAAATGGGCCGTCAGGAAATAGCCGTCGCAACAGGTCGTAATGCCGCCCAGCAGCATTTCGGCACAGGCCAGACGGGCGCCTAACGCTACCGAAACGGGACCGATGTGCCGCGCCTCGGCTGGGAAGATGTGGTCGTTTAACCAAGTCATCAACGGCAGGTCGTCGGCCAGGCCCCGGAAGAGGGCCATGGGCAGATGGGTGTGGGCGTTGATCAGGCCGGGCATCACGATGTCGCCCCGGGCATCGATCGTCTCCCGGGCCGGCGGCAGGGGCTGATCGGCGGGAAGTACTTCCACCTTCTCGACAATGCCTTGGCGCACGCCGACCGCGCCGTTGCGCAGGATGGTGAACGCTTCGTCCACGGTCACCACCGTGGCGTTATGGATCAGGGTGTCCAACATTCGCGTTAATCGCCTGATTACTTCGAAGGCCGGATGAGCGCCGCCGCCTGGCGGGCATCGGCCAGCACCTGTGCTTCGTCCAGGGTCAGCAGCCGCCGATTTTCCATCACCACCTGGCCGTCGATCACCGAATGCAGCACATCGCTGCCCCGGGCCGCGTAGACCAGGTGCGAGACCGGATCGTACATGGGGGTCAGGTGCGGCTGATTGGTATCCACTACAATGAGGTCGGCGCGTTTGCCGGCTTCGAGGCTGCCGATCTCCCGCTCCAGGCCCAGCACCCGGGCCGCTTCGCGGGTGGTCATGGCCAGCACCGTGGCGGCATCCATCACCGTGGGGTCCAGGCGCTGCACTTTGTGCAGCTTGGCGGCCGTATCCATCTCGCAGAAGAGGTCCAGGTTGTTGTTGCTGGCGCAGCCGTCGGTGCCTAAGCCCACACACACGCCGGCCGCCAGCAGGTCGGGAACCGGCGCCACCCCCGAGGCCAGCTTCATGTTGCTCTCGGGGTTGTGGGAGACTTTGACGCCGTTTTGGGCCAGCAGGGCAATATCTTCTTCGCTGAGCACCACCGCGTGGCAGGCCACCAGGCGCGGCGACAGCACGCCCAATTGGCCCAGATGGCCGGTGGGCGTGCGCTTGTACTTTGCTTGAATCGTGGCCACCTCGGCCCGGGTCTCCGAAAGATGGATCACCAGCAAGGCATCATGGTCTTCGGCCAGACGCGCCGCCCGGGTGAGCAGCTCCGGCGCGCACAGATAAGGCGAGTGGGGTTCGATGGCAATGCGGATCAGCGGATCGTTCTTCCAGCGCGCCAGCATCTCCTGGGCATATGCAAAGCCTTGGTCGATGGGGCCGTAGTTGGGCGACGGAAAATCGAAGAAGACTTCCCCCACCACGGCGCGCAGGCCGCACTGCCGGGCCGCCTCGGCCACGGCCGCTTCGAACAGGTACATGTCGCAAAAACAGGTGGTGCCCGAGCGGATCAGTTCGGCACAGGCCAGGCGCGTGCCCACCCGCACCATCTCCGGCGTCAGCTTGGCTTCGGCCGGGAAGATATGATCGTTGAGCCAGGTCATCAGCGGCAGGTCGTCGGCCAGCCCGCGGAACAGGGCCATGGCCGCATGGGTGTGGGTATTGACCAGACCGGGCATAATCAACCCGCCCCGGGCATCGAGGGTGTGCGCACATTGCCATTGAGCGAAATCGGCGCCGCGTCCGACCGCGATGATCGTTTGTCCGGCCACCGCCACGGCACCGTCCGGAATGACGGTGCGCTGGTCATCCATGGTCAACACCGTACCGTTGCGGACCAGCAAATCGACCGGTTTTTCTATGCCGTTATTTTTCATCGAGCCGCTCCAAAACCCCGCCGATGACCGCCGCCAGACGCGGAGCCGCGGATTGGGCCACGGCAATGATGGCATCCACGTCGGCCGGCTGAAGGTTATCGGGCACGCACATGTTGGTGATGGTGGCAAAGGCCAGGACGCGCAAGCCGCCATGCACGGCAGCGATGGTTTCCATCACCGTGGAGAAACCTACCGCGTCGGCGCCGATGGTGCGCAGGAAGCGCATCTCGGCCGGAGTTTCCAGGCTGGGCCCCTTGAGCCCGGCATACACGCCGCTCGCCAGTTCGATTCCCAGGGCGCGGGCTTCGCTCAGCGCCTTTTGCCTGAGAACTGGGGTGTAGGCTGCGGTCATGTCCGGAAACCTCGGTCCCCAGCTCTCTTCGTTAGGACCGACGAGCGGGTTGGCGCCGGTCAGGTTGATGTGGTCGGCCAGCAGCATGATATCGCCGCAGTTAAAGGCTGGGTTGAGACCGCCCGAGGCATTGGTGAGCACCAGGGTTTTGACGCCCAGCGCCTGCAGCACGCGGATGGGAAAGGTGACCGCCTGGGGAGAATAACCTTCATAAAGGTGCAGGCGACCTTGCATGAGTACCACCGGCCGGCCGGCCCAGCGACCGAAAATCCAGCGGCCGGCATGGGACTGAACGGTGGAGACCGGAAAATCAGGGATGTCGCCGTAGTCCACCGCGGTCTCGATTTCCAAAGCGCCGGCCATGTCGCCCAAGCCAGTGCCGGCCATAACGGCTACCATGGGCCGCAGGGCGCTGCGATCTCGTAAAAAACCGGCTGCCGCGGCGGCCGCGGATGGGCTGTACAACGAAACGGGTTCTGCCATGGTTTTGTTCTCTCCACGCGGTGGCGCATTATTTTATGCGAATCTGAGGGCTTATAGTCCACGGCCGAAGCAGCGTCAAGCCGCGTGGCGTGCTGTTCGCCACCCTTCCCGATGGTCTTTTATCAAGCCGAACTGATTGACTTTAACCAGGGTTTATGCGATGGTCGCGCCTTGATTTTTGACTATATAAGCGGATCGTATCCAGCGCGGACCACCGGATGAATATTCCGGAGGGAATATGAATGAGCATTTTCGATTGCGCTGATTATCCCGGCCAGGCTATCCATGGTCCGCCGTTTTCATAAAGTCATCGACCTATTGAGGATTCATACATTACACATGAAAATATCCGAACTGAAAGATATCCTAAAAGCCGAAGTGTTGGTGGGAGAGGACCAACTGGAGCAAGTGGTTTCCGGGGGAGGCGCCGCCGACCTGATGGATGACGTGCTGGCCGCGGCGGCCAAAGGCTGCGCGCTGCTCACCGGCGTCACCACCACCCATGTCATACAGACCGCCCGCATCTCCCAGGTGGCCGCCGTGGTGATTGTGCGCGGGAAAAAGCCGCCGGAAGAGATGATCCAGATGGCGCGCACCTACGCCATTCCCTTGTTGTTGACCGACTATTCGCTCTTTGTGGCCTGCGGAAGGCTCTACATGAACGGCATCCGTGGCCTGGATGGATCATGGTAGCTCCGTTTGAAAGGCAAATTCAGCGCGATCATAGACATTCATAATAGATTGCTTCCGCGTGCCGGGTGCTCGCCCGACAGAAATATGTAGATAAAATCTTCTGGGGAGATTCAAAAAAATGATGGCAGCGATTTGGATGATGGGCGGTTTGGGGCTTGTCGTGGGCGTCGGTTTGGCCATTGCCTCCAAGATCTTCTACGTGTATGTGGATCCTAAAATCCTCGATGTCGAAGCGGCTCTGCCCGGCGCCAATTGCGGCGGCTGCGGCTTTGCGGGCTGTTCGGCCAACGCCGAAGCCATCGTGGCCGGTAAATCGGCGGCCAATTCGTGCGTGGCGGCCGGCCCGGAAGTGGCCCAGGCCATCGCGGTCATCATGGGGATGAGCCTGGAGGCCAAGGAACCCGACATCGCCCTGCCCGGCTGTACTTACGGCGTGGCCGACGCGGATACCAAATTCGTCTATGACGGCCTGAACGACTGCCGTGCCGTGGCCTTGCTCAACGGCGGCATGAAGGTGTGCACCATCGGTTGCCTGGGCCTGGGCACCTGCGCCCGGATGTGCCCCTTCGGCGCTATTGTCATGGGCCCCAAGGGCCTTCCGGTGGTGGATGAAAAACGCTGCACCGGATGCGGCACCTGCGAGCGGGTCTGCCCCAAGCATATCATCACCCTTTCCTCGGTCACCCGGCGCATCCTCAAGGAGTACACCACCGAAGATTGCACCACGCCTTGTCAGCGCGCCTGTCCGGCCGGCATCAACATCAGCGGCTATATCGGCGCCGTGGCCGAAGGAGATAACGACCGCGCGGTTCAGATCATCAAGGAACGCAATCCTTTCCCGACGGTTATCGGCCGCATCTGCCCGCGGCCCTGCGAGAACGAGTGCCGGCGCCAATACGTGGACGAGCCCCTGGCCATCAACTTTCTCAAGCGCTATGCCGCCGATCAGGAGATGGCCCAGGGCAAACATGTGCAACCTTACAAGGCGCCCGAGAGCGGGCGGCGCGTGGCGGTAGTCGGCGGCGGCGTGGAAGGCCTTTCGGCCGCCTTCTTCACGGCCCGCATCGGACACAGCGTCACGGTCTACGAAGCCCAGGAGCAGTTGGGCGGCCTGCTGCGCGGCGCCATCGCGCGCTATCGCTTGCCCATGGACATTCTGGAGTGGGACATCGAAGGCATCAAGGAGATGGGGGTCCAGACCGAAACCGGCAAGTTGCTGGGACGTGATATCACTGTGGTCGATCTGCTGAGCCAGGGATATCAGGCGGTCTTTCTGGCAGTAGGCGGATGGGATAGCCGCTTGGCCCGCACCAGCGGCAAGGAAGATGTCCTTGCGGCGCCCGGCTGCCACCTGTTGATCGACATCGCCAAGGCCGGCAGCCCTGGATATGCACCGCTCAAATTGGATGGCCACGTCGTCATCGTGGGCAACGCCAACCTGTCGGCCCAGATGGTCCAACGTTGCAAGGAACTGGGTGCCCAGGAGATCACCCTGCTGGTCCGCGAAGCGGCCGGCGACATGAACCCTGGGCCGGCAAAGCTCCGCGCCAATACCGGTATCGGCCGTCTCTATGGCCAGGGCAACGATTTGGAAGCCGTGGAACTGATCGATCTTTCCAGCGGCGCCACGGAAAAAATCGCCGCGCGCCATGTGATCTTCGCCGCCGGCCGCCTCCCGGAATTGGTCTTCATACCGGCACCGGCCGCACCGGCCCCCGAAGGCGCCCCTGTAGCAACCCCCGTCGCCGACGCCTGGGAAGCGTTGCCTCCCTATAAACAGCCGGCCTTTCACCAAGAGAGCGGTTTGATGGCCAAGGGCGATGTGCTCACCGATTTTTCGGCGGCCATCAAAGCCATCGCCGCCGGACGCCGGGCAGCGGCCTCTGTACACCGACTGCTTTATAATCTGCCGCTGGAGCTGCCCAACAACGTGGTGGCCCCCGAAACCCTGGTTCAAAATGTCCATCGCGTGGAGCTGGTCCCCTTGCACCGGCGGCAGCTCATGCCCCTTTCCGACGATAAGCAGGTTGCCCAGGGCCATGAGTTAGAAAAAGGCTTTTCGGCGGCCGTGGCCAAAACCGAAGCCGAACGTTGCCTGCGCTGCGGTCTGATCTGCTATCGCCGCGAGCAGGAGAATTTGACGCAAAAAATAGCCGTAACCGGTTGATGCCTCGCGTTTGGCGCGAAGCGATCCATTCCCTTTAGGAAAGTGCAGATGGCCATCGAACAAGGTCTCGTCATCCGAATAGGCGCGTCGGGCTCGGCCACCGCTTGGGTGAAAACCGTGCGCTCCAGCGCCTGCGAGTCGTGTGCATCCAAGGACCATTGCAATCCCGGACATGGGGCTCAGGAACAGGAAGTGGAGGCCATCAATCTGGTCGGCGCACGCGCAGGCGATCGCGTTCAACTGGCCATCCGCACCGGAGCCTTGCTCAAGGCCATGTTTATGCTCTATATATTTCCCATCTTGTGCATGCTCACGGGTGGCGTCATCGGCGACGGGATGGCCCCGACCTTCAATGCCGACCCTTCGACGGTTGCCATGATTGCGGCCATAGGGTGCTTCGGGGCGGCCCTCGTCGTCGTGCGCATCCGGGGCCGACGCATGGGCGGCAGCGATGAGTATCGCCCGAAAATAATCCGCATCCTATCGCGCGAGCAGCAAAATTGCGACGCGGACAATGTTGCCCTCCCCTGCGCACTCCAAGACCACCGGCAAGGATTAGGAAGCTAAATGATCGAAAAGGTTTTCATCACCAGCAACAATACGGCCACCTTCGTCTGTCCTCAATGCGGCAATGTGACCACCGCCGATGTGTCCAAATATGCCACCACCGACAAGAAGATCACCGTCAAGTGCAATTGCAGTTGCGGGCACCGGTTCAGCGTGGTGCTTGAAAAGCGCCGTCAGTACCGCAAAACCACGGATTTGCCGGGCATGTACTTCTACCGTTTGCCCAACGGGGAGATGGACAAAGGGATCATGCGGGTGGTGGATGTCTCCAGCACCGGCCTCAAACTCAAACTCAACGTGCCCCGCAATTTCGAAATCGGTGAAACGCTGCGCGTTGAATTCCACCTCGACGACAAACGACGCACCTTCATTGAAAAGCGCGTGATCGTGCGCAACGTGACCCAAACGCTGGTGGGCACCGCCTTTGCGCTCAACGAAGGGGACGATCCCAACCTTGGTTTCTACCTGATGTCCTGAAAAGCGCACTTTCTTCCTTGTTATAGGGCCACACAATTTGACAAGGCCGCGCCAGCCGCCTTCCCATCATTTTCCACTTCCCACATTCCGCTTTCGCCTCTATAATTCCATCAACCTTTATTGATGGAGAAAATATGCAAGCACCCCCTTTACAGGACTGGCTGTGGGAGCAACGCGGGCGCCAATGTGTCGAGAAGCTGAGCAAGAACGGGTTCGATGCTCACTGGACACCTGACCTGGAGACCGCACGCCACCAGATTCTCGCCATAGCGGCCCGCCACAACACCTTCGGATTCGGCGGCTCGGACACTGTCCGCCAGTTGGGCATCATCGAGCACCTCAAATTGTCGGGCAAAACCGTCTTCGATCACTGGCAGCGGGATCTTACCCCCCAGGAGAGTCTGGCCATCCGCCGCTCCCAATTGACCTGCGACTGTTTTTTCTGCAGCGCCAATGCCATCAGTCTCAGCGGGGAAATCGTCAACGTGGATGGCGCCGGCAACCGCACCAGCGCCATGGGGTTCGGTCCGGCCCAGGTCATCATCGTGGCCGGCATGAACAAAGTCACCGAAGACTTACCCAGCGCCCTGCGCCGCGTGCACGAAGTGGCCGCGCCCTTGCGGGCCAAAAGCCTGAACATGAAGACCCCTTGTGCCGAAAACGGCCGGTGCACCGACTGCAACGCCCCCCAGCGCATCTGCCGCATCACCACGATCTTGCACCGGCAACCGGTGTTGACGCCCATCAGCGTCTTTTTGATCAACCAGGCGCTCGGCTATTAGAATAGGGTCCATCGGCCGTGCAGCACCAGAGGTCACCATGAAGAAAGCTCTGTGTTTTCGATTGACCGCGATATTGTCCCTGATGCTCTGCCTGCTGCCGCCCGCCCTTCTTGCCCAGGATGGGCCGACAGCCGAACAGGTCCTGGCCAAAGTCAATGGAACGGCCATCGATAACCGAGATTTCACGTCGGAAATCGGCCTGCTCACGGCTGAAATGATCCGCCGCAATACCCCTCTGACCGAATCGCAACTTTCCGCCCTGCGGCCGCAACTATTGGAAAACCTGATCGAACGCGAACTGCTTACCCAACAAGCCCAGCGCCGCAATATTAAAGCCCTCGACAAATGGGTGGAGGCCGCCTTGGCGGACCTTAAAAGACAGTTGGAGCGGTTCGGTACCCTGGAGACCTACCTGGCCGACAGCGGCATGACCCAACCGCAGTTGAAAGCACGCCTGGCCAAAGGGGTGGTTGTCGAGCGCTTGCTGCGGCAGGAGACACTCCGCACGACGGCGGTCAGCGAAGCCGAGATGCAGGCCTTTTACCGGGATCATCCGGATTTGTTTGCCGCCAGCGACATCATCCGCGCCCGCCACATCCTCA
>JAKAFO010000157.1 GCA_021819735.1 Deltaproteobacteria bacterium
CAACTGGGCAGCAGCACATCGATCAGGCCGCCGATCCAGGCCCAGTCCGCCGGGGTCCAGTAGCAATCGCCCTTGCGCGGGAAGAAATTGTGGAAAAACTCCACGCCGGGCAGATGGCCCAAGAGCCCCCGGTGGGCGTGCAGCGCCCCTTTGGGCGGTCCGGTGGTTCCGGAGGTGTAGATGATCAAGGCCGGCTCGTCGGCGCGGGTGCGGACCGGCTTGAAGTGATCGGAAGCCGTGTGCAGCAGATGGCGCAAAGTGACCGCCGGCGGCGCCGCTTGCGCCGCGGTGCTGATCACCAGTCGCAGATCGGGCAGTTGATCCCGGATCTGAACGATCTTCTCCAGGTTGGCCGCATCGGTGATGACCGCACTGGCGCCGGAGTTTGCGAGGCGGTAGGCCAGCGCATCGGGTCCGAACAGCGTGAACAGAGGCACGGCCACCGCCCCCAGCTTGTAGGCGGCGATATGCGCGATGGCGGTTTCGGGGCACTGGGGCAGAAGAATGCCCAGCCGGTCGCCCCGGCCGAAGTCATGCGCGCTCAGGGCATTGGCCAGTTGATTGGAAAGGCGTTTGAGGTCCCAGAAGGAGTATTGCTCGGTCCGGCCCTCGTCGTTTTCGTAGATCAGCGCCAGACGGTAGCGCTGGCCGGCCCATTTGTCGCAGATGTCGACGCCGATGTTGTAGAATTCGGGGACCTTCCAGGCAAAGGACCCATACACCGAAGCGTAGTCCGACCCTTTTTTCAGCACGCTACACCGCCAGGTATTTTTTCTTGATCTCTTCATTGCGGCCGAGCTCTTCAATGCCGCCCTGATACTTGATGATCCCATTGTCGACGATGTAGGCCCGATCGGCGTGCTTGAGGGCAAACTTGAGATTTTGTTCCGAGAGCAACACCGTCACGCCCTCTTTTTTGATCACCTCTAGAAATTCGCCGAGCATTTTGACCACCAGCGGGGCGAGCCCTTCGGTAGGCTCATCCAGCAGGAGAAACTCGGGGTTGCCCATCAGGGTGCGGGCGATGGTCAGCATCTGGCGTTGTCCGCCGCTCAAGGTGCCGCCCGCCCGGTGAGAGAAGTCCTTGAGAATGGGGAACAGGCCATAGATGCGCTCGACGGTCCAGCTCGCGGCCTTGCCTTTGGGCACCTTGCGGCCGGCCTCCAGGTTGTCGAGGACGGTCAGATCCGGAAAGATCTTGCGGTCTTCCGGCACGTAGCCGATGCCCAGGCGCGCGATTTTGTAAGGCTCCCATCCGGTAATGTCCTGCCCTCTATAGACCACCCGGCCGCTTTTGGGCGCATTGAGCCCCATGATGCTGAGCATGGTGGTGGTCTTGCCGGCGCCGTTGCGGCCCAGCAGCACCACCACTTCACCCCGATTCACATGCAGCGACACATCGAACAGGATGTGGCTCAGGCCGTAGTAGGCGTGGATGTTTTCGACCACGAGTTCCATCAGAGTTCTTCCCCGAGATAGACTTCGATGACCTTCTTGTTTTTGGAGATCTCCGCGGGCGGCCCCTCGGCAATCAGCGTTCCGTAGCAAAGGACCCGCACTTTTTGAGATATACCGAAAACGATGTCCATATCGTGCTCGATGAACAGCATGCTGATCTTGAGTTGCTCCCACAGGCGCTGCACCAGCTCGACGGTTGCGCGGCGCTCCTCCGGGCTCATGCCGGCCGTGGGTTCGTCGAGCATGAGCAGCTTGGGCTTCAGCGCCAACGCCAGCGCGATGTCCAGCCGTTTCTGGTTGCCATGGGCCAGGGTGCCGCTTTGCTGGTCGGCCTTATCGGCCAAGCCGACGCTTTCCAGAAGGTCCCGAGCTTGCGCGTGGACCTCTTTGAGCTTGGCCACCGGCGTCACGAGATTGGCATTGCGCTTTTGCTGCGACACGATGGCCACCGCCACATTCTCGAGAACGGACAGGCGCGGAAAAATGCTGGTAATCTGAAACGCTTTGGCGATGCCCCGCCGGACCACTTCATAGGGCTGACAGCCGGCGATGTTTTTGCCTTGAAAGTAAACCGCCCCGCGGGTGGGCACGTGCAACCCGGTGATCAGGTTGAACAGGGTGGTCTTGCCGGCCCCGTTGGGTCCGATGATGGAACTGAGTTCGCCCTCCTCGACGACAAAATTGACCCCGCTGAGGACTTGGTTTCCGCCAAAGGACTTGTGCAGGTCCTTGACCTCCAGAATGCTATGCGCCATGCCTGCCTCGCACGATCAGGGTTTGACAACCTTTGGATTCACCACACTTCGACCCGCCACGCCGCCGGCACCCAGCCGGGCTTCAGTTTTGAGCGCGCTTCTCCCGGAACTTTCGGTAAAGCCCCACGAGGCCTTCGGGCGCGAACAACACCACGGCCAGCAGGATCACTCCCAGGATGATGGCCCATACCGTGACCAGATCCTTGTGGATCTGCTGGAGGATGATTTTAAGGAAAATCAGGACGGTGGAGCCGATGGCCGGACCGACCAACGAATACATGCCGCCCACCAGGCTGGCCAGCAGGGGTTCGGCCGACTTGCTCCAGTGCAGAAATTCGGTCTGGGCGAAGCGGTTCAATTCCGTGAACAGTCCGCCGGCCAATCCGGCAAAGCCGCCGGCGATGATGAAATTGAGCAGTTGATAGCGCCGGTCGTTGACCCCTAAAAAGCGGGCGCGCTCCGGATTTTCACGGATGGCGCGAATGGTCAGACCGAACGAGGAGTTGGTCAGCGTGCGCATCGATACGAAGCAGAGCAGAAAAAGGATCAGGCACAACAGGTAGTAAGTGAGGGGTGTAAAGATTTCGGGTTTGGGGATGCCGTGGATCCCATCGTCGCCGCCCGTGAAGGCATAGGCCTGAAATACGATCATGTACAGCAACTGGCCGAAGGCCAGCGTGAGAATGGAGAAGTACAGGCCGATGCGGCGCACGCAGAACCAGCCGATGATGGCGGCGGCCAGGGCGCCGGCCATCGGGGCCAGGATCATGGCCGGCACAAAGCCGAAGCCGGCCTTTTTCATCAGCAGGGCAACGGTGTAGGCGCCTGTGCCGAAAAAAGCGGCGTGACCGAAACTGACCATGCCGCCGAAACCCAGGATGAGGTTCAAGCTGGTGGCGAACAGCGCCATGATGACCATTTCCGTGATCACCCAGATCCAGAACTCGCCGGTGCGTCCGAGCTGCGCCAGCAAAAAGGGCAGGACGAACAAGGCCACCAGAACGGCGGCCACGGCGGTCCGCTGCATTTTTCCAGAAGCATTGCCGGGCATAGTTTTCCTTTAGCGCTCGGGTTTGCCGAACAGCCCCCAAGGCCGGATGATCAGGACCAGGGCCATGACGATGTAAGGAAACATGGTGGCCAGGCGGCTCAGCGGAACCTGGATGAAGGAACTGCCCACGCCGATGATGATGGCGCCGAGCATGGTCCCGCCCACGCTGCCCAATCCGCCGATGACCACCACCGCAAAGCATTCGATGATCTTCTCCATGCCGATCCCAAGGTCGATGTTGGCCAGCCCGCTCATCAGGACGCCGCCGAATCCGGCCAGCCAGCAGCCCAGCATGAAGGTGGCGGTCATCAAGGCCGAGACGTTGACGCCCAGGGCCGAGAGCATCTGCGGATAGGAGACCGCGGCCCGGATCAGCTTGCCGCTGCGGGTGCGGTACAGCAGCAACCAGAGGCCCAGGCCGATGATCGGCCCCAAAATCAGGATAAACACGTTGTAGCTCGGCAAGAAGAGCCCGAAAACCTCGACCGAGCCGGCCAGCAGCTCCGGCCGGGCGACGTTGCGCAGATCCCCTCCCCAGACGACCCGCGCCAGATCGTCGAAGATGAGCACCAGGGCATAGGTGAGCAGCAGTTGCATCAGATGCTCCCGGCGGTAGATGCGGCGAAACAAAGTGGTTTCCACCAGAAACCCCAGCAGCGCCACCGCCGGCGGCACCAGCACCAGGAGCAGGAGAAAATGCAGCAGCGAGGTGCCGGCCAGCAGCGCGCTCAGCGAGCAGGCCAGGAAGGCGCCGATCATGTAAAGGGAACCATGGGCGAAGTTGATGACCCGCAGCACGCCGAACACCAGGGACAGGCCGGAAGCGATAATGAACAGGAGCATCCCCTGGGCGACGCCGTTGATCGATAGAAAGAGAATAAAATCGAGTGTCATGGCCCCGGCTCCACCACCGCGCTTCAACAGCGGCAAGGCCGCCGCCCCGCGCACGGCGGGGCAGCGGCCCATCGAAGAATGGTTATTTGGGTTGGAGCTTTTTGACCTCTTCCACCGACAGCCAGGCCTTTTCGGCCGGCACTTCGGTGACGTCTTTGAGGATCAGGAAATTTTTGAACCGGGGGTCCTTGGCCGTGGTGCCGACATAGATGCCCACGTTGGCCATATGGTCTTCGGCGCGAATGTAGCGCTCGCCACGCAGGGAGGTCCATTTCATGCCCTCCAGCGTCTTGACCAGGATGTCGGAGTCGAAGGTTTTGGCGGTTTCGATGGCCTTTTTGAGGACCAGCAGACCGTCATAGATCATGATGGCCCAGTCGGCCGGTTCCTCGTTGTACTTTGCGGTGTACTTTTTCACGAAGGCCGCCATCTGCGGTGTATCGACGCCATAGAAGGGACAGCGCGCATATCCCAACTGGCCCTCGGGCATCTCCAGACCGGTGGCCCGCAGCAGATCCAGATCGTACAGGGCGGTCAGGGTGGATTTTTTGAACAAACCGTACGGCACGCCCTGCTTGATGAAGCTGGCCAGGCCGCCGCCCCACAGGCTGGAGAAAATCACCTCCGGGTTTTTGGACATCAGCGTGGGGATAAATGAGGAGTAATTGGTTTCGCCGGCCTTGGGCCAGAGCTCCACAATGATCTCGGCCTTGGGGTTGAGCTTGTTCAGCAGCGCTTTGGCCGCATCGAACTGGGTGTGGCCGTAGGCGTAATCATAGCCGATGTAACCATACTTGGTGTAGGGCTTCTGGGAAAGGTACAGGATATAGCCCCGGCCCTCGATGCCGGTATTGGGCACGACTTGAAACATGTACGGCTGGAAATCGGTGGTGGTGATCGATTCGGCGTTGGAGGTGTGGAAAAAGACGATTTTCTTGAACTCCTTGGAAACCTTGGTCACGGCCAGGGCCACGGCGCTGGAGGTCCCGCCGATCAGAAATTCGCACTTTTCGCTCAGGATCAGCTCGCGCGCCAGGTTGGCGCCCACATCGGGTTTGAGCGCGGCGTCGCGGGCGATCACTTCGATCTTTTTTCCCAAAAACCCGCCGGCGGCGTTGGTCTCTTCGACAAACAGGTCGACGGCGGCTTTCTGGGACTTGTAAAAGGTGGCGCCAATGCCGGACATGTCGGCCACCCACCCGATTTTTAGCACCTCCTCGGCCGAGGCCCCGGGGGCCCAGCCCATCCCGACGGTCAAGCTCAGAGCCAGGGCCACGAAAAGAAAACGTTTTGCTTCGACTCTCATCGCGCGTTCCTCCTTCGTTGTGATGATTTGCCCGGCGATCCAGCCGTCCCGATCGCCCTTTGCGTAACGCTATCTTATATTATGCGAATCTGTAAACAGATACTTGATTCAGGCCCCGGCCGGCATGCGCCCGGTGTCCGGCTCCAGATGGGCAAAAAATGCGCAACGGCCAAAAAGGCTTCCTGGAAGAACTTGAGTAGGTTAAGGCGTGCGGAAAAAAATGGAGATCACCGGGCGTGATCTCCTAATCTCTGGACGGTCATGGCAAGAGTCGTATCGGAAATAGAAAGGCGCCCAACGGTGATTTGTTACGGCCCTAGCTGATGATCTGGCAGGCCTTCTCCTTCTGGCCCCAGAAGGGCGACATCTTGCGCAGCCGGTCGATGATCGGCGGCAGCTTTTCGATCACCAGGTCGATCTCTTCGGCCGTGTTGTAGACGCTCAGGCTGAAGCGGATCGAGCCGTGGGCCGCGGTGAAGGGCACGTCCATGGCGCGCAGCACGTGGGAGGGCTCGAGCGAGCCCGAGGTGCAGGCCGAGCCCGACGAGGCGCAGATGTTGAATTCGTCGAGCATGAGCAGAATCGATTCGCCTTCCACGAACTCGAAGGCGATGCTGGAGGTGTTGGGCAGCCGGTGGGCCGGGTCGCCGTTGACGATGGCGTTGGGGATGCGCCGGATCAGTTCGCTCTCCAGCCGGTCGCGCAGGGCTTTGACGCGCGTGTTCTCTTCGTCCAACTGGGAGGCGGCCAGTTCGGCGGCTTTGCCCAGGCCCACGATGGCGGCCACGTTCTCGGTGCCGCCCCGGCGGCCGTGCTCCTGGTGGCCGCCCAGCAAAAAGGGCGCGTATTTGGTGCCCTTGCGCACGTAAAGGGCGCCGATGCCCTTGGGGGCGTGCAGCTTGTGGCCCGACAGGGAGAGCAGATCGATCTGGTTGTCGGCCATGTGGATGGGCACCTTGCCCACGGCCTGCACGGCGTCGGTGTGGAACACCGCGCCGCGCTTGTGCACCTGGGCCGCGATCTCTTCCACCGGGAAGATCACGCCGGTTTCGTTGTTGGCCCACATGAGGCTGACGATGGCCGTATCGTCGCTCAGGTGCTCGTAGAGAAAATCGAGGTCCAGGCGGCCCTCTTTGTCCACCGGCACGAAGGTGACGCGGTAGCCGTTGCGGCCCAGGTATTCGCCCAGGTTTTTTACTGCCGGGTGCTCGACCTTGGAAGTGATGATGTGGCGCTTTTCGGGATAGGAGCGCAGCGTGGCCCAGATGGCCGTGCTGTCGCTCTCGGTGCCGCAGGAGGTGTAGACGATCTCTTCGGGCTGGGCCCCCAGCAGTTCGGCCAGCTTGGCCCGGGCCTCGCGCACCTTCTTGCCCACGTTGCCGCCGAAGGTGTGCATGCTCGAGGGGTTGCCGTAGAACTGGGAGAAGTAGGGCAGCATCTCTTCCACCACCTGGGGGGCGACCTGGGTGGTGGCGTTGTTGTCCAGATAGACCGGTTTCATGCGCTCACCTCCTCGACCACCAGATCCTTGGCCACCAGTTCCTGGAGCTTGGACTCCACGTAATCCTTCAAGGTGATCTGGCTCATGGCGCAGGCCGCGCAGCGTCCCTTGAGTTTGACCAGCACGCGGCTGCCGTCCACATCGACGAGCTGAATGTCGCCGCCGTCCTGCATGAGGGCCGGCTTGATTTCACGCTCCAGGGTCTCTTCGATGAGCTTGATCTTCTGGATGTTGGTCAGGGGCTTGGGCTGGGGCGGCCGCTGCTTGAGCGATCCGTGCACCCGGTCCAGAATCAGTTGGATGTTGTCATGGCACTTGCCGCAGCCGCCGCCGGCCTTGATGTAGTTGGTGATCTCTTCGATGGTCTTGAGCCGGTTGTCGGTGGCCGCGCGCTCGATCTGCACGTCGGTGACCCCGAAGCATTCGCACACCAGGTTGCCTTCCTGAACTTTATCGGGCTGCCCACGGTAGCAGGCGATGGCCTTTTCCAGGGCCTCGTGGCCCATCACCGAGCAGTGCATCTTCTCTTTGGGCAAGCCGCCCAGGTGATCGGCGATGTGGTCGTTGGTGAGCTTTTCGGCCTCCGCGATGGTCTTGCCGATCAGCAGTTCGGTGAGGGCCGAGGCTGAGGCGATGGCGCTGGCGCAGCCGAAGGTTTTGAATTTGGCGTCCACGATGCGGCCGTCGTCGCCGACTTTAAAGCTCAGCTTCAAGGCGTCGCCGCAGGCCATGGAGCCGACTTCGCCCACGCCATCGGCATTTTCGACTTCGCCCACATTACGCGGGTTGAGGAAGTGATCCTTAACCTTATCCGTATATTCCCACATGGTTTCCTCCTGGAGGGTTCGCTGTTCTATAAAGGTAGCGGCATAATAAGCACGAATTAAAAGATGCAAAGCCGCGCGCCCGGGGTTGCCGTTATTTGAAATGCTGAACCGACCCCACGGTTTGACAGCGGGGTCTTAAGCCGTATGTTGAGCCATAAACAACGGGAGGTGGCACCATGGAGCGCCGTAAAGCGGTATTTGCCGGCAGTTGGTATCCGGACCGGGCCGGCGATTGCGACAAGGAGATCGCCCAATTCCTGGAAGGGCCGCAACCCCTGGGCGACGAACCGGGCCGCCGCTGGCTGGCCGGCATCGTGCCCCATGCCGGCTGGTACTACAGCGGCCGCATCGCCTGCCAGGTGATCCATCTGCTCAAAGATCCGGAGCCCATCGACCTGGTGGTGGTCTTCGGCATGCATCTGCACCCCGGTTCGGCCAACTACCTGATGGCCAGCGGCGCCTGGGAAACGCCCTTCGGCGATCTGCCCGTGGCCGAGTCGCTGGCCCAGGACCTGCGAGCCCGTTTCGATTTCCAGGTGGAGACGGCGCGCCGCTTCAACCAGGACAACACGGTGGAACTGCAACTGCCCTTTATCAAAAAATTTCTCGATCCGTTGGAATTTCTGGCCGTGGGCGTGCCGCCTACCCCGCGATCCCTGGAGATCGGGCGGGCCGTGGCCGATTGGGCCCGGGAAAACAAAAAGCGCTTGAAAATCGTCGGCTCCACCGACCTGACCCACTACGGCACCAACTACGGCTTCTCGCCCCAGGGTCGCGGCAGCCAGGCGCTGGCGTGGGTGCGCGACCAAAACGATCGGCAGGTCATCGATGCCATGCTGGCCATGACGCCCGAGGCGGTGATCCGCCAGGGCCTGGAGCGCCAGAACGCCTGTTGCGCCGGGGCGGCCGCCACGGCCATGGCCGCCGCCAAACAAATGGGCGCCACCCAGGCCCGGTCGGTGGCCTATGCCACCAGTTATGAAAAAAGCCCCGGCGATAGTTTCGTCGGATATGTGGGCGTCGTGATGGGCGCTTGATTTTGTCACTCAACTTTTAAGGAAAGCAGCCGATAGGAAATGCGGCGGTCACCGCCGGCTCCGGACCAAGCGTTGGATTTCCGAAAAAGAGATGGCCACTGAGTCCGAAATGCTTTAAAAAGGCCGGTTGGTCGGAGCCGAGCAAATATTTCCGGAGGTTGATTTTCCATGAAGCTGATCCAAACCATACGCAAAATTCTGTCGAAACCCCAAGCATCCCGAAGCTATGAATATGTGCGGGTGGTGTCGGAAGCGCCACCTGCCGGCCCCCGTAGCGCACTGGCGCCGCCCCCGGCGGTCGGAACCGAACTGCGGGCCCCGGTGGCCGAACGGGCCGAGGAGATCGCCTTTTCGCACCAGGCGGACCTGGAGTCCTACGTGCGCGGGCTGGACGTGCCCAAGGAAGCCATCGAACGCTGGATCTCCGCCGGCGTGCTGCTGCCCGAAGAGACCCGGGTGGCTTCCCAGATGATTCGTATTATCTGCAAAAACAAATAGATGAAAATATCCGCAAAAGTTTAGCATTCCCGACCTAAAGTCCTCCCCCCGCCGGCCGATAGTATGTGTCAGAGGCTTCGCGGGGGAGCCTCTAAGATATATGCACAATATATCTTCCTTTAGCCGGCGGGGCGGCTGCGGCAAGCCGCCCCGTTCCTTTTGGTGCCTCGGATTCCTTCCAGATTTTTCTGCCCTGACCTCACACGCATCTCAAGATCGGCGCTCAGCGACCGATACCAAGTTTAGCGAAACACTCCGGTAAAACGGATGCGGAGAAATCTCATGACTCGGAAACAGCTTTTGTTCGCCTGTACGGTACTTGTGCTCTCGTTGGGAACGCTGGGCATGGGATCGCACAAGGCCGCTTCGGCGCCGCTCTCCCTGGAGGGGCTGCATCTCTTTTGCGGGCTGCCCTTGGCCTGCAACAGCTCCGTGGCCTGGGAAGGCAAAACCGTGTCGGTCTGGGGTCGCCTGGACCCGCACAACACGTTTGACAAAAAGAGCTATCCCCAACTGCCTTATGAAAAGTTCCGTTTGATCGATGGCCGGGGTCGTTCGGTGGAAATCTGGGCACTCGCCCGGGACAACCGGCCGATCTTCGAAAAACTGGCCCAACGTCCCGGGGATGAAATCGTGGTGCAAGGCCGCCTGGCGGCCATCAAAATGCCCGTGTCCGGCGATTGCAAGACCGGTGTAAAGGTGGAGATCGATGATGCACAGCAAATTACATTCAAAACAAAGTAAATCGAGCATGCCGCGTTGGGTTGCCCTGCCGCTCTGCGGCCTGTTGATGGCCCTGTGGGTCTCTTTGGCCCTGGCCGCGCCGGTGGCACAGGAGACGGCCCGGCGCGTGGCCGAAAACACCCTGCGCCGGCATGTGGCGCTTTACGGTGACTGGAACGGCACGGCCGCGCCGGAGGTGGGTTCGGAAGAGGCCATCGTCTTTGGCGACAGCCGCGTGGCATACAATTTTTCCGTGCAGCCCAGCGGCCACGTGCTGGTGGCCGTGGACGATCTCATCAGCCCGGTGCTGCTCTACTCGACCCGCTCGACTTTCGATGCTTCCCGGGCCGACCGGCCCCAAACCATCGAATCGTGGATCGTGCCCGAAGTGCATCGCCATGTGCGCCGTGTCAGGGAACAGGCGGCCTCCGGTGCGCTATCCCGCGCTGCCGCGACCGGGAATAGGACCGGCCGGCGCATCGCCAAGGCCTGGGGCGATTATACGGCCGCACCGGGCGATGCCGCGATGCGCGGTGTGGCCCTGGAGACAGCCGCCCCGGTTCGGGGCGCCACGCTGGGGCCGCTGCTCACCACGGCCTGGCGCCAGGACGATCCCTACAATTTGATGACCCCCAACGATGGATGCGATAGCGGTCATACCCTCACCGGGTGTGTGGCCACGGCCTGGGCCCAGCTCATGCGCTACTGGCGCTGGCCCATCACGGGCACCGGCAACCCCAGTTACCTCTGGACCGACAGCAATACCGATGACCACACCTTGAGCGTGGATCTCGATGCAGCCGATCCTTATGACTGGGACAATATGCCCGAAAGCATGGCCGGCAGCAGCGAGGCCCAACAGAATGCCGTTTCCCTGCTCATGTACCATGTGGGCGTAGCGGCTGAGATGGCGTACGGCTGCGACATATCCAGCAGCGGTGCCTGGGCGGACGATGTGCTGGATACCTATTTCAAATATCAGAGCGGCATGACCTATTATGGGCCGGCGGAACTCGCGGATCTCACCAGCAGTGAACGCTTCGCCCTGCTGAAGGCCGAATTGGATGCGGACCCGCCCCGACCGGCGATCCTCTCGATCTTCGCCACGGACGACTCCGGGCACGAAGTGGTCGTGGACGGCTACCTGACCTCCGACACCGAAAATATGGTGCACATCAAGTTCGGCTGGGAAGCGAGCTACGATGGCTTTTATAATTTCGACGCTAACTTTGAAACCGACGGTTATGAATGGGAAGCCGCCGGCCATAATATCGTCATCGGCATCCAGCCCGACAACCACCCGCCCGTGGTGAGCGCCGGTGATGACCAGAGCGTGGCCGAGGCCACCTCGGTGCAGCTTTCCGGCAGCGCCACCGATCCCGAAGGCGTGGGTTTGACCTATCGCTGGACCCAGACCAGCGGCACACCCGTCACCCTTTCGGACGCCACCTCGCCGACACCGACCTTCACGGTGCCCAACGTGCACGCCCAGACCACCCTGGTCTTCCAGCTCCGGGCCGACGACCTCAATCGGGCCTGGGCCGCGGACAGCGTCAGCGTCACCATCGCCAACAGCGACGGCTCGTCGGCCGTTTCGGGCAGCGGCGGCGGTGGCGGCGGCGGGGGGTGACGGGTGT
>JAKAFO010000158.1 GCA_021819735.1 Deltaproteobacteria bacterium
ATATCGGTTATCCTTCATTGAAACGATCTGATCGAAGGCGGTGCCCACAACCAGGGCAAAGCGTATTTTAGGCTTGCTTTTAAGTTCGAACACCATTTATGCTTCTTTCACTGTTTGAAGCTATCCTTCCTTACAGCATTGAGCAGAAAAACTTCACTCCTTCGTGCTGACGCTCGCATTACCACTCTTCGCGTGGGGCCCCTGATGGGCTGGGGGACAAGGCGCGCCAAGTTCCATTTATAAGGCCGCCTGATGGCATTGCGTCACCCTCGGCACGCAATGGTCGTTTTCGATTAATAGACAGGAGGTGAATTATGGGGATTAAGAGAGCATGTGTAGTTGTTTGTATCGTCGCGGCATTGGTTTTGATTACCGGTTGCTGCAAACCAGGGATCATCGGAAGCTTGCCGACCCAGTTGCGTTCACAGGAAACCAGCATGTGGTGCTGGGCCGCCAGTGGTGAAATGGTTATGGATTACCTGGGCACCAACGTAACTCAGTGCGATCAGGCCAATAAGCGGTTTGGGCGCACGGACTGCCCATGCGGACAATGCGGCAATGACCCGGTGGCCAACCCGCCGTGCGTGATCGGCGGCTGGCCGGAATTTGACAAGTATGGTTTTACTTTCAAGCGAACCAGCGATGCTGCCCTGAGTTGGGACCAACTGACAAAGGAACTCTCCCCGAATAAGAGTTGCGGCAAGACGCCGGTCGCTTTCTCCTGGCACTGGGACGGAGGCGGCGGCCATATGATGGTGGCGTATGGATATGCGAATGTCGCCGGCACCAATTATGTGGCGATTCATGATCCCTGGGCGCCCTGCCAAGGGGATACACGATTGATAACTTATGCTGCTTGGGCGGATGGAGCCGGGTACTCGCACTGGGATGATTTTTATCAAATCCGTAAATAGAGCTATCGATTAATGGAGGTGTCCCGATGAAATATTTATGGTTAACCGCAAGCATATTCTTTATTTCCGTGCTGCCCTGCCTCGGGCAGCCGGTCGTCATGAAAATCTCAAAAACTCAACAGGAAAAAGCGGTCACCCTAGCGCAAAAAGCGCTCGGGGACTTAAGCCAGTCGGCTCGCCAGGTCGATCTCAAGAGCATTGGTTTCGAAAATGAAAAACAGGTTCGGGAGGCAAAGATAGGGGTGCCGATCGGCGATTACACGATTCACCTGAATGAACTCAAAGAATACCGACCGGGGCGTCCCGCGGCCGAAATGCTGCATGCTACCGGGCGTCTGCTGTTTCCCGTCGAGGTCAACCAGAAGGCAAGATCCATGGTCACGCTCAGTTTGCAGCAGGAAGCATGGGTCATTGAATCCTTTGGCGGACAAAATCAGATCCAAACGATCACCGATCTGCGCAAAAGTATCGCCAACAGCGAAGGACGCTCTGAAAACGAGCTGTTCCAGGTGCGTATCCCTGCTTTGCAACTCGCTTTCATTGCCGTGGAACGGGGGTCGGAGATCTATCTTTCGCCATTGTTCGATTTGACGCGCTATGGGTTACAGAAGGGAAAAAAATACCGGGCCGAAGAGGTGCTGGAGAAACTTATCGACGAAGCCCGGCAGCACAATGGCTTACCGACTTAGCTTTTTTCGCGGCCCATTTAGCGTAGCGGCCCGCGGAAGCATCGACAGCCGATGTCCGGCAAAATAAAGGGCGGCGTTTCCGGTCATGTCGAAACGCCGCCCGCACACGTTGCCGATATCTTCCGTGATGGTTCAAAACAGCCTTTAACTCTTGACGACAATCGCTTCCCGATCATCCGACTTGCAGTTCGGGATACGCTCCGGAAACCCTCGAAGCCGTCATGCTGCCATCAGGCAAGATCGAAGCGATCCGCATTCATTACCTTGTTCCAGGCCGCCACGAAGTCATGCACGAACTTCTCCCGGGAGTCCTGGCATGCGTAGACTTCCGCGATCGCCCGGAGCTGGGAGTTCGCCCCGAAGATGAGGTCGACCCGGGTGCCGGTCCACTTGAGTTTGCCCGTGGCGCGATCGCGGCCCTCGAACACGTCTTTGTCTTTTTCGGTTGGCTTCCATGCGGTGCTCATGTCGAGCAGATTGACAAAGAAGTCATTGGTGAGCGCTTCCGGCCGCTTGGTGAAGACGCCGTGCGGAGACTGCCCGAAGTTGGCATTCAATACACGCATACCGCCGACGAGCACCGTCATCTCAGGGGCGGTGAGCGTCAGCAGTTGGGCCCGATCGACCAGCAGCTCCTCGGTCGATGCGGCGTATTTTGTTTTTTGGTAGTTGCGGAACCCGTCGGCCTTCGGTTCGAGTACGTGGAACGATACGGCGTCGGTTTGCTCCTGAGATGCATCGGTGCGTCCCGGCGAGAAAGGAACGGTAACGTTGTGGCCGGCGTTCCTCGCGGCCTGCTCGACACCGGCGCATCCGCCCAGGACAATCAAGTCGGCGAGGGAAACCCGCTTGCCGCCTGACTGTGCACCGTTGAAGCCTTTCTGGATTCCCTCCAGGGTCTGCAATACGGTTTTCAGTCGAGCGGGCTGGTTGACTTCCCAATCCTTCTGCGGCGCCAGGCGGATGCGCGCCCCGTTGGCCCCGCCGCGCTTGTCGGAGCCGCGGAACGTGGAAGCCGACGCCCAGGCAGTCGAGACCAATTGGGAGACAGAGAGGCCCGAGGCCAGGATCTTGGCCTTGAGGTCGGCGATGTCCTTGGCGTCGATCGGCTTATGATCGACGGCGGGCACCGGGTCTTGCCAGATCAATTCTTCCGCCGGGACCTCCGGGCCGAGATAGCGCGGCCGCGGGCCCATGTCGCGGTGGGTCAGCTTGAACCACGCCCGGGCGAAGGCAGCCTCGAATTCCTTGGGATTCTTCAGGTAATGCCGCGCGATGGGTTCGTAGATCGGGTCGAAGCGCAGCGAGAGGTCCGCCGTGGTCATCATCGGCCGGTGCTTCTTCGATGGGTCGTGGGCGTCCACGATCATGTCCTTTTCTTCTACGTCCTTGGCCAGCCATTGGTGGGCGCCGGCCGGGCTCTTGACCAGTTCCCACTCGTATTTAAATAGTACCCGCAGATACCCCAAGTCCCATTTGGTCGGGTTCGGCTTCCAGGCGCCCTCGATGCCGCTACCGATGGCATCGCCGCCTTTGCCGCTGCGAAAGCTGCTCTTCCAGCCCAGGCCCTGCTCTTCGATGGGGGCCGCTTCGGGCTCGGGCCCCACATGGGTCGCAGGCCCGGCGCCATGACACTTGCCGAAGGTGTGCCCGCCGGCGACCAGCGCGACGGTCTCTTCGTCGTTCATCGCCATGCGCGCGAAGGTCTCGCGAACGTCACGGCCGGAGGCGACCGGGTCTGGGTTGCCGTTGGGCCCTTCGGGATTGACATAGATCAGGCCCATCTGCACGGCGGCCAGCGGGTTTTCGAGTTGGCGGTCGCCCTCGTAGCGCTTATCGCCAAGCCATTCGGCTTCGGAGCCCCAATAGATATCCTCTTCCGGCTCCCAGACATCCTCGCGCCCGCCGCCGAAACCGAAGGTCTTGAATCCCATCGACTCCAAGGCGCAGTTGCCGGCGAGAATCATCAGGTCGGCCCAGGAAATTTTGCGGCCGTATTTCTGTTTGATCGGCCAGAGCAGGCGGCGCGCCTTGTCGAGATTCACATTGTCGGGCCAACTGTTGAGGGGCGCCAGGCGCTGGGAACCGGACCCCGCGCCCCCACGGCCGTCGCCCATGCGGTAGGTGCCTGCGCTGTGCCACGCCATGCGGATAAAGAGACCGCCGTAATGACCGTAATCCGCCGGCCACCACTCCTGGGAGTCGGTCATCAGTGCGAAAAGGTCCTTTTTCAGGGCCGCAAGATCGAGTTTCTTGAACTCTTCGGCGTAGTTGAACGCCTCACCCATGGGATTGCTCAGGTTCGAGTGCTGATGAAGAATCTTGAGGTTCACCTGGTTCGGCCACCAGTCCCGGTTCGACGTGCCTCTTCCGGCAACGGATTTGTTTGTTTTGCCCGTTACCGGGCACTTGCTCTCTTCATTCATAAGTCATCCTCCTTTCGTTGTTTTAACTTTGGCGGACCTATCGATTGATTTTGACGGCAATCAAAGCGTCGAAGAACCGTTCGAAGAACATCGCAACAGTAGGTCAGGATGAACGACAAACATAAGAAATATTATCATATGATAATTAGTATCAATATGGCGGAAAAAAATTTATCAGCCTTTCTCTGCCATGCAATCGCCGCATATGCCGAAAAAGTCCAACCTGTGATTCAGAATCTTAAACTTTGTCTCGACCGCAACCTCTTTTTTCATTTCATCCAGACTATACAGGTCGGGGTCAACAATTTTCTTGCACTTGATACAAATGACATGTGGATGGGGCTCAGGATTGTTTCCATCATACCGGTTGCTCCCGTCCGGAAAGCCCAACTCCAAAACTTCACCAAGCGACTTAATTAATACGATATTTCTGTATACAGTGGCGAGACTCATGGTCGGAAATTCTTTTTTTATCTGGATATGGATACTTTCAACACTGGGATGGCCTTCACTCTTGGCCAGAATTTTAACGATAGCCAACCGCTGGGGCGTTAGCTTATGGCCATTATCCCTTAATTTTTGGATGATGATTTCAAATCTTTTTTTAGGATCCGCCACTGGCGCCTCTTTAGTCAAATAATAATGATTTTCAATTAACATCGGTTTTCTTTTCGGTCAATTCCCATTTAAAGCGTTCACAACTGGGTCCAACCCACAAAAAACAATAAAGATTTCCACAAGACCGCCGATTGAAGGAAAATGAGGGTCTTTGACCCCAAGGACCCTATTTTTTTAATAACGGGACATACCGATCAGGAAACTATCATGCTAAAGTTCAACAAACTGTCTATTGCCAAAAAAATCAGCCTGCTCAGCATCTGCGCGTTTTTCGGGATGTTGATCATCATAGCGACCAGCTTGAGCTTTTTTGGAAAGATCGGCGACATCAGCGGGATAACAGACGCAAGCAACACTTACGGAGTTTTCTATTACAAAGCCGCCATCGCCTTCCAAGAGTACCTGCGGACGCAAAATCAGGATCAGCTCAAAGCGTTTGTCTCGAACGTCGATGAGATGAACCGCTTGAATGGATCGGTGGGCAGGGTATACCGACTCTCTCAGCAGCACAGCAACCCGAAGGATTTAATGAAAGCCTATACGAATCAATATGGGACATCCGAGGGGCTTTGGGAGTTGATCCAACTCGAAAACACGCTGAAGGGCAAACCTATCTTGAGCGAGCTTGTTGCCAATTGTGAAAAGGGGAACGAACTCAGCACCCAATGGCTTCAGTTGGGCAAGCAATATGGTGCGGCCGGTGAAGCGGACAAGGCGGGTATTCAGAACCAGATGGCCGAAATCGGCAGACAACTGGAGAAAGAATTAGCCGAGTTTCATAAAATTTTGAATAAGATCATGGCTTCGTTGAAAGCCATGGTCAAAAAACTCTTCATCGCAATCGCGGTCTTCATGTTGGTGGTGATCATCACGGTGACCGCTTCCGTGGTTCGAACGATATTGAAACCGCTTAAGGCCACTGTGGCGTTTGCTAAAGCCATGGCCCTGGGCGACCTGACCCAGAAGGTGGTCATCAAAAACCGCGACGAACTCGGGGAAATGGGCGATGCACTGAACCAGATGAATGCCGGGTTGTGCCAAATGCTAAGCGAGATAAAGATCGGCACCCAGACCCTCTCATCCGCTTCCACGGAGTTGACGGCCATCTCGGATCAGATGACCAAAGACACCCAGGATACCTCCGGCAAGGCGGCCGATGTGGCTTCCGCCACCGATCGGATGGCAGATAACATGCGCGTGGTGGCCGCGGCCATGACGGAAGCCACCAGCAACTCCGACGTCATGGCTGCGGCGGCGGAGGAGATGTCCAGCACCATCAACGAGATTGCTCAAAATGCCGGAAAGGCCAAAGTGACTTCGGAAGACGCCAATGGCAAAACCAGCGAGGCCGCGGTTCGCATGAACGAACTTGGACAGGCCGCCGCCGACATCGGCAAGGTGGTTGAAACCATCACCGAGATCTCCGAACAAGTCAACTTGCTGGCGCTAAATGCAACGATCGAAGCGGCCAGGGCCGGCGATGCTGGAAAAGGATTTGCCGTGGTGGCCAATGAGATCAAAGAATTGGCCCGCCAGACGGCGAGCGCCACCCAGGATATCAAGCTGAAAATCGCAACCATTCAGGGCACGACGAAAACCACCATCGCCCAAGCAGAACAGATTACCGCCGTGATCGGCCAGGTGAACGATTTGATTGTCGGCATTGCGACGGCCGTCGAAGAGCAATCGTCCGCCACCCGGGAAATCGCATCCAATATTCTTAAGACCTCCAAAGGCATCCAGGAGGTCGGCGATCATGTCACCAATACATCGAGTGCGGCCGACGACGTCAACGCGGCCATTGCCGAGGTCAACCAATCGACCGCCCAGATCGCCGACAGCAGCCACCAGGTCAACCGCAGTTCAGGAGATCTCTCGGCTCTGGCGGAAAAGCTCAGTGGCATGGTGTCCCGATTCCGGCTGGCGCCCAGCTCGACAGCCGGGCGGTAGAACCGATACCGGCAAGGCAGCAGACCGGCCATTGACATCCGACACACCGCGATGGTAGAGCCGCTGCCAATTGGACGCGAGCCAGGTGCTCCCCGCAAGGGGAGACAATAGGGAAGCCGGTGAGACGCCGGCGCGGACCCGCCGCTGTGAGTGCCGACGACCGCCGCATGATCGCCACTGAAGCGTGAGCGAGTTTTCACGAAACGTTTCGGGAAGGCGCGGCCAGTAGGACGACGCACGAGCCAGAAGACCTGCCCGGATCGCATGTGACCTGTCTTGGCGGAGAAGGTAAATCCCCAGGCTGATTTTCTATCGGCCGCGGGGATTTTTTTATGCCCCGGCCACAAGGAACAGGAGAAGAATATGCAACAGACCCAAGTTGAATCGGCCCTGGCCGGGGTGCTGACCCCTGAAATGCAAACCGTGGCGGAGATGGAGGGTTTGCCCGCGGCCCTGATCCGCGAAGAGGTGGCCCAGGGCCACATCGTGATTGCCAACAACCGCAATCGGTCGAGCCGGGTCGTGGGCATCGGCAAGGGGTTGCACACCAAGGTCAACGCCTCCATCGGCACATCCACGGACATCGTGGATTACGATGCCGAAATCCGCAAAGCCCTGGCGGCCCAGGCGGCCGGCGCCGACACGCTCATGGAGCTGTCGGTGGGCGGCGATCTGGACCGTATCCGGCGCGAGGTGCTGGCGGCGGTGGAACTGCCCGTGGGCAACGTGCCCCTCTACCAGGCGTTCAGTGAAGCCGCGGTGAAGTATGGGAATCCCAACCGGCTGGACGAGGAGCTGCTCTTTGAGATCATAGAGCGCCAGTGCGCCGACGGAATAGGCTTCATGGCCGTGCATTGCGGCATCAATCTTTACACCATCGAGCGGCTGGAGCGGCAGGGCTATCGCTACGGCGGCCTGGTGAGCAAAGGCGGAGCGGCCATGGTGGCCTGGATGAAGGCCAACAGCCGCGAGAACCCGCTGTATGCAAAGTTCGACCGGGTGGTCGCCATCCTGAAGCGCTACGACGTGGTGCTCTCCCTGGGCAACGGCCTGCGCGCCGGCTCCATCGGCGACTCCATGGATCGGGCCATGGTCCAGGAACTGCTCATCAACTGCGAGCTGGCCGAAGAGGGGCGCCGCATGGGGTGCCAGATGCTGGTGGAAGGCCCGGGCCACGTGCCCATGGACGAGATCGAGGCCAACATCATCCTGCAAAAGCGCATGAGCAACCATGCACCTTATTATATGCTCGGCCCGCTGCCCACCGACATCGGCGCGGGCTACGACCATGTATCGGCAGCCATCGGCGCAGCTCAGTCGGCGCGCTACGGGGCCGACCTGATCTGCTACATCACCCCGGCCGAACACCTGGCCCTGCCCAACGAGGCCGATGTGGTCGAGGGGGTCAAGACCGCCCGCCTGGCGGCCCACATCGGTGACTTATCCAAATACCCCGAACGCACCCGCAGCCGGGACCTGGCCATGAGCAAGGCGCGGCGCGATTTGGACTGGCCGGGCCAGTTCCGCCAAGCCCTGTTTGCCCAGGATGCCCTCAGAATCCGAGAAGAGCGCCATCCCCAATGCGATGCCAGCGTGTGTACCATGTGCGGCGATTTTTGCGCCAACCGGGCTTCTAATGCGCTGTTTGGCGAGACGCTACAGCAGAGTGACAAAAAGTAATAAATTACAGGCAGCAACCGATAGCTCAGATGATACCGGCGCCTCCTTCCCGGACCTTTGGAATGGGGCGCCAGTGTTTATTGCTGCGCGCCCTCAAGTTCCCTCTTTGAGCAAGGCTTCGGCCAGCGATCGATCGTAGGCCCGCCGGGGGTCGAAGGCCCCGCCCTTGTACATGGCCTGGGCCTGGACGATGGCCGCATGGGGCACCCAGCCGTGGGAGTCCCACATGTTCGGATCGTCCTGGTTCCACATGCGGAACTGGATGTCGTCGGGACCTTGACGGACGTACATGCGCACGTGCTTGTTGGTGGGAAACGGATAGTAGTATAAACCGCGATCGTCTTTCATGGATTGTGCTCTTCTCCCGCAATGGAAGCCGATGGCCCCTGCTCTGCCGGCGGCGTCACCTGGCCGGCGATCCAATCCAGAAACGGTTGGTGGCCACCGAGGATGGGCAGAGTGACGATGCACGGCACTTCATAGCTGTGCAGGGAACGAACGGCTGCGATCAGATCGGGCAGCCGGGCTTCGGTGGTTTTAACGATCAGGACCGCTTCCTGATCGTCCTGGAATTCATCCTTCCATATATACATGCTGTTCATCTGGTCCAAGATGTTGGCGCAGGCCGCAAGCCGGGTCTGGACCAGATGCCGGCCGATGCGCCGGGCCTCGGCCTTGTCTTTGGTGGTGATATAAATCAGATAACAATTCATGGGGAACACCTCATGGCACGGTCGCTCAAAGCAATTTTTGTTCGATCAAATGCATCATGCTCTTCTGACCGATACGGTTCACCTGGCTCAAGGCGTGCGTGAAGTGAAAATCGGCTTCGTGGGCCACGCCCGAATCGACCATCACCCGGGCCGAACCGAGGAACTTGTCCACCTCCAGCCAGATGGGATCGCCCGAAGCCTGACGGGCCAGATGGGTCTCGTTGGCGATCATGGCGATCAAGGCCTGCAACAGGCGCAAGGCACCCTGTTGCTCGGGCACGGGCATGTTTTGCAGGATATGGACGCACTGGGAGCACCAGATCAATCCGCTCTTGACCTTTTCGCTCTGGGAAAAAGAGATGATGGCCTGTCGGGTTTCCATGGCTGCTCCTGATGATGGGGTTGTCGATTTTCCGATCGTCCGGCCGTCGGACCGCCGGTTTCATCGGCGCCCAAAATGTCATAAAAAAGGGTTCAAGTAAAGCGCGGCCTTTTCAAAAATATTCTTTCTTTTTCAGGGCGTTCATGGCAGATTGGGGCGCGTTTTTTCTATAGCATAGATGGACATACGTCGTTTCGCGCGCCGAGTGCCGCCGGACGGAGAGATCGGTTTCATGGGCGTTGACTCCGCCACGAGTACCACCAATCCCTGGGCCCAACTGCAAACCCTGTTGCGCAAAGGTCCCGCGGCCATCGATATCCTGGGCAGCACCTCCCAGAACCTGTTCGCCATTCTCGAGGAAAACGACCGCCTCTTCAATGCCATGGTGGATGCCTTCGATGGCATGATCTACATCTGCTCTGCCGAATATCGCATCGAATACCTCAACGACCGCATGATCGAGCACCTGGGCGGCGACGCCACGGGCGAGTTCTGCTACAAGGCTTTCGGTCGCGGCAGCGTCTGTCCGTGGTGCATCAACCACCGCGTCATGAAGGGCGAAATGGTGCGCTGGGAGGTGGTCAGCCCACGGGATGCGCGCTGGTACCTGGTGGTCAACGCCCCCATCCGGCACATCGACGGCACGGTCTCCAAGTATGCCATGATGATGGATATCCACGACCGCAAGCTCAACGAGGAGGAACTCAAGAAGCACCGCGACCACCTGGAAGACCTCATCGAGGCGCGCACCGCCGAACTGACCTATGCCAATGCCCAATTGCGCCTGGAGATCGAGGAGCGCAAGGCCATCGAGAAAAACCTGCGCGAAAGCGAACAGCGCTACCGGACCCTTTTCGACGGCTCCCGGGACGCGATCATCATCAGCGACGCCAATGGCCGCATCATGGATGCCAACGATGCCGCCACGCGGCTCACCGGCTACAGCAAGCTGGACCTGATCCCCAAGCTGGTCCAGGACCTGGACAGCGTCATCGACATCAGCGCTTACCAGAAGTACTTCAACCGCATCCAGCGCGGCGACTCGTTCACCCGCGAAATCGCCATCCGGCGCAAGGACGGCCAAACCATCTACGCCGAGTTCAACAGCCAACGCATGACCTTGGCCGGCATCCCGTGCATCCACACCACGGCCCGCGACATTACCGCCCGTCGGGAGTCCGAAGAGGCGCTGCGCCAAAGCGAAGCCAAGTACCGCGAACTGGTCCAGAACGCCAACAGCCTGATCGTGCGCTTCGACACCGAAGGCCGGATCAAGTTCTTCAACGAATTCGCCCAGCAGTTCTTCGGCTACACCGAAGCAGAGATTCTAGGCCGTTCCATACTGGACACGATCCTGCCCACCGTACTCAGCAACGGGCGCAGCATCGCGTCCAACATCCAGGACTTCATGCGCGACCCGGAGAAGTTCCCGACCAACGAACTGGAGAACCTGCGGCGCAACGGCGAACGGGTCTGGGTCACCTGGACCAACCGGCCGATCCTCAATGCCGAGGGCCAGGTGGTGGAGTTCTTGTGGGTCGGGGTGGATGCCACCGAGCGCAATCAGAGCCGGCGCCAGATCCAGCGCCTGACCCACGAGCTGATCAAGGCCCAGGAGAACGAGCGCTACCGCATCGCCCGGGATCTGCACGATCACATCGCCCAGGATCTGTCTTCCCTGAAGATTCACCTGACAACCCTCTTCGATACCCAACCCGGCATGGACGAAGCCTCGCGGCGCAAGATGGACGACACCGCGGCCATTTTGCAGCGTTCGATCGCCGATGTGCGCAACCTGGCCTACGACCTGCGCCCGCCGGGGCTGGATCAACTGGGCCTGGTGCGCACCCTGTTCCTTTACTGTGAAGATTTTGCCCAGAGCAACAACCTGAAAATCGATTTCATCGCCGCCGGCCTGGACGACCTGGTTCTGGACGAGGATATCCAGATCAATCTTTATCGCTTGATCCAGGAGGCGCTGCACAACGTCAAGAAGCACGCCGAAGCACGCGGGGTGACGATCCGCCTGGTGACCTCCTCGCCCAACCTGATGCTGCGCATCATCGACGACGGCAAGGGGTTCGACGTTACTGGCTGGCGCGCCAAGTCCTACAAGGAAAAACGCATGGGGCTGCAAAGCATGGTCGAGCGCGTGGGCCTGCTGGGCGGCACCATCGACATCCGCTCGCGCCCCAAAAAAGGGGCCGGCATCTTCATTTCCATTCCCATCAAGGAGCAACTTCGTGACCGAGAAGAAGCGCATTCTGATCATTGACGATCACCCCTTGTTC
>JAKAFO010000498.1 GCA_021819735.1 Deltaproteobacteria bacterium
TGATCAACCGTCTGTGGCCCCAATTCAGGTCCATCTACAGTTAATCGGAGGAGATTATGGCAATCATCGAAATGGCCGAAATGGTCGATGCGGGTCTGGCGCGGGCTGTGGAACTGATGGCCCTGGCCGCGCACAACAGCTTTCGCTTCAACGACCGCAACACCGTCAAAATCATTTCCGTCGGCAAAGAAGAAATGGAGCAGATCGCCGAGTACTGCTTCTCGCTGGGCGACATGTCCCCGCTTGCGGCGCGCGATGGACGCCATCTCGTGCAGTTGATCAAGGAACCCTGCGCCTTGCTGGTCATCGGCGACAAGCGCCGTTCGGATTTCAATTACAACTGCGGCGCTTGCGGGTATCGCACCTGCAAGGAGCTCAACGCGGCCGAGGAGGTCAATTCGCTCACAGCCAACGGGCCCTCCTGCCTGTTCAAGAATCTCAATGTGGGCGTTGCCGCCAATGCGGCCTCAACCATGGCCTACCGCCTGGGGCTGCACTGCCGCGTTTTCTCCACGCTGGCCTTTGCGGCCTTGGCGTTGCAGATCATCGCCGATGTGGACGTCTGCGTCAGCGTCTCGGTCAGCGCGGCCCGAAAAAATCCCTACTTCGACCGTCACGAGTTCTGGACCAAGGATCACTGGGACGAAATTTTCGCCAAGGAATTCCCTCCCTATCACCGCGGCTTTATCGGCGCCGTGGAAGAGTAATCTGAACGTATAATCCGTGAGGCTTTTTATGTCATCCAATGCATACTTGAACCAGGCCATCGTCTCCCACCTGATCGAGATGAAAGCCGAAGAAAAACCGGATCAGGAGATTCTCGTCTTCGAAAACGGCGACAGCGCCCCGGACGTACTGACCTACCGCCACCTGCACGAGAACGCCAACCGCATTGCGCGGCTGCTGATCGACAGCGGCATCTCCAAAGGGGATACCTATGCGGTGTTCATGCGCAACCACGCCGAATTTGTATACTCGCTTCTGGCCGGGCCGGTGATCGGGGCCATCATGGTGCCCATCGATCCGCGCAGCCGGGGCGACCGCCTGCGCTTCCTGCTCAACCATGCCAATGTCAAGGCCGTGATCGTCAGCGGCGAACTGCTGCCCCAGCTCGAAGAGGTTCTGCCCCAGGCACCCGGTGTCCTGAAAGTGTTTGTCGCCTGGCGCAAAGAGCAGGGCCTGGCGGTTTCCAGCCGTTACCCGGCCCTCGACGAAACCCTTGCGAAGCCCGCGTGGGAGCGCGTCAAGCAGCAGATCATGGACGTGCGCCATCCCATGGAGATTATCTACACCTCCGGCACCACCGGCGACCCCAAGGGCGTCACCATCCGCAACAACCGCTTCGGCATGTTCAACATCGTGACCAAGCTGGTGTGGAAGTACAAGGCATCCGACGTTCTGTATTCCGGCCTGTCCTTGACCCATGGCAATTCCCAGGCGGTCACGCTGTTCCCGGCCATCGGCGCGGGTATCAAGGCGGTTTTCTCCGCCCGTTTCACCAAAAGCCGTATCTGGGATATCTGCCGCGCCTACGGCTGCACCAGCTTCTCGCTGCTGGGCGGCATGATGGCGGGCATTTTCAACGAGCCGCCGCGTTCGAACGATGCCGACAACCCGGTGCAAACCGTTCTGAGCGCGGGAACGCCGGCCGCCATCTGGGAAGAATTCGAAAAACGCTTCGCCGTCAAGATCCTGGAGTGGTACGGCTCCGTGGAAGGCGGATTCGCCTACAAGCCGCCCGGGGTGGGGCCGGTGGGCTCCTTCGGCAAACCGATTCCCGGCATGATGGAGTTCAAGGTGGTGGACGAAGATGACCGGCCGGTGCCGCCGGGCGCTGCGGGCGAACTCATCTGCCGCATGACCAAGGGCGATACCAAAGTCGACTACCTGGACAACAAGCAGGCCTCTGAGGAGAAAACCCGTGGCGGATGGCTGCGCACCGGGGACATCGTCAGCCGGAATGCCGAGGGCTGGTATTTCTTCTGCCACCGCAAAGGCAAGGAGCTGCGTCGGGCCGGGGATTTCATTCAGCCTGACCACATCGAGCGCGTGCTGGGCACCCATCCGGATGTCAGCGAAGCGTGCGTCTACGGCATCCCGGCCGCCTCCGGCGCGCCGGGTGAAAGCGACCTGGTGGCTGCGGTGGTGGCTTTTGACGGCGTGCGCATCGACCCGGCCGCCCTGTTTGAAAAGTGCCGCAAGGAACTGGAACCCAACTTCATCCCAAGCTACCTTCAGGTCGTTGAGGAAATCCCGAAAACAATCTCGGAAAAGGCGCTGGATCGCTTGCTGCGGGAGCAGTTCTCGCCGTCCGCGGCCAACGTCTTTGCGTTTTCCAAATAAGATCCGGAATCCGGAGCGGGAAGATATCTTACAAAAGGAGCCATCCCATGAATGGATACACCGAACTGAACATGGACCTTACCAAGGCCCAGATCGCCATGAAGGAAGAGACCCATCGGTTCGCCAAGGAGGTGCTGCGTCCCGCCAGCCTCGAGCTGGACAAGATCCATGACCCCGCGGAGGTCATCGCCAGCCCCCTGTTCTGGCGCACCATGAAGCAGGGCTATTACCTGGGCTACCACACCATTCTGTTGCCGGACACCTATGGTGGGCTGGCCAGCGATCCCATCGAAACCCACATCATCATGGAAGAACTCGGCTGGGGCAGCGTGGATTTTGCCATCGCCCTGGGGGCCTCGTGCTTTCCAGCATTCTTCGCCTCCATGGTTCCCTCCGAGCGTCTGATCGCAGAGATCATTCAGCCTTACTGCCAGTGCACGGACGCCTC
>JAKAFO010000159.1 GCA_021819735.1 Deltaproteobacteria bacterium
CCCGTGGTGCTGATCATGGGCGGTCGCAACAAAGGCTACGATTTTGCGCCGCTGTTCAACCATGTGGCCGTTCGGGTCAAGCGGCTGATCGTCATGGGCGAGTCCCGCGACGAGATCCTGGCGGCCCTGGCCCAGGCGCCGGCCGAAGGGGCTGAAGTTGCCACGGACATGGCCGACGCGGTGCGCCGCGGATATGCGGCGGCCAAGCCGGGCGAGACCGTGCTGCTCTCGCCGGCCTGCGCCAGTTTCGATATGTTTGCGAACTATGCCCAGCGCGGGGAAGTCTTCCGCCGCGCAGCGGGAGCCTTGGCATGACCCAGAGTTCCGCCCGATCCATGACCTTGCCCGTGACCTACGATGTGCGCCTGCTCTTCGCGGTGCTCTTCCTGGTGGGGATCGGGCTGGTCATGGTCTACAGCGCCAGCTCGGCCGTGGCCCTGGACAAGTTCAAGAGCGACGCCTTCTTCCTCAAGAAGCAGGCGCTCTTCGCCGGCCTGGGCATCGTGGGGCTGGTGGCGTGCAGCCACATCCCCTACCGCTTCTACCGCGTGCTGGCCTACCCCCTGCTGGTCGTGGGCCTGGGGTCGCTGCTGGCCGTCCACATCCCGGGCCTGGGTCTTTCGGCCGGCGGTTCGCTGCGCTGGCTCAAAATCGGATCGTTCTCGTTCCAGCCCATGGAGATGGCCCGCCTGGGGTTGATCGCCTACCTGGCCTACTCGTTGAGCAAAAAACAGGCCTCGTTAGAAATCTTCAGCATCGGCTTCGTGCCCCACCTGGTGGTCCTGGCGCTCTTTTGCATCGCTCTCATGTTGCAGCCGGACTTCGGTTCGGTGGTGATCTTCACGGCGCTGACCTGGCTGCTGATGTTCATCGCCGGCGTCCCGTTGAAGCATTTGCTGTCGGTCATGGTGCCGACCGCCGCCGGCGGCGTCCTCATGATGCTCATGGCCCCCTACCGAGTGGCGCGTTTTCTCAGTTTTCTCGACCCCTGGAAAGACCCCACCGGCGCCGGCTACCAGGTGACCCAGTCGCTGATTGCCTTCGGCGTGGGCGGTTTCTGGGGCACGGGCATCGCCCAGGGTCATCAGAAGCTCTTCTACCTGCCCGAACCGCACACCGACTTCGTCTTCGCCGTGATCGGCGAGGAGATGGGATATTGGGGCGTGCTTTTCATCTTGGCGCTCTATGCCACCATCCTGTGGCGCGGCTACCGCATCGCCACGAGCTGCGAAGACCCATTCGGCATGCTGATGGCCGCGGGCATCACCTTTGCCCTGGCTTTGCAAGTATCGATCAACATGGGGGTGTGCCTCAGTCTGCTGCCGCCCAAGGGGCTGACCCTGCCGTTTCTGAGCTACGGCGGCACCTCCTTGATGTTCAACATGGCCAGCATCGGCATCCTGACCAATATCGGAGCGCAACATGCCCGGCGTGCTTGAGGCATATGACGAGGGAACCGGGTACGGCCTGATCGTAGCCGGCGGCGGCACGGGCGGCCACCTGTTTCCGGGCGTGGCCGTGGCCCAGGCTTTCCTGGCGCGGCATATCCGCAACCGCGTGCTCTTCGTGAACGCCGGCCGGCCGCTGGATGTGGCCGTGATAGACCGCCTGGGGTGGGAGCACCGCACCATCGCCATCGAAGGCATCAAAGGCCGCGGCGTGTGGCGCCAGGCCCGGGCGGCCGGCAAGATTCCCAAGGCGGTGTGCCAATCGCGCCGGATCATCCGGCAGTTCAAGCCCCAGGTGGTGATGGGCGTGGGCGGCTACTCGGCCGGGCCGGTGGCGGTGGCCGCCTGGCTGATGGGCATCCCCACGGTACTGCACGAGCAGAACCAAGAACCGGGGTTGACCAACCGTTGGGTGCGGCGCATCGCGGCGCGCGTCTACCTCTCGTTCGAAGATGCCAGCGGCCGGTTCGATGCCCGGAAGACGCTGCTCACGGGCAACCCGGTGCGCGACGAAATCCTGATGCGCGGCGCCAAGGGCCGCGTGCCGCACGCCGCCGACACCTTCACGGTGCTGGTCCTGGGCGGCAGCCAGGGCGCGCACGCCATCAACGAAGCCATGGTGGCGGCGCTGCCGGATTTGGCCGCCGTGGACGGTCTGCGGGTGGTGCATCAAACCGGCCGGGACGATGAGGCCCATGTGACCAGGGCCTATGCCCAGGCCGGCCTGGCCGCCACGGTGCGGGCCTTCTTCGACGACATGGCCGAGCGCTACGCCCAGGCCGATCTGATCGTCTGCCGGGCCGGGGCCACCACCGTGGCCGAAATCACGGTGGTCGGACGGGCCGCGCTGTTTATCCCCTTTCCCCAGGCCGCGGACGATCACCAGACCGCCAACGCCCGATCCCTGGTGGATGCCGGCGCGGCGGAGATGATCCGGCAACGCGAGTTGACCGGTGCGATTCTGGCGGAGCGGATCGCCTACTACCGCCGCAACCCGGCCACGGTAAGCGCCATGGCCGCCAAGGCCCTGACCCTGGGGCGCCCCGAGGCGGCTCTGACGATCGTACGCGATATTTATCGATTGATTGAGAGCCGCCAGCCCGCCCAGGGCGGGGCGGCGCAATAACCGCAAACGGAAGAACGACGTGAGCCATGTATCGTAAACAATATCACATTCACTTCGTGGGCATCGGCGGCATCGGCATGAGCGGCATCGCCGAACTGCTGCTGAACCTCAACTACAAGGTGTCGGGCTCGGACTTGAAGAGTTCGGAGATCACCGAGCGCCTGCAATCCCTGGGCGGCACGGTGTACGAAGGCCATGCCGCCGAACAGATTGCCGGCGCCGACGTGGTGGTGGTCTCGTCGGCCATCGATCCGTCCAACCCGGAAGTCAACGCGGCCATCCAGGCCGCCGTGCCGGTCATTCCCCGGGCCGAGATGCTGGCCGAACTGATGCGCCTGAAGTACAGCGTGGCCGTGGCCGGGGCCCACGGCAAGACCTCCACCACCTCGCTGGTGGCCTCGATCCTGGCGGCCGGCGGCCTGGACCCCACGGTGGTGATCGGTGGCAAGCTCAAGAGCATCGGCTCCAATGCCGTGCTGGGCAAGGGCGACTACATCGTGGCCGAGGCCGACGAAAGCGACGGCTCGTTTCTGAAGTACTCGCCGGCCATCGCCGTGGTGACCAACATCGACCGCGAGCACCTGGATTTCTACAAGGACCTGGACGACATCAAGCGCGTCTTCCTCAGCTTCATCGACCGCGTGCCGTTCTACGGCCTGGTGGTGCTCTGTCTGGACAACGAGGCTGTGCAAGACCTGATTCCTTTGGTGCGCAAGCGCTTCACCACCTACGGCATGAATCCCCAGGCCGATCTTCAAGCCCAGGATGTGGTGCTCCAAGGCCTGAGCAGCCGCTTCACGGTGACGCGCCAGGGCAAGACGCTGGGCGAGGTGGTGTTGACCCTGCCCGGCCTGCACAATGTCTACAATTCTTTGGCTGCCATTGCCGTAGGCCTGGAGCTGGGCATCGAGTTCGCCAAGATCAAGAAAGCCCTGGAGCGGGTGGAGGGCGTGCAGCGCCGTCTGGAGATCAAGGGCGAGGCCAAGCAGATCACGGTGGTGGACGACTACGGCCACCACCCCACGGAGATCAAGACCACCCTGGAGGCCATGACCCATGGCTGGGCGGGCCGCCGCAAGGTGGTGGTGTTCCAGCCCCACCGTTTCAGCCGTACCAAGGCGCTCTTCGATGACTTCGCCCGCAGCTTCTATCGCTGCGACGTACTGCTGGTGCTGCCGATCTACGCGGCCAGCGAACGGCCCATCGAAGGCGTTGAGAGCCGCACCCTGTGCGACAGCATTCGGGCCCGCGGCCACAAGGATGTCCGCTATGTGGAAAGCATGGACGCGGCCCTAGCGCAGTTGAGCGAACTGATTGCGCCGGGCGATGTCGTCCTGACCCTGGGCGCCGGTAATGTCTACCAATTGGGAGAGCGCCTGGTGGCGCAGCTCAAAGGCGAGAGCAAGGAGTAAACGTCAAGGTGCGCAAGAACCGCTTCAAATCCAACCGTCATCGCCAACCGGGAAACTGGAAGGGACGGCTGTTGGCTTGCCTGACGCTCACGGCGCTGATGCTCGCCGTGCTGGGCATGAGCGCGCTGTGCATGGCCGGTTATGACGCGGTGACGCATGCCAAGTACTTCCAGGCCCAGACGATCACGGTCAGCGGCCAGCAACGCTTGACGGAAGCGCAGGTGCTGCGCCAGGCCGGCATCCGCCTGGGCGACAATCTACTGGCTCTCAACCTGCGGGTGGTGCGCGAGCGGCTGCTCGACCATCCCTGGATTCTAAGAGCCCAGGTGACCCGGGAGATTCCGAACGCCCTGGCCATCCGCATCGAGGAACACGTGGCCCTGGCGTGCCTGGATCTGGGCCGCAAATTCTTCATCGACACCGAGGGCCGCATTTTCAAGGAGGTCGCCAAGAGCGACGCCGAGGATTTGCCCCTGGTCAGCGGGCTGGCTTTTGGCGACATCCGCATCGGAGAAGAGCCCCCGGGGTCGGCCCTGGCCGCGGTCGTGCAAGTGCTGCGCATCTGCCGCAACGATGAGGGGCCCATCGCCCATGGGGATATCGAAAAGGTGTACCTGGACAAGGAGCTGGGCGTCAGCCTGATCCTAAAGTCCGACCAGCGGCTCATCAAACTGGGATTTGACGACTACGAGGCGAAGTTCGAGCGCTTCAAGCAATTGCGCGACTACTTGGCCCGAAACGAGAATTGGGGCGATTTTCAGACGACGGACCTGAACAATCCGGAACGGATCGTGGTGCAACGGGCCGGCACGCCGGAAGCCGAAAAGGTAGAGTAGGCGCGCGGGCAAAGGTTCAAGGAGGCGTATGGCGCAGGCCAAGGATAACATCATCGTCGGGCTCGACATCGGCACGACTAAAATTTGCTGCGTGGTCGGCGAAGTACGCGGCGCGGAAGTCAATATCATCGGCATCGGCACCCACCCGTCGGTGGGGTTGCGCAAAGGCGTAGTGGTCAATATCGAATCCACGGTGGAATCCATCAAGAAAGCGGTGGAGGAAGCCGAGCTGATGGCCGGGTGCGAAATCTCCTCGGTCTATGCCGGCATCGCCGGCGGCCACATCACGGGCTTCAACAGCCGCGGCATCGTGGCCATCAAGGGGCCGGAGATCACCCCCAACGACGTGGAGCGGGTTATCGACGCGGCCCGGGCCGTGGCCATCCCCATGGATCGCGAAGTGATTCATGTGCTGCCCCAGGAGTATATCGTGGACGACCAGGCCGGCATCCAGAACCCGGTGGGCATGGCCGGCGTGCGCCTGGAAGCCAAGATCCACATCGTCACCGGCGCGGTCACCTCGGCCCACAATATCGTCAAATGCGCCAACCGCGCGGGCCTGGACGTGTGCGACATCGTCCTGGAAGCCCTGGCCTCGGGCGAAGCGGTGCTCACCGACGAAGAGAAGCAATTGGGCACGGCCCTGCTCGATTTGGGCGGCGGAACGTCGGATCTGGCGATCTTCGCCGGCCAGAACATCAAGCACACCTTCGTGCTGGCCCTGGGTGGCGACAATCTGACCAACGATATCGCCGTGGGCCTGCGGGCTCCGCTGGCCGAAGCCGAGAAGATCAAGAAAAAGTACGGCACCTGCCTTTCGGCCAACATCAGTGCCGACGAGACCATCGAGGTGCCGGGCATGGGCGGACGCAAGCCGCGCAAGCTGCCGCGCCAGATTCTGGGCGAAATCCTGGAACCGCGCATGGAAGAGATCTTCAGCCTGATCAAACGCGAGGTCTACCGCGCGGGTATGGAGCATGTGGTCTCCGCCGGCCTGGTGGTTACCGGCGGCACGGCCATGCTGGACGGCGTGCCCGAAATCGCCGAAGCGGTGCTGGGTTTGCCGACGCGCCTGGGCAAGCCCCAGGGGATCACCGGGCTGACCGACGTGGTCAACAACCCCATGTACGCCACTGGCGTCGGGTTGGTGCTCTACGGCGCGCGCAAGGCGCCGGCCAAGAAGTTCCGCATCCGCGACAAGAATATCTTCAACAGCATCATGCAGCGGATGAAGAAATGGTTCAAGGAAGTAATTTAGAAGTTGAAAGTAGAATTTGGAAAGTCTAAAGTAAATGAGAGGGAGAACCTTTAACATAAAAGAAGGGGGAGCCTATGTTTAGTTTCATCGAACCGGAGAAGTCGGCCAAAATCAAGGTGATCGGCGTGGGCGGTGCGGGAGGCAACGCCATCAACAACATGGTGGCCGGCAACCTGTGCGGCGTCAAGTTCATCGCTGCCAACACCGATTTGCAGGCCCTGGAAAATTCCCAGGCCGAAATCAAGATTCAGCTCGGCGAAAAGCTCACCGAAGGGTTGGGCGCGGGCGCCAATCCCCAGGTGGGGCGCGATGCGGCCATCGAAAGCGCCCAGGCGGTCAAGGCCGCTCTGGCCGACAGCCACATGGTCTTCATCACCGCCGGCCTGGGCGGCGGCACCGGCACGGGCGCGGCGCCGATCATCGCCGGTTTGTGCAAGGAGTTGGGCGTGCTCACCGTGGCCGTGGTGACGCGGCCGTTTTCGTTCGAAGGCAAGAAGCGCGGCCGCATGGCCGACGAAGGCCTGAACGAATTGAAGAAAGTGGCCGACACGGTCATCACGATCCCCAACGACCGCCTGCGCGGCCTGGCCTCCAAGAACGCCCGCATGATCGACATGTTCCGCAAGGCCGATGAAATCCTGCTGCATTCGGTCAAGGGCATCACCGATTTGATCATGCGTCCGGGCTTGGTCAACCTGGATTTCGCCGATGTGAAGACCACCATGTCCAAGGCCGGCATGGCCATCATGGGCATCGGTGTCGCCAGCGGCGAAAACCGGGCCATCGAAGCGGCCGAAAGGGCCATCTCCCATCCGCTGCTGGAAGACATCAACATCCGCGGCGCCAAGGGCGTCTTGATGAACATCACCAGCAGCAGCGATCTGACCATGGAAGAGATGACCGAAGCCTCGGATCGCATCTACAACGAAGTGGGCGACGAAGCCGAAATCATCTGGGGCGCGGTCATCGACGACGATATGGGCGATGAGATGCGCGTCACGGTCATCGCCACGGGGATCGGCGTCGAAGAAGAGAAAAGGAAAGCGCCGGTGCCGGCCAACGATCCGACGTTCGGCGGCAAGGTACGCGACATCACGCCCGCCGACCTGACCGTTCCGAGCGACAACCTGGATATACCGGCCTTCAAGCGGGTGCCCAAACAGCAAACCGCCGGCGAGACCTCGGATGGCATTTTCAGAGGGTACAAGGGCATGGTCATCGACAACAATGACCTGGACGTGCCCACCTTTTTGCGCCGCAAGGCGGACTAGTAGTCATTCCCCGGGCCGGGGCAGCGGCATGGCAGCCGGAACGCAGGCCTTGCCGCCGCCGAGCACCGCAGGGGTGACGCGCCATCGAGCCGGCCGCGAGCTTTTCTTCTTGCGGCCCGTGCGCGGCATTGGAGCTAGGGATGGCGTCGGCAACGGATAAAGAACGGAAAGCCAGACTCGATGCGGAAACCGGAACGATTCGTAAACCGTGGCAAGGACACCTGCGCGTGGCCCTGGTCTACCCCAACCACTACGCGGTGGGCATGGCCAGCCTGGGATTCCAGACGGTCTACCGCCGGCTCAACGCCCTGCCCCACGTGCTTTGCGAACGTGCCTTTCTGCCCGAGAACGAAGACCCTGGCGCGCCCCTGGTCTCCCTGGAGTCGGGACGGCCGCTGGGCGAGTTCGATGCGCTGGCTTTTTCCATCTCCTTCGAAAACGATTATGCCCATGTACTGACGATTCTCCAAAAAGCGGGACTCCCCCTGCCGGCCACATGTCGTGGCGGCTCCCTCCCTCTCCCCCTTATTTTGGCAGGGGGGGTTTCCTGCTTTTTAAACCCCGAACCCCTGGCGCCTTTCATCGATTGCTTCCTGCTGGGCGAAGCCGAAGGGTTGCTGGCGCCTTTTTTCACCCGCTTCGACCCGGCCGCCGATCGCCGCCGCTTCCTGCTCGAGGCGGCCCGGGACATGCCCGGCGTGTATGTGCCCGCCTTCTACCAGGAAGCGTACCGGGCCGACGGCACCCTGGCCGCCTTCCGGCCCATGCAAGCCGTGCCCGAGAAGATCCGCCGGGTCTACAGCACCGACCTGAGCGAGTTTGCGACCCACAGCACGGTGGTCACGCCCGACACCGGTTTTGACGATGCCTATCTCATCGAAGTCAGCCGCGGCTGTCCCCACGGCTGTCGCTTTTGCGCCGCCGGCTACATCTACCGTCCCCCGCGTTTCCGTCCGCTGCCCGAGTTGCTGGCCGTCATGCAACAGGGGGCCGACCTTAGCCGCAAGGTCGGCCTCCTGGGCGCGGCGGTCTCGGACCTGCCGGGCCTGAAAGCCTTGTGCGACCAGGGCCGGCAACTCGGTCTGCAACTCTCGTTCAGCTCCCTGCGCGCCGACGCCCTGGACGACGAGCTCATCGCGGCCCTCAAATCCGGACGCCTCAAAACCGCTACCATCGCCCCCGAAGCCGGCTCCCAACGCTTGCGCCAGGTCATCAATAAAGGCCTGGACGAGACGGCCATTCTGGGGGCCGCCGAACGGCTGGTGGCTGGCGGCATTCCCAACCTGAAACTCTATTTCATGGTGGGGTTGCCCACCGAGACCGACGCCGACGTGGATGAACTGGTGGCCCTGGTCAAGCGCATCAAGGACCGCTTCCTGCGCTCCAGCCGGACGCGCGGCCGCATGGGCGATATCACCGTGAGTCTCAACAGCTTCGTTCCCAAACCGTTCACCCCCTTTCAATGGGCGGCCATGGACGATGCGGCCAGCCTCAAGCAGAAGATCAAACGCGTCAAAGACGGCCTCAAAAAGACCGCCAACGTGCGCGTGCACGCCGATGTGCCGCGCTGGGCCTACATCCAGGCCCTGCTCTCCCGGGGCGACCGCCGCTGCGGCCAACTGCTGCTCGACGCCCACGGCAACGATGGCAATTGGCCCCAGACCTTCAAATCCTCGGCCCTCAATCCGGACTTCTACATCCACCGCCAACGCGCCAAGCAAGAACTGTTGCCCTGGGATTTTATCGACCACGGCCTGGACAAGGATTTCTTGTGGCGGGAGTACGAGCGCGCCCTGCAGGCCAAAGAAACCCCGGCCTGCCCGGCCGATCCGGACAAATGCGGGCTGTGCGGGGTGTGCCGTCAATTGTAAAAAAACCACCCCCCGCGCCGGGATCTGCATGGAACCGGCGGCTCGGCAGGCATGGTCGATGCTGTTGTTGGGAATGAATCGGCGGATTAAAAAGACAGAGCAATATGGATGTCACGGCAGCGATGAACCGACGCCGCTATTTATCCACCCGCTCTTTCAGTTCGGCCAGGGGCTTGAAGTAGGGCAGTTTCTTGGGACGGACCGTTACCGCCTCTCCGGTCTTGGGGTTGCGGCCCTTGTAACTCTTGTACTCCTTGACCTTGAAGGCGCACAATCCGCGGATCTCCACGCGTTCGCCGCGGGCCAGGGCATCGGACATGGCGTCGAAAAACAGTGAGATGTAACGACGGGCTTCGGCCTTGGAGAGTCCCTGTTGCTCGGCCAGGATCGCGATCAGGTCTTGTGTGTTCATGGGCCCCCTCGATTGGGAGATCCCCAAGGGATCTCGGTGATAGCACCTGCTGGCGTCAGGTACCAGCTAAGATCTCGGCAAAACGAACCCCAGGGCGATGCACCGTTTGAGCCCCGCCCCGGGGATCGGTCATTTTATGACAAGGAGCGCACAGGCATCTTACACTCCGAAGGTTCGGCGGGGATTTACCCGCGAACCCGCTTGATCGTTCCGTTACCGATCATCTCTTGAAACTGGGCCAGAAGCGCCTTCTCTTCCTTGTCCAGGTGACTGTCGGCATGGGCCAGATCCATGATCTCGTTATACTCCTTGGGCGTTATTTCACAATCCTGAATGGCATGGTTGATGAGTTCCATGAGCTTGCCGGCGCTTTGACTCGGTTTCTTCATCGCGATATTTCCCCCTTATCTTAATATTGGCTGCGAACCGCCTTCCAAAGCAGCATCCATTGGCAACCTATATCAGATTTTCAAAAAAAGCTGGAGCCTTTTGTTTGCGGCCACCGCGGCTACATCTCGATGCCGCCCTTGCGCAGCATTTGGGTGGGCATGAACCATTGAATCTTCAGCCGTTTGGAGATAGCCTCGCACTGAGCCGCCACCTTGGCCCAGCCCATGCCTTTGGCCAAGGCAAAGGGGCCGAAGGCCGCGCCGCCGCCGTTGATCACGGCCTTGTCGATCTCGGCCGCGCTGTGGGTGACCCCGGCCTCGAGCAGCTTGGTGCCCTCGTTGACCTGCAGGCAGATGATGTCCATGACATCGAAGTTGGGATCGGCCTTTTTCAGGTCGATGACCGGCCGGCTGCCGCCCGGCCAGGCGTAGATGCCGGCCCCGCTCTTCTTGCCCAACTTTCCTTCGGCCACCAAACGCTTCATCCAGCCCCGGGGTGCGAACTCCGGCGACAAGGTCTGGGCGAAGTACTCGTTGCCGTGCAGGTTCACGTCCAGGCCGGTGAAATCCATGATTTCATAGGGCCCCATGGGCGCGCCGATGGAGCGCACCTTGGCGTCCAGCGCTTCAGGCTCCACCAGGCCGCGCTCGTACAACTCGGCCATGTAAAGACCGATGGGCGCCCCCAGGCGGTTGTAGATGAAGCCGGGGGTGTCCTTTTCCACGCGCACCGGCACCATGGGGCCACGGAAGTTCTTCATGCGGGCCATGAGTTGGAAGCTGGACTCCATGGTCTCTGCGCTGGTCCCGGCGCCGCGGATGATTTCGACCAGGGCCATGAGCATCACGGGATTGAAGAAGTGTACCCCCACCACCTGGCCGGGCCGCTGGGTGGCGGCGCCCATCTGGGTGATGCTCATGTTGGAGGTGTTGGAGGCCAGGATGGCGTGTTTGGGGGCATGGGCATCGGCTTCCTTGAAGATCCTGGTTTTCAGGTCGAGCACTTCCGGGGCGGCTTCGATCATGAAGTCGATGCCCTGGACCGCCTTGCTCAGCTCTGTGAAGCCCTGAATGGCACCCAAGGCGCTGTTCATGGCCTCGGCGGAAAGCTTCTGCTTGGCTACCTGCTTCTCGAGGCTCTCCTTGATCCGGGTGCGGCCGCGGGTGACAAATTCTTCCTTGATGTCGTACAGGTGGACCTTCAGGCCAGCCAGGGCGCAGATCTCGGCAATACCGTGGCCCATGTCGCCGGCACCGATAATAGCGATGGTTTTGATCTCTTCTACTTTCATTTTTTGACTCCTTTTTGGAAGTTAACGTAAAAACAGGTCTGGATACCTCAAGACTTGCGCGCTTGGAAGAATTTTAGGTTTGCTCCCCGGCGTATCCGGCAATCGCTCTGCGCCCCTTCGCCGTCGAATCACATTCCCCAGCTCGCATCCCCGTAGAACTTTCCATGTTCCTTGGCCAGGAAGCGTTCCACAGCCCCCCGAATATCTCGCAGCCGAAAGGCGGCCCCATGGCCCGGATGGCAGACGGTGTCATCCGGCCAGGCCAGCACGACGTGACGCAACGTTTTCAGGGTT
>JAKAFO010000160.1 GCA_021819735.1 Deltaproteobacteria bacterium
CGTTGACCACATCGGCGGCCTCCTGGAGCCACGCCGAGCGCTGGACGATGTCGCCGCCGTGGTTCACGTGGGTCTTCATGACGGCATACTCCTTTTCGTCCAGGCGCCCGGGCTTGAGCAGGATGTCGTCGCGGATGCCGATCTTGCCCACATCGTGCAAGAAGGCGCCCTTGATCAGCCGCTGCATGGATGCTTTTTCCATGCCCAGGGCCTCGGCCATGCGCACCGCGTAGATGGTCACCCGGTAGTTGTGGGCATCGGTGTCGCTGTCGCGTTTGGCGATGGTGCTGCCCAGCACCGAGAGCGTCTCCAGGTTGGAATCGAGCAGCGTCTCCGAATAGCGGGCCAGGCGGCGGGTCAGGGTCAGAATCACCGGGTAGAGCATGGCCGTGGTGAAGAGCACCACCAGCAGCATGTAGCCGATGGAGCGCAAGGTGTTCTTGCGCACCTGGGCCGCCGTGCGGTCCGACAGGGCGAACATGGCTTCGGCATGGCCGAGGACGGCATGCTCCGGGCCTTCCACGGCGACCGCCAGATGGATATAGGGCCGGCCCTTCAGGCGCACCACCTGGTGAAAGGGCGCCTCGGGGGCAGGAAAACGGCTCTCGGTGGTACTCACGAAGCGCTGGGCCAGGTCGGCCCGGGGATCGTCGGCCGCCTTGAAGACCCCTTTCTTTTCGCCGGCGGATGTATAGAAAAGGGCGTAGACGAAATCGCCGTAGTGCTGCCGGGGACGGATCGGCAGGCGGCCCCCGGCGAGCAGTTGCTGAAAGGCCTGACTGGGTTCGATGCCCTGATCCTGGGCCATCTGGCGGGTCAGGTAGACCAGCAGATCCAGCCGATTCTGAGCGTCTTCGACCACATTTTGGCCGATGTTCCGGGATTGGGTGGCGTAGATCAAAAGGCCGAAGGCCAGGGCGATGAGCAGGCCGGTCGCCACGACGCGCAGGGTCAGGGTGCGGTAGACGAAGGCGCTGAGCGACTTGGCCGGTTTGGATTCCGCCGGCACTTGTTTTTCCGGCATAAGCTCCTCCTTCAGCGGTAAAGACTCACTCTTTCAGGCGCGCGCCGGTGATGGCCGTTTCGGGCAGCTTGTCCGGACAGGGCGAGACCCGGATGTACTTCACATTATTGTAAGGGATGGTGTACATGGCGCCCTCGACCTCGATGACCAGCAGTTGTTCCTTCAGCGTGCCGCGCAGGGCCGTGACGATCTTGCTGGGATCGTCGATCTGCTTGGGAAACTCGAACTGCATGTCGGTGCCGTCGGTAAAGGCGATGGTGATGCGTCGGTCGTTCTTCATGCCCTCTCCTCCTTGTGTCCGATCAATTCTCTAGCGCGTCAACTGCCGGTACTTGATGCGGTGCGGCCGCTCGGCATCGGCGCCCAGGCGGCGTTTGCGGTCCTGCTCGTACTCGCTCCAGTTGCCGTGGAAGAAGAGCACCTTGCTGTCGCCCTCGAAGGCCAGGATGTGGGTAGCAATGCGGTCCAGGAACCAGCGGTCGTGGCTGATGACCACGGCGCAGCCGCCGAAGTTCTCCAGGGCCTCTTCCAGGGCGCGCAGCGTGTTGACATCCAGGTCGTTGGTGGGTTCGTCGAGCAGCAGCACGTTGGCCCCTTCGCGCAGCATCTTGGCCAGGTGCACGCGGTTGCGCTGGCCGCCCGAAAGCGTGCCCACCTTCTTCTGCTGGTCGCTGCCCGAAAAGTTGAAGCGCGCCACGTAGGCCCGGGAGTTGACCAGCCGGTCGCCCAACTGGATCTGCTCGTTGCCGCCGGTGATCTCTTCCCAGATGCTCTTCTGGGGGTCCAGCGTGCGGCTCTGGTCCACGTAGGCCAGCTTGACCGTGTCGCCGATGCGGAAAGCGCCGCTGTCGGGCTTTTCCTGGCCGGTGACCATGCGGAACAGGGTGGTCTTGCCGGCGCCGTTGGGGCCGATGACGCCCACGATGCCGCCGGGCGGCAGGCGGAAGCTCATGTTCTCCACCAGCAGTCGCTGGCCGTAGGCCTTGCCCACGTTGTCGGCCTCGATGACCACATCGCCCAGGCGCGGCCCGGGCGGAATGTAGAGCTCCAGATCCTTCTCCTGCTTCTGGCTCTCCTGGGAGAGCAGTTTTTCATAGGCGCTGATGCGCGCCTGGCTCTTGGCATGGCGGCCCTTGGGCGACATGCGGATCCACTCCAACTCCCGGGAGAGGGTCTTCTGGCGGCTGCTTTCGCTCTTTTCTTCCCTTCGCAGGCGCTCCTGCTTCTGCTCCAGCCAGCTCGAGTAGTTGCCCTTCCAGGGAATGCCGTGGCCGCGGTCCAGCTCCAGGATCCAGCCGGCCACGTTGTCCAGGAAGTAGCGGTCGTGGGTCACGGCGATGACCGTGCCGGCATAGGCTTGCAGGTGGTGCTCCAGCCAGGCCACGCTCTCGGCGTCCAGGTGGTTGGTGGGTTCGTCGAGCAGCAGGATGTCGGGCTTTTGCAGCAGCAGCCGGCACAGGGCCACCCGGCGCTTCTCGCCGCCCGAGAGCACCTTGACCTGCATGTCGCCGGGCGGGCAGCGCAGGGCATCCATGGCCATCTCCAGCTTGGAGTCCAGGTCCCAGGCCTCCAGGGCATCCAATTTTTCCTGCACCTCGCCCTGGCGCTGGATCAATTTGTCCATCTCGTCGTCGCTCATGGGCTCGGCGAACTTGTTGTTGATCTCCTCGAACTGCTTGAGCAGGTCCACGGTGGCCTGCACGCCCTCTTCGACCACGGCGCGCACGGTCTTGTCCACGTCCACCAGCGGCTCTTGCTCCAGGTAGCCCACGGTGTAGCCCGGCGCGAGCACAGTCTCGCCGTTGAAGTTGGTGTCCACGCCGGCCAGGATGCGCAGCAGCGAGCTTTTACCCGAGCCGTTGAGACCCAGCACCCCGATCTTGGCGCCGTAAAAGTAAGAGAGGGAGATATCTTTCAGAACCGGCTTCTGGTCGTAGAATTTGCTGACCTTGATCATCGAATAGATAATTTTATTGACTTCGTTGCTCACGGAATGACGCCTCCTGACGGATCGATTGGGGGTATGGCCTGAATATGAAAGGGGCGGCTTGCCCCTCTGCAAGGAAAGTACCTGCTCCGGGTTAGCGTTCGAAAACCGCTGATAGCGTCCTGTGTAAAACGGCAGGGCTATAAAATCAATGCTTTTTAGGCGGGCGGGGCGTGCCGGGCGGCCCGGCATCCGCCCGCGGGGAGCGGACGCCGGGGACCTCTGGCCGGCGGGCAGTTGCTATTTGGGTGGGAATTTGGACGGGTCGATGACGAACCAGACCTCTTTGACGCCCTGGCCCTTGGTGTCGCCCGCGGCTTTGTCCATCACGAAGTAGTAAAGCGGCCAGCCGCGGAAGGTGGTCTGCTTCTGGCCGTCGGCCCGGGTGATGGTGCCGAAATCCGCGGCGTTGACCCCGGCCGGCGGGGCCACCGTGTCGCGATGATAGATCGGCCATTTTTCCAGGCAGCCGGCGTCGCAGTTGCTGGTTCCGGCAGCATCCTTGGCGAACCGGTAGAGGGTCATGCCCTTGGCATCGGTCAGGTAGGTGCCCAGGCCTTCTTTGGTGGCGGTTTTGACGGCATGGTGATCGGCCAGGGCCAGGGAGGCGATCAATGCGCCGAGGGTGACGGTCAGCAGAACGATAGTGAGTTTTTTCATGGCAAGCTCCTTTCAAAGCCCCGTGGGGCAGGTGGTTGGTTTGGTTTTGGTAAGGTATACGCAGCCGGTTCGGTTTTGGATTGGATTTAATTCGGCTTGACAGCATCGGGGCCTCCATTATGTTTCCCCAACACCTTTGCCATGAAGAACCTTCAGCGGGAAAAGCGCGTGAGCCCCAGCGAAGATGCAGCCCTGATGCAGCGGATTGCCCAAGGCGACGATCGTGCCTTCGAGCGGTTCTACGAGCGCCACAAGGCCGCGGTCTATGGTCTGGCGCGAACTATACTAGGCGAACCGGCCGCCGCCGAAGAGGCCACCCTGGATGTGTTCGTGCAGATCTGGCGGCACGCGGCGACGTACGACGCCCAAAATGCTTCGGTGCGCACCTGGCTGCTGGCCATCGCCCGCCACCAGGCCATCGACCGCCTGCGGCGCATCCAGGCCCGTCCGGATCAGCGTCCGCCCCAATGGGACGATGCCGCGCTGGATTCGCTTTCGGCCCCCGGCGATTTGGAGGCGGAGGTGGCCGAGCGGGAACAGCAGCGGCGGGTGATGCGCGCTGTCCGGGAGTTGCCCGAGACGCAGCGGCAGGTGCTGGCCCTGGCCTATTTCAAAGGCTATGCCCACGGCCGGATCGCCCAAACCCTGGCCTTGCCGCTGGGCACGGTCAAGACGCGCATGCGCGCGGCCATGCAGCAATTAAAGGTGGTTTTGGCAGAAAAATAGCGCTCCGGCCAGATCCAAAAGGCCGCCGCGTGCGTATGGCTTAACAGAAGTGCAACCGTCCGGGAATGTTATGAACAGTGAATGCGATCAAATCCTTGAGCTTTTGCCCTCCCTGGCGCTTGGCGGTCTGGAGGCCGACGCGCGCGAGCGGGTCGCGGCCCATCTTGCCCATTGTGAGCGCTGCCGATCCGAGGCGGGCGACTATGAGGCGGTGGTGGTCCAACTGGGGCTGGCAGCGCCGCGGGTTGCGCCCCCCGACGCGTTGAAGCAACGGCTCATGCGGCGCATCCAGGCGCCGGTCCGCCCGCGGGTGCGGCGACCGTTCGCCTGGTTTTCGCGCCTGCTGTTCGGCTGGCCCCGGCTGGTGCCCATCGGGCTGCTGGCCGGCGCGGCCTTGACCCTCATTTTGGGGCTTTCCAATTACTACCTCTGGCGCCAGGTGCGCACCTCTGGCCCCGGTTCCGGCCTGGAGAGCGTGAATCTGGTCCACCTGCGTCCGACCGACGCGGCCCCCGGGGCCAGCGGCACGCTCTTGATGGCCAAAGACGGCGCTTGGGGCATGCTGGTGGTGCAAGGCCTGCCGGCCCTGGATGCCGAGCGCCAATACCAGCTCTGGCTGATTGCCGACGGCCGGCGTACCAGCGGCGGCGTCTTTTCGGTATCGGCCCAGGGCGACGCCCAACTGAAGGTGGGTTCGTCCCGGCCCATGGCCGGTTACGAGGCCTTCGGCATCACCATCGAACCCCGGGGCGGCAGCCCCGGGCCTACCGGAGACAAAGTGCTGGGCGGCCGCCTGGCGCGCACGGACGCCTGAAGAAGGATCGTCCGCTTATCGCATGGATCTGGCCCCGCGCCTGACCAACGCCATGAGCAGGTCGTGAACCACGCCGGTGCCGCGTATTTTTCGCAGGATCAAAAGGTAGATGCCGGCCAGGACGGCAATGACGAAGTCCTGAACGCTCTGGAAGACGGCCAGTTGGATCACGTTGCCCCAATCGCTGTAGCCCAAGGAAAAATTCAGCTCCAGGGGCCAGAAGAGCGAGACCGGCGCGCGGGTCAAGAGCAGGTCGGCAACCACATGGGAGAAGACGAGCAATCCGCACAGGGCGAAACCCAGTTGCGGGCCGCGGGACCAGCGGCGCATGAGCCAAGCGGCCAGATATCCGGCCCCCAGGGCGAACAGCAGGCTGTGGGTCGGTCCGCGGTGAAAGGCGGCGCCGTTGCCGGTGAACAGCAGCCCGAAGAGGATGTCCAGGTCGGGCAGGTTGGCCAGGATGGTGATGTAAGCGAACAGCGCCAGGCGGTTGCCCGGGCGCTGGGTGGTTTGGGCGGTTTCGTAAGCCACGAGACCGATGGCGGTATGTCCTAAAGGCATGGGCATGGGATCTGCCTCCTTGTATGCATGAATTTGTTCTCAAACGCGTCGTTACCATAAGCAGTTTTCGTGCCTGCATGCGGCGCGTCCATGCCGCCCACGGTGTTTTCCGACTAATTTACTGTAATTAAAGTAGGTTGCGTCCGCGAACGAGCCGACCGGGCCCACCCCGGGAGGCGCCGTGCGTAGCATCGGGATATGAAAAAGAGGAAAGAGTGGGAAGCCGGTTACCCTTAAATGCGTATATGTTGTCCAAAAGAGGACCTAAAAGTAGCTTTACATCAGGTAGCTATTTGTATTAGTTAAAGAATTCAGGCTATTGTTCCGTCATTGGATAGCCTTTTCCTCCAGCATGTCGTTTGGGGTCCGTAAATTTGCAGCAACGGTGTGCCATTGTACTACAAATCTGAAATCTGGTTATGCACTTCGCTCCAGTGATGCACTGCCCGTTGCGGTGATGAATCGATTATAGGCCAAATATGCCGTATTCACTGGAGCGAAGTGTACAACCAGAATCTGAAATATAAGGAGCAGCCGGCATGCCCGTCTTTTTCGAGAATGAACAGCATGTTTTGATTCAGCTTGAAAATGATGCCGATTGGCAGAGTTTTTACCGAAGCTGCGAAGGCTATATCACACCCCACGCTTACCATCTGATTCGTGACTATCTAAAAGAGATTGCCAAAACAGTGGTCCTCGAAAAGGGCTATGTGGACGCCGATTACCGAGACACCTATTTCAATTTCTTCTCCCGCAAGTTTGCCCAGTATCCAAGCAAGACCATTCGGGCCAATTTTTTTACAGCGAAGATTTCGGCCCGAATGCTATTCAAATTGGATCAGTACCAGGATGATTATATCGGCTTTATCGTGCTGAGGCCCAACCGAGTCATGCCCATCGGCCGCACCATTTTGGATCCCGGCAAATTGCCTTTCGTATCCGGCCACATTTGTACTGCTGCATATCCCGTGCATATCTTGGGTGCAGAATTAGTTGCAAAAGGGTTTCCCTATATGAGCCAGGATACGGACGTAACGGTTTGCGCGCATGCCGCCTGCTGGATGATTTTCAGATATTTCAGCCAACGCTATAGGCGATATGCCGAAAAATGGCCCTATGAAGTGTCGCAACTGACCAAGGATGTTTCCACCGGCAGGCTCGTGCCGTCAAAAGGATTAACCGCGTATCAGGTCACGGAGATGTTTTCCAACTTCGGCTTCTCGCCAGAAATCTATATCCGACAGCATCACGGGAATCTATTCGACCAGCTTCTCTACATGTACGTTGAATCCGGCCTGCCGGTGGTGGTGGCGCTTTCCGGACATTCCCATGCCATTACCATTATCGGGCATAAATCGGAGTACACGACGGCTGTTGCCCACACACCGACATCAAGCGATATCTATCTTACCGGCCTCATCGCCAACGATGATAACTTCCTGCCATATCATGCCATACGCAAAAGCGACCCTGTACCGTCCACCGGCTACTGGTCAAGATTCAAGACAGAAGAGATCGATACGTTCATTGTGCCGCTTTACGAGAAGATTCATCTGTCGGCTGAACATGTCGTGGAACTGGCGGATGCGATTTTAACGGACAATACTTTAGGCTTGGATACGCGTTCAAGACTACTCAAATATGGCAGTGTCGTTACACGCACTTTCCTGACGTCATCCAAGTCATTCAAAAAAATGCGGCGGGAAAACCCAGTTCCCTTTGGTATCACAAACGTATATTGCGAGATGGCGATGCCGAAATTCATCTGGGTTTGTGAAATTTCAACACCCGATTTGTACAAAGAGTGCCGCATCGCCGGGGAGATCCTGTTCGACGCCACCGCAAATCATCTTGATAGATTGGCCTTTTTATCCATCCATTATCCGGACTTTCTATTGTTGAACGACCGAAATGTGTTGACGGATGATCCCGGCAGGTTTACGTTCGGTGCTCTCAGCGCCGATGACGTTATATCATACTCTTGTTATATCAATAACTTGCGCGAGGTGTGAAGTGAATTCTCTGAAAAAGGTAAAAATGAAAAAGGTGAAGGACCTGCTTTCATCGAAAGAGGCGGTGAGCAAAGTGCGCGCTTCCCTTGAACAGAGAACCGAAAAAGCCTTTTGCGACATTGCCAAGTCCAAACAAAGGGTTCAAGAGATGGCGCACCTGAAATACCTTGATTAATTTTCCTTGATCAATTGGATCTGTTCATCCTCAGTCATAGCAGCAGCCTTTGGCGGATCCATTCACACCAGTTAATATCGCGATCCCAAATAGCGGTCGAGGGCGGGTCAGCTTTTGCGGTGCGTTGCGCCGGCTGAGATGGCCAGATCGCGGATCGCTTCGTAGGGGTGGGCGCCCACCAGGCGGCGGTCCTGGATCTGAAAGGTGGGCACGGCCGTGATGCCCAATTCCCGGCTGCGTTGCCAGTCGGCATCGACCGCGGCCTGGTAACGGCCCTGCGCCAGCACCTTGCGGGCCTCCTGGGGATCGAGGCCGGCGGCCGCGGCCAGCTCCTGGAGCACATCCAGGCGGCCGATGTTGCGTCCGTGGGCGAAGTAGGCCTCGAAGGCCAGGAGATGGAACGCATCGCCCCGACCCTCTTCCTCCGCCCACTTGCCCAGCTCCTGGGCCCGGCGGCTGTTGTAGGTCATGTTGCGTTCGGTAAACGGCAGCCCCAGGCCGGCGGCCGTGCTCTTGAGCCGGGCCAGCACGGCCGGGATATCCACCCCCCGGCCGGCAAACAGCTCGTCCAGGGTGCGGCCCTCCTCCGGCGTTTCGGGATGCAGCGGAAAGGCCGTCCAGCGAATGGTCAGATCCAACTCTTTTTGTGCTCGTTCAATACGCCCGGTAATGAAGTAGCACCACGGTCAGATGTAGTCGGAGAAGATTTCCAAAACAATCGGCATAGGGATCCTTTCAAAGACAAAGGCGATCGCCCCAGCCGCGGGGCGATCGCCTTTTGAAGACTTAGCGGTTGGCCTTGCGGTAGCCCAACTGATCCTGGGCGATGATCGTCTTGCAGATGTTGGCCGAGCCTTCCACCATGACGTAGGTGGGGATGTCGCGGTAGTAGCGGGCCACGGGGTACTCGGTGGAGTAGCCGTAGGCGCCCATGATGCGCAGGGCGTAGTTGGCGCACTTCATGGCGGTCTCGCCGGCGAAGTACTTGGCCTGGGCCACTTCCATGCCGTTGCCCAGGTTGCCGTCGTCTTTTTGCAGCGAGGCGCGGTAGACCAGCAGGCGGGCCGCTTCCACATCGCACACCATCTGGGCGATGAGGTCCTGGTTCATCTGGAACTTGCCGATCTGCTGGCCGAACTGCTTGCGCTCGTTGCAGTATTTGGTGGCGATGTCCAGGCAGGCCTGGGCGCAGCCCACGGCGCCGGCCGCGGCCGACAGGCGGGTGTTGTTCAACGAGCCGAAGACGATCTTGGCGCCGTCGCCCACCGCGCCCAGCAGGTTCTCCTTGGGCACGCGGGTGTTGTCGAAGAAGATCTCGCCGGTGGGCGAGCTGTAGGAGCCCATCTTGTCCAGGTCGGTGGTCTTGATGCCGTTGAAGTTGCGCAGCTCGACCACGAAGGCCGAGAGGCCCTTGCCGCCCTTGGATTTGTCGGTGAAGGCGTAGACGATGACCACGTCGGCCTGGTTGGCGTTGGAGATCCAGGTCTTGGAGCCGTTGAGCACGAAGTGGTCGCCCTTGTCGTCGGCCAGGGTTTCGATGGACATGATGTCCGACCCGGCGTTGGGCTCGGTGATGGCAAAGCCGCCCAGGTATTCGCCTTCGGCCAGCTTGCGCACGTACTTCTTCTTGGCCGCCTCGGTGCCGTATTTAAAGATCGGAAAGGCGCAGCCGATGGCCGACAGGTTGTACTGCACGCGCAGCGAGCTGGAAACGCGCGCGATCTCTTCGGTGATGATCGAGGTGGCCAGCCAGCCCATGTTCTCGCCGCCCCACTCTTCGGGGATCACGGCGCCGAAGAAGCCCAATTCGCCCATGGGCTTGATCACTTCCTTGACCGGCAGGTAGTGGTTGCGGTCCCATTCGTCCACGAAAGGGGCGATCTTTTTCTTGGCGAAATCCTGGACGGCCTTGCGCAGCATCTCGTGTTCTTTTGACAGTTTGAAATCCATGTTGACTACCCTCCCATGAGTAATTTTACAAAGATAGAGACGACCCGCCTGCGGATCGACTTTATTTACGTTCCAGCACGGCTGCGATGCCCAGGCCGCCGCCGCCGCAGATGCACTCCAGGGCCAGGCGGGTGCCCCGGCGCTTCATCTCATGCACCAGCGAGACCAGCACGCGGGTGCCCGTGGCGGCAATGGGGTGGCCCAGGGAGATGCCCGAGCCGTTGACATTGACCTTGGGGTAAGCGTCCGGACCGACGCCCATCTCCTTGAGATCGGCCAACACCTGGGCCGCGAACGCCTCCTGCACCTCGATCAGCTCCATCTGCTCGATCGTGTGGCCGGACTTGGCCAGGGCCTTGTTGACCGCCACCGGCACGGTGCGGTAGGCATGGCGCGGATCGTCGCCGGCCACGGCGCACACCTTGAAGGTGGCCAGGGGCGCGATGCCCAGGGCTTCGGCCTTTTCCCGGGTGGTGACCACCACGGCGGCCGCGCCGTCGTTCTCGGTGGAGGAGTTGCCCGCCGTGCACACGCCGCCCAAGACCGGCTTGAGCTTGGCCAACTGCTCGATGGTCGTGTCGGTGCGCGGGTTCTCATCCTTGGCGATCATCAGCGGGTCGCCCTTGCGCTGGGGTACGGGCACCGGCACGATCTCGTCGGCGAACTTGCCGGCCGCTATGGCCGCGCAGGCCTTGCGGTGGCTCGAAAGGGCCCACTGGTCGCACGCCTCGCGGGTGATGTTCTCCACCTTGGCCGCGGTTTCGGCCCAGGCCATCATGGAGGGCAGCACGCCGAAGCGCTTTTCGGGCTGGGACATGACCCGCGCGCGCTGGATGCGGTCATAGAAGCGCAGGCCCCAGATGGCCAGGTCGCCATGGCCCCGGGGCATGCCGCCGCTGCCGCCCACGCCCGACTTGATGGCGCCGGGCAGGTAGAATTCGGCATTGCTCATGCTCTCCACGCCGCCGGCCACCACGATCTCGGCCTGGCCGGACTGGATCAGGGCCGCGGCAAAGCGCACCACATCCAGGCCCGTGCAGCAGCGCCGGTCGATGGTGACGCCCGGAATGGCCTCGGGCCAGCCGGCCGTGAGCAGCCCCATGCGGGCGATGTTGACATACTCGCCGTTTTGATAGGCCTGGCCGAAGACCACCTCGTCCACGTCCGCGGCCGCGATGCCGGCCTTTTGAATGGCGGCGTTCATCACCAGAGCCGCCAGATCGTAAGCTTCGATGTTTTTCAGGGCGCCCATGTAGCTGCCCACCGGCGTTCGCACGCCGCTGATAATGACCACTTCCTTCATAGCCGTTCCTCTGTCCGTTAAGTTTTAAGAAATATCGAACGGCGCCGCCGGTCCCTGGACCGCCGGCGCTGTGGATGCGACACGTTCGTTCCGCAACGTCCCGCCTTCCCGCCGGGGCGGCGCGGTGGTGCTTCGAGGGGAGGTGGGCTGCCAGCCGTTTTGGAATGGAACTAAGCCGCACCACATAACAACATCCGCCCGGGGTGTCAACACTGGGCTAAGGGGCCGGGTGTTCCCCGACCAGGGCCTAATGGGTTGAATTTTTAGGGGTTTACAAAACAGGCAAGTGTAACGGCCGGCCGCGCACGGCACCCTTCCCAGACGACGATGGGCCGCCGATT
>JAKAFO010000499.1 GCA_021819735.1 Deltaproteobacteria bacterium
AAGTTGGCCGCGTCGTTGCTGTCCAGCAGGTAGAGCTTGGCCCGGCCGACCTGAACCTGCCAGGCGCGCAGCCAGACCGAGTATCCCGGCAAATCGATCTCCAGCCGCAACCACTCGCCGTCGGCCTGGCGCAAGGGTGTGATCGGCAACTGCCCGGGATCGTTGTACGGGAACAGGGCCTGCTGGCCGCCCTCCTTATCGATCACCTGGCGAAAATAGCCTTGCTGGTAAAGCAGTCCCACGCCAATGACCGGCACGCCCAAATCGCCGGCCGCCTTGAGTTGGTCGCCGGCCACATTGCCGAGCCCGCCCGAGTAGATGGGCAACGCTTCGCTGAGCATGAATTCCATGCTGAAATAGGCGACGCATTTCAGGGGCCCCTGGGCATGCTGCTGCTGAAACCAGCCGGGCGCCGCCACCGCCTGCCGCCGCTCCCGCACCAGGGCGCCCACGGTTTTGCGGAAAACAGGGTCGGTCCAGGCGCGCTCGATCCGGTCCCGCGATACCGTCTGCAGAACGACCCAGGGGTTATGGGTGACCTCCCATAATTCGGGCTCGAGCCGGCGCCATAGGTCGTCGGCGTAATGGTTCCACGACGAATGCATGTCCAGGGCCAATTCGGCCAGGGCATCGAAGCCCTCGACTTCTATGGGCAGCAGACCATAAATGGGGTGGCTGGTGCGTGTCGGTTTGCGCATGGGGTCTCCTTCATTAAAGTTGCCGTCCGCTTTCATCGGGTAGCTTTCCCGAACGCCATCGATCTGCGCGCCAGGTTTTCCATCAGATGATCGAACGGCTGATTGAACTTGGCGACGCCTTCGTCCTCGAGCTGCCGGGTCACGTCGTCGATCCGGATGCCCAGTTCCGGCAGCCGTTCCAACACCCGGCGAGCCTCCTCGACATCTTGTTCGAGGCGGGCTTGCGGCACGCCATGATCGCGGTAGGCCTCCAGGGTTTCCAGCGGGACCGTGTTGACCGTGTCCGGCCCGATGAGGGCCTCGACATATTTCACGTCGCTATAGTCCGGGTTCTTGGTGCTGGTGCTGGCCCAGAGCAGTCGTTGGACGCCGGCCCCCCGGACTGCCGACTTTTTGAACCGGTCGCTGGTGAAGATCTCTTTATAGATCCGATAGGCCAGCTTGGCGCTGGCGATGGCCACTTGCCCGCGCGCCTTTTGCGCGAAATCGGCCGCCGGGCCGCCATCCGCCATGCGCTTTTCCAGCAAGGCATCCACCAGGGCATCGATGCGGCTGACAAAAAAGCTGGCCACCGAGGCCACCCGTTTCACCGGCTGGCCTTGGGCCGTTCGGGCTTCTAGGCCGCCGAGGTAAGCTTCGGCCACCAGCCGGTAGCGCGGCAATCCAAAAAGCAGGGTCACGTTGACGTTGATGCCTTCACCGATCAGTTGCCGGATGGCGGGCAGCCCCTCGACGGTGGCCGGGACCTTGATGAAGACATTGGGCCGGTCCAGTGCGGCCCACAAGCGGCGGGCTTCCACGATGGTTCCGTGGGTGTCGTGCGCCAGGTGGGGATTGACTTCAAGGCTCACGTAGCCGTCGTGGCCGTCCGTCAGGTCGTAAAGCGGCCGGAAGGCGTCGGCGGCGCTTTGCACGTCGCGCTGGCTGATGGCTTCGTAGATGGCCCCGGGGTCTTGGCCCGCAAGCGCCATGGCGCGAATATCCGCGTCGTAATCGGAGCTGTCCGCAATGGCCTTCTCGAAGATCGCGGGATTGGAGGTCATCCCCCTCAGGCCGTCCGCTTCGATCAGGCGCCGGAGCCCTCCGCCCGCGATCAGATCGCGCCGGATGTAATCCAGCCAGATGGATTGGCCCAAGGCCGTCAATTGCTTCAAAGGATTGTTCTTCATTTTCCTGTCTCCAGATTGGCTTTTACTGCTTCGACAATGGCCTCTTTCGATATCTCTTCGAACTCGATCAGTTCGCGGGGTTTGCCGCTTTTGGGCTTTTTCCTTACTGCCAGGGAGCAGAGCGGAACCAAGACCGTTCCCAGCGCACTCCGGACCGCCTCGCCGATGCCGCCTTCGGGGTAGTGGTCTTCGACCGTAATCAGGCATGGCGTCTCCGTCGCGGCCTGTCGAAGCGTCTTTTCATCGATGGGTTTGATGCTGTAAAGATCGATGACGCGAATGAGAATGCCTTCTTTTTGAAGCGCATCATAGGCGCCAAGCGCTTCATGCAGCGTCACGCCGGCCGCGATGACCGTGGCCGCATCCTGGTCGCTTCGCTTTAGAACTTTACTGCCGCCGATGGTAAACCGCTCGTCGGCCGCATAAAGGATCGGCGTCTTCATGCGGGTGGTGCGGATATAGACAATGCCCTTATGCCGGGCCGCCAGTTCGACGCTCTTTTCCGTGGAGACGGCGTCGCAGGGATAGAGCACCACGCCGTTATGAATGGTCCTGAACATGGCGATATCTTCCAGCGCCATTTGCGAAGGGCCATCCTCGCCGATGGAGGTCCCGGCGTGCGATCCTACGAATTTGATGTTCGCGTCCGAATACTGGCTCATGCGAACCTGGTCGAAGGCCCGCGTCAGGAAGGCGGCAAAACTGGAAGCAAACGGAATTTTTCCCCGGCACTGCAAGCCGAGGGCCACCCCGGCCATGTTTTGTTCGGCGATGTACATTTCGAAAAACCGGCGCGGATAGACTTCCTTGAATATCTCCGACCGGGTGGAGTTGCTCACCTCGCCGTCGACCGCCACGATTTCCGGGAATTGAGGATAAAGCCGCTTCAAGGCCTGGCC
>JAKAFO010000161.1:0-476 GCA_021819735.1 Deltaproteobacteria bacterium
TTCTGCCGTGTGTGCCGCGGCCGGAGCGCTGGCCCGCTGTCCTGGGCGAGGCCCGGCGACTGCTGGAACGGCTGGGGTTGGGCGCCTTGGAAGATGTTCCGCCGGCACGGCTTTCGGGCGGCGAGCGCCAGCGGGCGGCCCTGGCCCGGGCCTTGATCGGCCGACCCCGCTTTCTGCTGCTGGACGAACCCAGCGCCTTTCAGGACGACGGCCGCATCGCAGGGGTGCTGGGCCTGCTGGCGGAGGCCACCGGTCAAGGCGGCTGCGTGGTGGTTTGCTCCCACGATCCGCGGCTGGCCGCCGCCGATCTTTTCCAGAGCCGCTACCGCCTGGCCCAGGGGCGGCTGGAGCGCTGCCCATGACCGGCCATCCGCTGGTACTGGCCATTTGGCTCCTGGACCTGACGGCCGGCGCCATTTACCTGGCCGCCGGTTGGCGCTTGCTGACGCTCCTGCCCCACTGGCAGCCGGGCAAGA
>JAKAFO010000161.1:486-11541 GCA_021819735.1 Deltaproteobacteria bacterium
CAAGAGCGATCGCAACCAGCTCGTGCGCGAAAGGTCCCTGGCCCTGGTCATCTACCAGGGGCGCTGGGTCCTGGGGTTGCAGATCGTGGCCCTGGCGGCGCTGGTGGTGGGGATCAGCAACAGTTGGGTGGCCCACGTGCCGGGCGCCATGTGCGGCACCGGCGTGCTCCAGGCCCTGGGACCGGCCGGCCGGCAGACCCTGCTGCTGCGGCTGTTGACGATCCTGCTGCTCTACTGCTGGCAGGTGGTGGCGGCCATCGACGACCAGCGACCCGATATGCCCCTGGCGCTCGTCCACGGCCGCTTGCTGCTGCTGGCCGCGCCCCTGCTCTTGTTTGCCGCCTGGCGCTTCGGCCAGGCTATGGGCGCGGTGCAATCCCAGGGGCCGGTGAGCTGTTGCGCCGTGCTGTATGCCCAGGCGGCATCTCCAGGCGGCCAAGCGCTGGGCGCCATGATCTCGGCCCGCACCTGGGCCGCGCTGTGTTTTGGGGGCGTGCCGCCGATCGTCGTCTGGGGATGGTTTCAATGGCGTTGGCCCGGGCGTGTCGGGCCGGCCGCCGCCGGGACGGCCGCCGGCCTGCTGCTGCTCTGGATCGGGGCGGCCGTCATGGCGCTCAAGACCACCACGGCCCCCTATCTATTGGAAGTACTCGCCCATCCCTGCCCCTGGTGCCTTTTTCTCCGGGAGCACGGCGGTGCGGGATTTGCGCTCTTCGGCCTGCTGGCGTTCATGGCGGCCGAAGGCGCCGCCGCTTTTACTTCAGCGCTCATCGGCCGGCGGCATCCGACGGCGGACGCTCCGGCTGTGGCGCGGGTGGGGCTGGCCGGCCGCCGCCTTTGTCTGGCCGCGCTGCTGTTCGCGATTCTGGCCGCCGCGCCGGTGCTGCTTTGGCGCCTGCGTTTCGGCGGCTGGATTACGTGAGCGCTTCGAAGTACTCCTTTTCCGCGCCGCATTTGGGACAGACCCAGTCGTCGGGAAGATCTTCGAAGGCCGTGCCGATGGGGATGTTGTGTTCGGCGTCACCCTCGGCCGGATCATAAACGTAACCACACGGGCATTCATAGCGGGTCATGCGTTCTCCTTATTTAGCGGGCACTATTAGAAATCAGAAATGTTTCCATCTTTAGCCTGTACCTATCGACTCGACTGATTTACATTGGATCGATCGTTCAAGGCAAGAGCGGATCGTTCAGCGACGGACCGGTCCGGGTTAGACGAGAGGAACTTTGCGGGAGTGACCGAGTTATCCATTCAGCAAGTGGCCCTCCGGCTGGGAATGCCGGTGGAAACCTTGCAGCGCTGGGTGCGCCAGGGCAAGATCCCCATGCAACACCTGCGCGGCGGCTATTTCATCCGCTTGGAGATGTTGCAGCGCTGGGCCGCTGACCATCAGTTGCATCTGGGCACAGAAACCTCGGCCCTGACGGCCCCGGCGGCGTCGCCCGAGGCGGAAGGCATCCTGCCGGCCATGGCCCGCGGCGGTGTCTTTTCGGGTCTATCGGCCGATACCAAGGCGCAAGCGCTGGGCGCCGCCGTGGGCCTGATTCCCAATCTTGCCCCGCCGGAGCGTGGCGCGGTGCTGGCCAAGCTGGTCGAGCGCGAAGCGCTGGCCTCCACCGGCATCGGCCACGGCATCGCCTTGCCCCATCCGCGCTCCGACCCCGGAATTTCCCTGGCCCTGCCCCAGATCACCACCTGCTTTCTGGCGCGCCCCGTGGATTTCGAGGCCGTGGATGGCCGGCCGGTATCGGTGCTGATGGTGATGCTCAGCGACTCTACCCGCTTGCATTTGAGCCTGCTCTCCAAACTCTCCTTTCATCTGCGCAACCGCGTCTTCCGGGAATTGCTGCTGACCGCGCCGCCGGCCGAAGTGTTGCTGGAACGGGTGGCGCGCTTGGAGTCAGACGCCGCGAGCTAATCATTAGAAGAGGCAGTCAAAGCCCTTGAGCCACACTGAACTCATAGATGCCATTCGTCGGCGCTGGACCATCCTGCGGGTCGACCAGCGCCTGACGGTCATCACCCTGGCCGGATTCGTGGGCGCCTGCGCCGGCTTGGCCGGCGTCGCCTTGAACCGCTGCCTGCACTTCATGGCGGCCACCTTCCACGGCATGCATTCCCACTGGTGGGGGTTCGTCCTGCCGGCCGTCGGGGCCAGTCTCTCGGCCCTTTTCCTCAACTATCTATTGAAAGAGCGTGCCGGACACGGCGTGCCCGAGGTGGTCCAGGCCGTGACCCGCCAGGGCGGGCGTTTGCGTTTGAGTTCTACCTTCTCGCGCCTGGTTTCCAGCAGCCTGACCATCGGCAGCGGCGGTTCGGCCGGGCCGGAAGCGCCGGTGATCATGAGCGGCGCGGCCCTGGGTTCCAATATCGCCCGGCTTTTTCGTCTGGACGATCGCCAGCGGGTGATCCTGCTGGGCTGTGGTGCGGCCGGCGCCATCGGTTCGATTTTCAATGCCCCCATCACCGGCATGGTTTTCACCCTGGAGGTGATTCTGGCCGAGTGGCGCGCCTTCAACATCATCCCCATCGCCATCGGCGCCGTGGCCGGCACCGAGGTCAGCCGCATGCTGCAAGGCAACCAGATCGCCTTCCAGAGCCAAGGCCTGAGCATCCACGGCGCGGATATCGTCGCCAGCCTCGGGGTGGCGTTTTTCGCCACGGTGGTTTCCACGATCCTGGGCCGCAGCCTCAACGGCATGCACCAGGTCGCCGGCCGCACGCCCCTGCCGGGCTGGTTGCGCCCGGCCGTGGGCGGCGCCCTGGTGGGCGCGATCGGTATCCGGCTGCCGGTGGTGCTGGGCGAGGGATATGCTTCGGTGCAGCAGATGATCGAGGGCACTTTCGCTCCGGGGATATTGCTGGCCGTGTTGGTGGGGGCGGCCAAGACCGCGGCCACGGCCTTGACCCTGGGTTGGGGCGGCTCCGGAGGAGTCTTCGCACCCAGCCTGATGATCGGCAGCCTGGTGGGCGTGGTTTACTACCGGCTGCTGGTCCGCATCGTGCCGGCAATCGGCTTCAGCGGCGAAGGCTGTTTCGCCCTGCTGGGCATGGCCGGCCTGGTGAGCGGCATGCTCCAGGCCCCGCTCACCGCCATCTTCCTGGTGGTGGAGATCACCGGCGGCTATGACGCCATTGTGCCCCTGGTCATCGTCTCGGCCCTGACCTCCACGCTCTGCTCCTATATCGAACCCGGCTCGTTCTACTTGCGTGAATTGATCGAAAAAGGCATCTATCGGCGTCCCGGCACCGATGCCCAGGTGCTCTCGGATATCTCCGTGGCCGAGCTGGTGGAAACCGACCACGCCACTGTTCCGGGCAGCATGCGCATGACCGATTTCATGAAGATTTTGGAACGCTCCCGCAGCTATCTGTTCCCCGTGGCCGATCCGGTCAGCGGCGAGTATGTCGGCATGGTCTTCGTGGACCGCATCCGGCCCTATCTGTTCAACCCCCAGATGCACCCCGTGCTGCTGGTAGAGCAGATCATGGAGCGCGACGTGCCCACCGTGCGGCCCGATGACGACCTGGCCGGCGTGCTCGACCTGATGGCCCGGGAGGGCTTGAGCGTTTTGCCGGTGCTGGAAAAGGGCAAGTTTGTCGGCTTGCTTTCCAAGGCCACCTTGCTGGATCACTACCGCAAAGAGCTGATCGTGCAAACCGGCCTCTGATCCGCTATGGATGCAAGTGGGCCATTGCCAGAGCGGCAAACCCTGGTGTATGTTTCAAGCACTGTGAACAAAACCTTTTTCCGAAGCTGGCTGATTTCTCCCCATGGTTCTCCCGGATGGTCTCACAGGCCGTCCACCGCCATCTCCCCTGCCCCTGTATCCCTGAAACGCCCGTATGCGTGGCGATTACCGTGAGGTTCCTGGATGGATCTAACCAAACTGACCAAGGCCCAATTGATCGATCGAATCGAAGCGCTGCAACGGCCGGCGCGGGAATCGAAACTCGCGCCGGAGGGCCGCCCGGCTGGGAATACAGGCGCCACCGCGCCCGATTCCTGCGAAGACGAAAAGCTCAGGGTCGCGGAGCTGGAGCGATACCGCGATTTCGTGGAGAGCATCGAGGATGGCTGTTTCGAGACGGACCTGGACGGCACCTTGACCTTCATCAATCAGGCCATGTGCCGCATTCATGGCTATCCCTTCGAAAAACTCCTGGGCATGAACCACCGCGATTTCGCGCCGCCCCAAGAGGCCAAAAACATCTATACCGCTTTCCATCGGATCTACCAGACCGGGAATCCTTCCAGCATCTTCGATTATGCCATCCAGCTTCCGGACGGCTCCCTGCGCCATGTCGAAGTTTCGGCGGCCCTCGTGCGCGATGCCCGGGGCAAGGCAGTCGGATTCCGCGGCATCACCCGGGACCGCACCGACAAGAAACAGCGCGAACGGGAACTGCAACGCTACCGCGATTTTGTGGAAAATGTGGGGGATGCCTGTTACGAGGTCAATCTGCGCGGCGACATGACTTTCTGCAACGCCGCCGCGTTTCGGACCTTCGGCTATCCTCCCGAAAAATTCCTGGGCATGAACAACCGCGACTACACCTCAGCGGAGACGGCCAAGCGCATTTATGCCATTTTCAACCGGATCTACCGCACCGGACTACCCGCCAAGGTGAACGATTATGAGATCCGCCAGGAGAGCGGGCGGTTGCGCTACCTCGATATGAACGTCGACCTGATCCGTGACCCGGCCGGCCGGCCGGTGGGCTTCAGGGGTATCTGCCGCGACATTACGGAACGCAAGGCGGCCGAAGCCGAAACCGAGCGGCTCAACACGCTGCTGAACCAGGCCCAGCGCCTGGAGGCCATCGGCACTCTGGCCGCCGGCGTGGCCCATAACTTCAACAATCTGCTGATGAGCATTCAAGGCTGCGTCTCCCTGATCCTCATGGGTATCGACGGCGGCCACCCCCACTACGAGCGGCTCAAGGCCATCGAAGGGCATATCAAAAGAGGCGCGGATCTGACCGTTCAATTGCTGGGGTACGCCAGCGGCGGCCGCCGTTCGGTTCAGGCCGCCCAGATCAACCAGATCGTCGGCAGCGCCGCCGCGCTCTTCGGTCGCACCCAGCCGGAGGTGCGCATCTTTCAGAAGTACGCCGAATCGCCCTGGTCGGTGGATGTGGACCGCCAGCAGATGGAACATGTCTTCATGAATCTGTTCGTCAATGCCGGGCAGGCCATGAAGGACGGGGGATCTCTCTATATCGAAACCGAAAACGTTCTCCTGGACGAGGCGTTCGTTCAGGCTTTCGACCGCCAGCCCGGCCGGTATGTCAAAATCACCGTCGCCGATACCGGCATCGGCATGGATGCGACCACCCGGGAGCGCATTTTCGAGCCCTTTTTCTCCACCCAGAATTTCAGCCGCGGCGCCGGCTTGGGATTGGCATCGGTCTATGGGGTCGTCAAAAGTCACGAGGGCATCATCACCGTGCAAAGCGAAAAGGGCCGTGGCGCCACCTTCACCATCTTTCTGCCGGCCGCCATGCCCAAGACCGTGTCGAAAGCGGATTCCCCGCCGCCCAAGGCCGAGGGCGCGCCCAAAACCATTCTGATCGTGGATGACGAACGGGTGATCGTGGATGTAACCAGCAAAATCGTGTCGGGCCTGGGGTACGAGGCCATGATCGCCCTGGGCGGCAAGGAGGCGGTGGAGATCTTCAGCGCCAATCCGGGTCGCATCGATCTGGTGATCATGGACATGGTCATGCCCGGCATCGGCGGCGATCAGGCCGTGGAGATGATGCGGGCCATCGATCCCGAAGTCAAAGTGATCATGGTGAGCGGGTACCTTGAAAGCGGCGGCAGCAAAGCGGTCACCCACCGGCAAGGGGGGGCCTTTTTGCAAAAGCCTTTCCGCGTGGACGAGCTTTCTCAGACCATTCGCGAGCTATTGGGCGCCTGATGGCGGCGTGGTGCCGGTTTGCTCTTCGAGGGCATAAAGCTGTTCGATGACGTACTGCACGTAGCGTTCGCACTTCTCTTTCCAGATGCCCGACTCCCGAAAGCGCTTGTATTCGCCCTCTTTGGAAAAATCGATTTTGAGCAAGCCGTGGCAGGTGATATCGCCGAAGTTGCGGGCAAAGGCTTGAACCATGCGGCCGGCCGAGCGGCGGATCGCCTCGCGTGCCTGTTTGGATGCATGCTTGTCGTTCAGGGGCGCGCGATGACGCAGCCCCAGGGCCACCGCCCCGGCCGAAACCGCGCCGCAGGGTGCCTGCTGCTGGCCGCTGATGCCGGACAGGAAGGGGATGCCGGCCCACAGAAAATCTTCGTTCCGCAGGTCATAGGCCTGCCACATCACCTGCATCACGGCCGGTCCGCAGTGATAGCCCTTGTGCATGTATTCCAACGCCTTGGCCTTGGCTTCGCTCAGTGAAATCAATGGGGTCATCGACCGCTCCTTATTGTCGGATTTTGGATTGGCGCAACTGGATATAGGCGTTGCGGAAGGATTCATAGGGGTCCAGGGCCGCTTTCTTCAGAGATTCATAATCGCCGATGCGGAACGAGAGGTTGTTGACCTCTTTGGTGGCGCTCAGGGCCAGCGAGTCTTGCCAGCGCTCCACGAAGCCCACCGGGTTCAGGAATCGATCCCCCACCATGCCGGCCGTATCGCGCAGGGTCGAGGGCCCCAGCAGGGGCCACACCAGGTAGAAGCCATCCCCCAAGCCATACCCGGCCAGCGTTTGGCCCATATCCTCCTCGGCAGGGTTGAGTTCGGGGTGTTTGTCCGCCGGGTTGCCGAAACCGAGCACGCCGACCGTGGTGTTGTAGAGGAAGCGAGCCCATTCGGCTTCGGCGGCCCGGCCCTTGCCCTGCAGGATGTTATTGACGATGCGCACCGGGGCGGCGACATTGTAAAAGAAGTTTTTAATGCCGCTGCGCGCCGGCGGTCGCAGGATAAAGCTATAGCCTTGGGCCACCGGTTTCATGACCCAGAAATAGAGTTTGTCGTTGATGTAGAAAATCCCTCGATTGTACTTCTCGAGGGGATCGGCCACCGTATAGATCTCTTCATCCGGTTGCAGCGACCAATCCGTATCGTCTTCCAACAGCATCTCTTCTTCTTTGGTCAGCGGGGCCTGGGCTTGGGTTTCGGGAGCCAGCGGGGAGAGATCGGGGGCAGACAAGGCCGTCGTGTTTTCGGCCTGGACCGCGGCCGGCGCCGTGGGGCCGGCCGGCGGAGCGCCGGGCGCTTCGGCCGGCGCCTTGGCACGTGAGCCGGCGCAGCCGATGAGTCCGATGATGACGATGATAATGGCTGCCAGGGCCGGCCAAGTTTTCTGGTTCATTTCCTAGCCCGTAGATTTCTTCCGGGGCGTTGCCGTTTATTGTCCCAGTTGGGACTGCTGTTCCTTCAACTTCTCTTCCAGCCGCGCAATCAACTGGGCCGGGCTTTCCTTCTGCAGGATGGATTGAAATTGCACCCGGTAGTTCTGGACGATGCTCACGCCGTTTTCCACCAGGATGTCGTAGATTTTCCATTTATCTTCTACATGCTTCATGCGGTAATCGATGGGCAGAGCGGTATTTTCGCGCTTCAGTTGGGTTCTGACCAGGGCCTGGGGCTCCTTGACGATCTCCTGAAGGTAGACCACCTGCTCGTTGTGGTATTCGCCCTGCATCTTGTCGATGTAGGTGTTACCCAAAAATTGCATAAAGACATCCGTAAACCGGCTTTTTTCCGGATCGGAGAAGCTGTCCCACTTGGGGCCCACCGTGCGGCGGCTGATCTCCGTGAAATCGAACATGGTCTTGGAAATTTCCCAGATTTTGTCCCGCTGGGCTTCCTTGCGGGCCGGGGCATGGTACTGGGGATCGTTCAATACCGAAATGATTTGATCGATACGCTCCTTGACCGTCTGCATGGGCGTGGGAGAGCCGGCGCTGGCGCTAGCTTGCCCGATCACGAGGCAGACCACGAAAAGGGCTGTTGATATCCAGCGTTTTGTTATCATTATAGATCTCCTTTCGCCACCAAGTGTGCACCCGAATTTGCGCAAAGGGAGCTCTTGCAATTGTGCCTCCGTTTTGCGTGAGGATCGTTAAGCATATCAAACTATCGGATATTATCCACAAAACTTTAGCGGCAGAATCACTGGCGCAATATAGAGAAGCGGCCGGGGGGTGTCAAGCAAGAAGGAATTGCCCAAATCTTGGCAAAAGAGTTCCCATCTTTGGAGCCGGGACTACATATCTGCGTTGGCCGGCGAGCCCGATGCGTGATCCGCCGTCATGCAAAAAGATTCCTTTTTATAATTGGTTAGATCTAAAGCCGGACGATTTTTGCCATCATTGGCACTCTCTTTGCTTTTAATCGACACAGCGTTTTGCCAGAAAAAGCCAAACTTCGGGTAACCGGAGGACGGAAAGCTTCGGGTCCACAGATGTGGATAGCCGGGTCACCTGGATCGAGAAACCATAAACCGGGTTGCCTGGCAGGCAATCCGGTTTTTTTATGGTGGCCGCGGCCCCTTGGGGTGAAGGCGGCTGCGGGGCGCGGGGCTGAGGGGTTGTTATATGGGGGCCCCGCCTTTGGAGGCAAGCCAAAGGCGGGGCGTCCCCGGCATGGTGCGAAAAGAGGCTTTCGATGAAAACGGTTCGCGAGGATAACGGTTGGCCAGAGAAAAAGCCGTTGTCCTTATTGTCTATAACAGATCGGATTCCCCTGGCAAATTCGCAGCAGCAAAAGGCTGCCTTGGCCGAGGTAGGCACTGCCGGACAATTTGAAAAGGTGCTGACGTGGACTAAGAACTTGATCCAGGGCATCCGCCAGGCGGGCTATCCCGCCCTGCTGACGGCCAAAGATCTAAAGGAGCTGGATGATCTTGAAAAGCAGGCACCTCGGCAGCAGGGGATGATCGATGATCCGGCACCCGACCAGGTGTCGGACTTGATGCAGGTCAACAAGCGGCTTCAACTGGAAATGCTGGAACGGGACCTGGTGGAGGCACAGGTTTTTCGCAAATCCAAGCTGCTGGAGGCCATCAACCAGGTGCTCAATCAGATGGTGGCCAACCGCAGCGAGCACTCCCTGGCCGCTACTTGCTTGCGTGCCGGCCGCGAGCTGACCGCAAGTCCCTTCGGCTTTATCGTCGAAAATCAGGAGGGCTGCTGGCGGGTCCTGGCCATGGCATCCGATGCGGGCCGGCTCGGGCCTTCCTCCGCCGAAGCCCTATCCGGTTTTCCCATGAACAATTTCTGGCGGGAATTGATGCAGATCAGCGAAGCCCAGGCCTTCCCGGCGCCCGGCGCGCATCCATTGTGGCGCCCGTTGCCGGAGGAGTATCCCGAAATTCGCACGCTGCTGGTGGTCCCGTTGCCGGTCAAGGCCGGCGTACCGGGCTTTATCGCCTTGGCCAACAATCCCCAGGGGTATGCCTTCATCGATCAATCCGACGTGCAAACCCTGGCCCTTTCCTTTGTCGAGGCGCTTCAGCGCTTGCGCGCCGAACAGGCCAAACAGATCAGCGAGCGCAGGTTGCATCTGGCCCTGGATTCGGCTGAGGAGGGTTTGTGGGATTACCTGGTGCAATCCCAGGAAATCTTCTACAGCCCGCGCTGGTTCACTTTGCTGGGCTATCAAGCCGGAGAGCTGCCATCCAGTTTTGAAACCTGGACCACCCTGACCCATCCCGATGACGTCGGTTTGTTGAAGAACACCATTCGTACGGCGACGCAAAGCGGCGAGGAGGCCTTCAAGATCGAGATCCGCATGTTGGCCCAGGAAGGGCAATGGCGCTGGATTCAGGTCCGGGGCCGGGCCGTGGAGCGGGATGCCCAGGGGGTGGCCGTGCGGCTGGTGGGCACCCTCATCGACATCAGCCGCTACAAACACGTGGAGACGGCCCTGCAAAAGGCCAATGAAGAGCTGCAGCGCCTGGCGGCCCTGGACGATCTGACCCAGATCGCCAACCGCCGCCGTTTCGACGAGCGCTTGAACGATGAGTGGCGCCGGGCCCGGCGCGACGGTGCGCCACTAGGTCTCATCATTGCCGACATCGATTACTTCAAGGCCTACAACGATACCTATGGTCATGTGCGCGGCGATGAAATCCTGTATGCCGTGGCCCAGGCCATCAGCGCCACCCTCAAACGGCCCATGGACATGGTGGCCCGCTACGGCGGCGAGGAGTTCGCCATCCTGCTGCCCAACACCGATCTGCTGGGTGCCGCCCAGGTCGCCCACGAGATCAGGAGTGCGGTCCATGAGCTGAAGGTCAAGCACCGTGCATCCAAAGCCGGCGAATTTGTCACCTTGAGTTTCGGCGTGGCCTCCCTGCTTCCCGAGGGCGTGGCGCCGGCCAAATCCATCGTGGAGCGCGCCGATTGCGCCCTATACAGAGCCAAGGCCTTGGGACGCGACCGCATCGTCGCCCCGGGGATGGGTGAAGGCGAGGGGCTGCGCTGTAGCTTATAACTTGGGCGATTACCCCTGGCTCGGCCACGCCAGGCTCAACCCTAGCAGGATCAGCACGCCGCCCGCGATTTTCCCCATGCGCACTTCGGCCCGGGCGTTTTGACGCAGCCAGGCGCCGATCCAGCCGGCACACAACCCCACGGTTCCGAAGCAGATCAGCACCAGAACCACGAACAGGGTGCCGAGCAGGGCCATCTGCAGTTGCGGGCGGCCTTGGGCCGGATGGATGAACTGGGGAAAAAAGGCCAGAAAGAAGATGGCTACCTTGGGATTGAGGATATTGGCCAGGATGCTTTGCCGAAACACGGCCCAGCCGCTCATGGGCGCCGCGCCGTCGGTGCCCATGGCCGAGGCGGCGTGCCGGATCATCTGAACGCCCAGGTAGATCAAGTACAGCGCGCCGGCCCACTTCACGATCTGAAAAGCCGTGGCCGAGGCCATCAGCAAGGCCGACAGGCCCAGCACGGCAAACAGCGTGTGCGCGAAGTTGCCCAGGCCAAAGCCGGCCGCAGCAGCCAGGGCGGCCTTGCGGCCCTGGGCCATGCCGCGGGTCATGACATAGATGATGTCCGGCCCGGGGGTGAAAATCAAAGCGACGGACGCGATGGTGAA
>JAKAFO010000162.1 GCA_021819735.1 Deltaproteobacteria bacterium
CGTGTGGGAGGTGGCCACATCCAGAATCAGAATGGGTTGTCGGCCCAAGGCCTGGGCATCCTGGGCCGCCCCGGCCATGGCGGCCATGCCGCTGTCCATGACATACACCTCCCGGGTGTCGAGCCGTCGGGCGCTGCGGGCCATGGCCCGCAGACGATTGAAGGCCGGCGGCACGTCATCTTCCCCGAAGAGCAGGCGGTGGGGCCGGGGGCTTTCGTCCAGCAGGCGTTGGAACAGGGTGTGGCGGAACGCCAGGTGGGATACACCCTTGGGTGCCACGCCGTGATCCTGGCCGCAAAGGGCCACGGCGTCGAACGCCGTCGGCAGCCCCATGCCCGTTAGGACCTGGGCGATGCGTTCGGCTTGCACATCTTCCAGGGTGACAGGGGTATATTGCGGATCGCGCCACAAGCGCTCGATGACGGCATCGTCGGCAATTTCCAGTCCCAGGGCGCTTACCTTTTCCAGATCGTGGTGCAGGGTGGCGGCGGCTTCGGCCGAGATCGCCACCCGGTCGGTTTGGGCCCGCCGGCGCAGGGCATCGCTCACCGGCCCGCCGCCCATCTCCACGCCTCTGACCACCAGCGGGCCGCGGGTCCGCTCGATCTCGGCGGCCACCTGGCGCACCGGAGCGGGCATGACCGCCTTGAAATGCTCGCCGCTGAGGGCGTCGTAGTAGAGCAAATCGAGGGTGCCGGCTCCGATGTCGAGCATGAGAAAGCGGCTCATGGAAATTCTCCTCTGGGATGGATGCAACGGGTGACCTGGTGCAGAGCAGAACAGAATCGCAAAATGAAGTCAAGGTATGGGATCGCCGGTCCATGGCTTGCCAAGCCGGATTTCGGCTGCTAAAGAAGACCATTCAATCATAGGAGGCCAAACCATGCGCTGGCGTTGCCTGATTTGCGGTTATATCCATGACGGCGAAACCCCCCCCGCGCGCTGCCCGATCTGCGGCGCGCCGGCCAAGATGTTCGAGCTGTTGGCCGATCCGGCGGCCAAGGCCTCCCCCCAATGAAAATCTACACCCAAACCGGCGACCAGGGGAAAACCAGCCTCATCAGCGGCGAGCGGGTGCCCAAAAGCCACCCCCGGGTGCGGGCCTGCGGCGAGGTGGATGAACTCAATGCCGTGGTGGGCGCGCTGGCGGCCCATCTGCCGCCCGGCAGCGAGGCGACGATGACCGAATTGCGACGCATCCAATCCGATCTCCTCCAGGCCGGTGCCTGGCTGTCGGCCACACCCGGCTCCGAAACCCAGAGCCGGTTGACCCCCATGGGACCGGATACGGCCCGCCGCATCGAAGCACGCATCGACGCCCTCAGTGCCGGTCTTCCCGAGCTCAAAGCCTTTATCCTTCCCGGCGGCCATGTGTCCGCGGCCTGGGCCCACATGGCCCGCACCGTATGCCGGCGGGCCGAGCGCACGGTGATCGAACTGACCATGCAAGCTGGGGCGCCGCCCGATGGTCTGCCGAGCGCCCCCAGCCACTTGGGCCCGGTGGTCATGTTCCTCAATCGGCTCTCGGATTATTTTTTCGTGCTTGCCCGGTACCTCAACCAGCAGACCGGCATTGCCGACGTGACCTGGCAGGGATGATCGATAGGAGCGGCAGGAGCGGCGTGCGCGACTACACGATTCATGTCATCGGCCGACGCTGGCTGAACGAACGGATCTTCGAACTTCGTTTCGACCGTCCGCCGGGGTTCGACTTTCAGCCGGGTCAAAAGATCGGCTTCCGATTCCAGGCGGCGACCTGGGACTATACCCTGCTGGGGCCGACCCACGGCCCGGAGCTCTCCATCTGCGTGCGGCATCTGCCCGAGGGGCGTTTTTCGCCGCGCCTGGCCGCTGCCGCGCCCGGCGAACCGTTTCAGATCGGCGCCGCCTCCGGTTTCTTCACCTTCAAACCCTCCCCGCAACCGGCGGTTCTCGTGGCCACCGGCACGGGGGTGGCACCCTTCGTGGCTTTTGCACGGGCCGGCGTGCGGGGATTTGACCTGTTGCACGGCGTGCGCGCGGCCGAGGACCTGGTCTATGGCCGGGAGCTGGCGGCGGCCGCGCGCACCTATCGGCCGTGCCTTTCCGGCCCGTTGCCGGCCACGGGCGCTCCCGAATTTTTCGCCGGGCGTGTGGACGCCTGCCTGACCCAGCGCCTTTCGCCGGGCATGTATGACTTTTATTTGTGCGGAAACGGGGATATGATACGCGACGTGATGCGCTTGATCGATGAACGCTTCCCGGATTCGCGTGTCTTTACCGAAACGTTTTTCTAAAGGATGCCCCAAGCGAATGAATGGCATGCGCCGCCTGGCCCTCTCCCTGCTGCTGGTTTCGCTCCTCGTTTCCCAAGCCCACGGCCAGGAAGCGCGCAAGGTGTTGGTGCTGCACAGCTACCACCAGGGCCGGGAATGGACCGACCGCATCAGCGAAGGCATCCGTTCGGTTTTTGCCCCCTTCGACAACGACATCCAGTTGTATTTCGAATATCTGGATACCCTGCGCCACAATCGTGCGGATTACCTGCCGGCCCTGGCCGACCTCTACGGCTTTAAGTACAAGGATTCTCGATTCGACACCGTGATTGTCGCGGACGATGCCGCCCTGGGTTTCGTGCACCGCCACGGTGCCGCTTTCGTCCCCAACGCGCCGGTGGTCTTCTGCGGCGTCAACTGGGCCAACCCCGATCCGCCCGCTTTAGGCGCGAACGAAACCGGCGTGATCGAGCAGCTCGGCCACCAGGCCACCCTCAGCCTCATGCTCCAACTGCATCCTCGCTGCAAACGCATCCTCTTCCTGATGAACAAGGAAGACATCCAAGAGATGTTCGTGGATCAGATGAAATCCATGATCGCCTTGCTCGAGCCCCAGGTGGCGGTGGAGGTGTGGCGCGATGTGGACCGCACCGAACTGCCGGCCCGGCTGGTGGGATTGACCGCCGACGATCTGATCTACCTGCTGGCCTTCGACCACGATCGGGGCCTTTCCGATGCCCTGGCCAACGATTTGATCGGTCTGGTGGTGCGCTGGTCGCCGGCGCCGGTGTACAGCCCGTTGGACTTCTATCTGGGCAGAGGTAGCGTGGGCGGCATGATCACCTCCGGGTTCCGCCAAGGCGAGCTGGCCGGCCAGATGGCCCTGCGGATCCTTTCAGGCCAACCCGTGAAGGACATCGCGCCGCTGACGCGTAGCCCCAACCAATACATGTTCGACGGTCGCAAGCTCAAGCAGTACGGCCTCAAGACTTCCCAATTGCCGCCGGGCAGCGTCGTGATCCACGAGCAGCCCCTGTTTTGGAACCGCCACGGCATTCTCTTCCTATCCGTCGCCGCGGGCCTTCTGGTCGTGGCCGTTATCCTGCTGGGGTTCATGCTGCGCCAGAAAGACAAACAGCGACTGCTGGCCCAGAATAACGTGGAGTTGGACGGCCGCGTCAAGGAGAAGTCGGCCCAACTGCTGCTGGCCAGCCAGCGGCTGAAAAAGCAATCCCTGGTGGACAGCGTCACCGGCATGCCCAACCGCCGCCACATCTTCCAGCGCCTCTCCGAAGAGGTCAAAAAATCCCAGCGCTACCATCAGCCGCTGTGCATCCTGATATTCGACATCGACGGCTTCAAACCCATCAACGACCAGTACGGCTATCTGACGGGCGACAAAGTGCTGCGCGATGTGGGCCAGACCATCCGCCGCAACTTGCGGGAGATCGACCTGGTCGGGCGCTATGGGGGCGAGGAATTTCTGGTGGTGATGCCCAACACCACCATCGAGATGGCCCGGCACTGCGGGGCCCGCATCCGCCGCGCCGTCAACGCCTTGCAATGGGAGCAGGGCCAGGTGCGGGTGACGGTCACCGGCGGTCTGGCCCAGGCCGGCGAACACACCCCCGCCGATCTCATCGCCCAGGCCGACGAACGCGTGCGCGCCGCCAAGCAGGTGGGTGGCGACCGCATCCTGGCCGACGAGACTCCCGGTTCCGCTGAGACGGGGTAAATCACTGCCGTGGGTTAATGCCTATTTCCTCCTGTCTGGCGCACGGATTCACAGGTCCATAACCCCTGTTCTCGTCGAACGCTCAGGTTGTCCGCGGTGAAAAGGCAGTTGTAGTTGTGCCGGATTTTCTCGATGAGATCCGCTTCAACACTGATTTCCTCGAACCGACTCAAAATATCTTCTACCGGCCCCAGCTCAATCCCGATCCACCGGCGCCGCTTGATTTCAGCAACCACATAAGTGGTCCCTGAGCCGCCGAATGGATCGAAAATTAAGTCTCCTTCATCAGAAGCCATTTCTACGATTCTATCCATCAACTTAATAGATAGCTCATTAGCGCCTTTGCGTTTTTTGTACTTCGAATGACGCACTGGCGTGATATCCGTCCAGACATCGGCCAAATTGACGCCTCTGGGGTTCATCTTGTCCTTGTATCCCCCATAATCGCGCAAATCCGCTTTACATACCGGGCAGATTTCCATTGGTAAACGATCCGGGTGGAATGCTTTAGGCTTTTCGCCTTTGCAGTAATAGAGCAGTGCATAATGGGATGGATAAAGTCGCCCGGAGATTGGAAGGGTATATTTGATATCCACGGCTATCCAATGCCTAAAGGTGAGGCGGGCATTCAAGTATGCTGAAATCTGAGTATTCCACTTGGGGATATTCCATAAGAACAGACTGCCGCCCGGTTTCAGCAATCGAACACACTCCGCGGCCCACCGCTCACACCACTCCAGATACTGCTCATCATGGAGATCGTCGTTGACGCCGGAAGGATAAATTTTCTTCAAGTTAAATGGCGGGTCCGCAAAAATCATATCCACGCTGTCGTTTTCCATGTGGTGCATGAGGGCCATGCAATCCCCCTGGTAAAGCCGCCCGAAGTTTGTCTCAAAAACCATGGGCGGCGGTTTTATAAAATTCTCTGGTTGCTCGATATCGTCGCGAATGAGGTCAAGAATCTCTGTGGCATTCGACCGCAACGCCTTCAGAATGCGACGGTCCAGGACCCCCATCTTGAGCATCAGTTCATATGGTGACACTCCTGATAAGGAGCAGATTCGATCTAAATCACCGCCCGAAGGCAGCGTGTTGCTATCGTTGTAGTGCCGCAGCCTTTGCACCGGTATGCCGACCGCATCGGCCAATCTTTTCGCCGCAAATTTGTCTTTGACGTTTATCCCCAGCGCTTCAAAGAAATCAGAGTGACTCATGAGCAGGTATCCTCGAACCTCTTTTTGAATTTTGTGAACACTATAGTCTGTAGATTTTTAGTCTACATCATCATACACGCCAAAGCAATATCGGGAGTGAAAAAATGCGCCGCGATTCACAGTTGACCATCGAAGAAGCATTTGGATCGACCTTACAAAATCTGCGCAAAGCACGCAAGCTGTCTCAGGAAGAACTGGGCTTCGAAAGCGGGTATCATCGCACATACATCAGTCAACTCGAACGAGGCCGTAAATCCCCTTCCCTGAAGACGATCTTCCAGTTGGCCGCGGCGCTAAATAAGCCGCCTTCAGAGATGGTTTTACGTGTGGAACGGGCTTTATTCGCCACGGGGCAAAACCTCGTTCCAACGGGAGCGGAATCTGATGAAAATAATGCAGGTTGAACGCTTGATTGATGTCGGCGGGTTCTCCTCTACTCAAGAATGGAAGACGATCGAAAGCCACATTTTTAGTGCCATCCAATCCATTCAATGGCCTCCCGATTCAGGATTTTTCACCCTTCGGGACGAGTCAGGCAAGAAACGCGGCGAAGGCAGCGGCGTCAAGCCGATAAAGGAGGCGTGCATGCAACGCCTGAGCTCGCTTGGCTGGAAGCTTGAGACTTGTGTCGATGTCGCCACGCTGAAACGACCGGGACCGATCGATGCGACCATATGCGCCGATAACCGCTTGTTTTGCCTGGAATGGGAGACGGGTAATATTTCTTCGAGCCATCGCGCGATCAACAAAATGGCCCTGGGTATTCTAAAGGGCATCTTCATCGGCGGCGCCTTGGTCCTGCCGACGCGCGCCATGTACAAATACCTTACAGACCGCATTGGCAACTTCGCTGAAATCGAACCCTATTTTGCGCTTTGGCGGGCGTTGCGGGTTGAAGCCGGCCTCTTGATGGTCATTGCAATCGAGCATGATGCGGTGAGCGGCTCAGTACCGCGCATACCAAAAGGCACCGATGGCAGAGCCCTTCAGTAGTCAAGCGTCCAGGTCTTTTATTCTCGCTCCAAGATGACGATGTATTCCGTCCGCATGGTATTGGCGATTCCGGTGACTTGACGTCCTAAACGCCGGGCCAGATGAAATTGATACCGGGTGCTCATGCTGACGAGCATTTCATCGATCCCCGGAACCCTGCTCGGGGAGGTCCCCAATATCTTTCCAATTTGGTTATCGTTGGTTCCGACCACGATCGTACAGAATCTTCCGGGGCGCAAAACGCGCGAACACTCCGAGAGGGCCATTTCCATATCGGACTTGTAGAGTTCAAATTTCTGATGGGGATTACTGCCGCGCAATCCGATCATATTTTTCCGCAACGCAATTATATCGGCCCCCAGGGAGCGCAAATGAAAAGAATCGTTTTTTAAATAATCTATGGCAAAACTGTAGGGTGGAGAGAAAAGAATACCGTCCACGCTCGAATCCCGTAATGGAAGAAACCTTGCATCCCCTTCCAAGGGATTGGCAGGAGCCTGTTTGAGGTTCAAGTGCGCCATGACCGCTTGAATCTTTTCGATCACAAACAGGTAGCGTTGGAGGATGGCGCGGAACTGTTCGAGGGGTGAATTCCGTGTGCTTCTTTCGGAATAGCCCGCGCTATCCAAGTAGGCGAGAAGCAGGAAACGTTTAACCGCATCCGATTCGCAAGCTTCAGGTAAGTTGCCTTCGGATGCGGAGCGGGCCGAGTAATCCGGCACAGGTTTTTGATAGGGGCGCGTACTTGTCATTGCTTGGATTTTGTTACCGGGCTGAGTGTGCCCGTGGCGTTGCTGAAAATGCTCAAAAACGGTCCTACAGTTTTTTAGAGCAAAACGGATGGGATCGAGGGGCAGCGTTAAACCTTCCAGCTTGGCCATAGTCATGAACTGGCAAAAAGGGCTGACATCTACGCCAATGGATTTGATTCCCATGAGGCAGGCCTCGATGAGTACCGTTCCAGAACCCATCATCGGGTCCAGGACGGTCTCGCCAGGTTTCATCCCCATTATGTTAATCAAGGCCTTGACCATCTGTGGATGGAATTTACCTCGATAGGGAAATAGGCCGTGCGTGGCATAGCCGGTCTTAAACTGCTTCGTTTCGAAGAAGGACCGCAATCTTGCGGACGAGTACCTTGGCAGTTGCAGGGCCTCGCCCCTGCAAATTTGAGTATGGTATGTCGGGCGTTCGCCGACCTGAGCGAAGTACGCGCTACGACGGACAATTTCGTCATCGGTGAGGATTTTGCTTTCACAAATGGCAAGTTCGAGTTCATAGACCTCGTTAAGGCCTGGCGTGACCTGCAGATGTCCAGGCAATAGAAGTTCATAAATGCTTTTGGAAAAATGCTCAGCGTGTCCCGATAAATGCCCTTGTGGTATTTCTTCCAACGCTCTACCTCACTTTTATTGTTTCGCATGACATGGAGGCACTGCCTGGCGTGCCTCCCAACCGCATGGCGGACAGGGCTCGGCCTGGCCGCAACTGGGAATGCTGAAAGCACCGTTGATTAGAGCCGGATTTTAAATGGTCAGATCATGGGCACTGGACGATGTCCCAGCCGCACGTCCCTTCGGCATTGCGCCGGCACAGGCCCGTGGGCCCGGCGACGGTGATGCCGTCGTCGCATAGATAGTTGGGAATGCCCAGGGCCGGTCCGCAGGCATCGGCAGGGCAGCACTCCCCCGGATAATCGACGGCAACACCGGCCGCCGCGGCATTGCAGTCGTTGCCGTAGGTCCGGCCGTCACAACCGCAAACCGGCTGCCACAGATCGTAGCAGGCCTGGGGCCGTGCCTGGCAGAGGCCGGCGGTGTCGCACGCGCCCGGTGCCTTGGCGCAATACATGTCGGCGGCCTTGCATTCGGCGTTGCTCAGGCAACCGGCGGAAGGATCGTCACACGCGTCGCCCCGGCCGTCGCGGTCGCTGTCGGCCTGGTCCGGATTATAGGCCAGGGGGCAATTGTCGCACGGGTCGCCGATACCGTCCGCGCTGCAAAAAATCGCGTCACAGAGGTTTTCGCTCTCCAATTGGTCCGGGTTGGCGATCCTGGGGCAGTTGTCCTTGCCGTCCACGATGCCGTCGCCGTCGGCATCCGGTTCGGGGCCGCAGCCGCCGCCGTCACAGGCGGAGAATAGCGCTAACGATAGCAGACAGAAGACAAGCAACATTCTCTTCGACACGGGGACCTCCTTCATGGAAAAGGCGTTAAAGGGCCGGACGATGGGTCCGCTCTGATGGTGCCAATGGTATCGATTGTTCAGGGAGGGTGCGAAGCCGCTTTTGTCGGCAATATGACGAATACGGGCCGGCGAGTCAAGAACGATGGCCAAAGGCTTCAAACGCGGGTGTTTCGCCGAAGCGGGTGACGGGAGGAAGGCTGCGGTCTATTCAGCGATAGTGTTGCCCAGCGACCCCACCGGATCGATCGTCAATTCGATCCGATCACCCCGCCGCAGCCAATGCCCAGGGTTTCGATCCGATATTCAGGCAGGAACACATAGATGGCCGCCGCCAGGTCAACGGGCTTCTTTCATGGAACCCAATGGGTGAAAGCTCCGAAACAATTTCAAGTCCTTACTGGATATCCCCTGAGCCGCAGTATAACCACCGCCGGTTGGTGCGGCTCAGGCGGCCGACCCCGTCTCTTTCTAGAACGATGACATCGACTGTTTCGCGGGCACGCTAGGGTTCATGGTAAATGGGCGCGCCCAGGGTGCGCAGCTCGAAGAGGCTGAAGATCCGATGACCGTCGTAATCCAGAACCCGCAGGTCGTTGGTCTGTTTGAGGTCGCCCAGGATGATGTCGAAATGCTTGCCGTACTTGGATCTCAGCCCATCCAGATCGACCTCGTAAGCGATGAACTTTTTAATGCCCTTGGCCTCCATCTTCTCGACGAACCGTGGTTCGACGAACGACTCGTAGGTCGTCATGATCAGAATGGGACCGGTCCCCGTGAAAACAATGGCTGCTTTCATGGTACTCTCCTTTCGTCTGAAGGGTTGATAGGTGGGGCATGACACGCTGCGCCGGGATCTGCCATAGCCGTTCTGGGACGCTGCAATGCCCAAAGCAGTATGGAATGGGCAGGACCGCAGGTGCCGCCGAAGGCAGGGCAAGAGGTAAGAAGGTCCGACTCTTTGGGCATTTGCGGGCGATGTAAAAGTATAATGCCGCCCTGGGCCGTTACAATAGCGCCCGGAAGAGAAAAACGGCCGGTGCGCCGGGGCGCATCCTGCTTATATTGAACCCTGTTTTTGAACCGCGTTTCAATTGAATCCCTTGGAGCAGGACCACACCATGGAGCCCAGCATTCGCGTTCGCAACGCCCGCCAGAACAATCTCAAGGGCTTGGATATCGATATCCCCCTGAACCGCATCACGGTGGTCACCGGCGTGAGCGGTTCGGGCAAATCCTCCCTGGCCTTCGACACCCTCTACGCCGAAGGCCAGCGGCGTTACGTGGAAACTTTTTCGCCCTACGCCCGCCAGTTCATGGACCGTATGGACCGGCCCCAGGTGGACCAGATCCTGGGCGTGCCGCCGGCCATCGCCATCGATCGCAAGGACCCGGTGCGCACCTCGCGCTCGAGCGTGGGCACCATGACCGAGCTCACCGACTACGTGAAACTGCTCTTCGCCCGCCAGGGGGTGCTGCACTGCCGGCAGTGCGGCCGGCCGGTGCGGCCCGATACCCCTGAGCAGATCTGGCAGGAACTGCACGCCCAAGCCCTGGGTCGGCGCCTGACCCTCACCTTTCCCTTCGCGGTCGGCGACGATGCCGCCGGGAGCCGCAAGGAGCTGCTGCGCCAGGGCTATGACCGGATTTGGCTCGAGGATACTGTTCAAGAGTTGAACGCCCAGCCACCCCTGACGCCGGGAACCGATCTGGCGGTGGTGGCCGACCGCGTGCAGGTCAAGGCCGACCAGCGGCAGCGGGTCATGGACTCCCTGGAAATGGCGCTGCGCATGGGCAACGGCCGCATCGCTGTATGGATCGGCGATGGCCGCCGCCTGGCTTTTTCCAACCGCCTGCACTGCGCCCATTGCAATATCGGCTACGGCACGCCCCTGCCCAACCTCTTCTCGTTCAACAGCCCGTTGGGGGCCTGCGACAAGTGCCGGGGATTCGGCCGGACCATCGATATGGATCTGGACCTGATCATCCCCGACCCCAACCGCTCGCTGGCCCAGGGGGCCATCAAGCCCTTCGGCGGCGAGCCGGAGGGCCGCTTCGAATACCGCGATCTGTTGGAGTTCTGCGAGCGCAAGCGCATTCCCATGGACACGCCTTTCAATGCCCTGGCCGAGGACCAGCGCCAGGCGATCGTCGACGGCGACAAGAAGTACTACGGCATCCGCGGCTACTTCCAGTGGCTGGAGGGCCGCACCTACAAGATGCACGTGCGCGTCTTTCTCTCCCGCTACCGCAGCTATAACCTCTGCCCGGAGTGCCACGGCACGCGCTTCAAGCCCGAAGCCCTGCTCTACCGGGTTCAGGAGAAGAACATCGCCGAGATCTACGCCCTCAATGTGGAACAAGCCCTGACGTTCTTCCAGGAGCTGACCGCCCGGGGCTGGGACGAGGCCACGGCCCTGGTGTTGGATGAAATCCTGGGCCGCCTGCGTTTCTTGAAGGATGTGGGCCTGGGCTACCTGACCCTGGACCGCCAGTCGCGCACCCTTTCGGGCGGCGAAGTACAGCGCGTGGCCCTGGCCTCGGCCCTGGGCGCTTCGCTGGTCAACGCGCTCTACGTGCTCGACGAGCCGAGCATCGGCCTGCATCCCCGGGACAACGAGCGTTTGATCCGCATCCTGCAACGGCTGCGGGATCTACCCAACACCATCGTCGTCGTGGAGCACGACCCGGCCATCATCCGCGCGGCCGATTACCTGCTCGACCTGGGGCCCAGGGCCGGCGAGCAGGGCGGAGAGATCATGTACTTCGGACCGGCGGCCCGGATCGACGGCTCGCTCACCGGCCGCTATCTCTCGGGGGAACTAAAAATTCCTAGGCCCACGCAGCGCCGCAAACCCAAGCGCGGCCAGTGGCTGACGATTCGCGGCGCTGAAGAGAACAACCTGAAGCAGATCGACGTGGCCATCCCCCTGGGGTTGATGGTCTGTCTGACCGGCGTGAGCGGCTCGGGCAAATCCACCCTGGCCGAGGAGATCCTCTTCAAAGGACTCAAGCGTATGCAGGGTCAGGGCGAAGGCCGGCCGGGCCGTTTCGGGAAGATCGAGGGCGGCGAGGCCATTGCTTCCGT
>JAKAFO010000500.1 GCA_021819735.1 Deltaproteobacteria bacterium
CACGATTCAAGCGTTAATCGATACGCTCCATGTGGCCTATCCCAGCGCGCAAACAGTCGTCATTGACGATGGTTCGCATAATTGTGGGGGCGAAGCAGGCGGCACTCAAATCATCCGTCATCCCTACAATATCGGCAACGGCGCGGCCATCAAGACCGGCATACGGGCAGCAACGGGAAATATCCTAATCTTCATGGATGCCGACGGTCAGCATGATCCGGCGGACATCTCCCGGTTGCTGGCGGAGATGGAGCGCTACGACATGGTGGTGGGGGCGCGTAGTGGCGACCAGCATGCCTCTATGGCGCGGCGCTTGATGAACGCGGCTTACAACCGCCTGGCATCGTATGTCACCGGGTTTCCCATCCGTGATTTGACTTCCGGTTTTCGGGCGGTGCGGGCCGAACTGGCTCGGGATATCCTGCCGTTGCTGCCCAATGGGTACTCCTGGCCGACGACCATGACCCTGGTGTTGCTGCGCAGCGGCTTCAGCGTCAAGTACGTGCCCATCAACGCCCGACCGCGGCAACACGGCCGCAGCCACATCCGGCCGGTGCGCGACGGCATCCGCTTTTTCATGATCATTCTGAAGATCTGCACGCTCTATTCGCCCTTCCGCATCTTCCTGCCCGTGTCGGCCACCATGTTTTTACTGGGGGTGATCAACTACGCTTACACCTATTTTAGCGCCGGCCGCTTTACCAACATGAGCGCTTTGATGTTCACCGCGGCGGTGCTCATCTTCATGATGGGGCTGATCTCCGAGCAGATCAGCCAGATCAGCCTGCTGCGCCAGCAGGTGCGGTCACCGCGGAGCGATTCGGAAAATCAACAGCCATAGCGATTGAGCCCGCTTTTGACAAATGTTGCCCTTAAGGCTATGGCTCTTCCATGCGCCTGCTGGTTCTGACCACATCCTTCCCATCCACCGTATACCCCCACAGCGGCATTTTTGTCCGGCGCTTGCTGGAGCGACTGCCCGAAGACATTCGGGTTACCATTCTTACTCCTGCTTTGGATCGAACTGGAGAATTCTCGGCAAGGGGAAACCGCATAAAAATAGGCGGAGTTTGTTACGCGCCCCGTGCCTGGCAGACCCTGGCCCATGGAGAGGGGGGCATCCCGGTGGCGTTGCGTCGGCGTCCGTGGCAGTGGGTGTTGGTGCCGATCTTTTGCATGGCCATGCTCGTGCAGACGTTGCGATTGGCGCGGCAGGTCGATTTGATTCATGCCCATTGGTCGATGTGCGGCGTGATCGCCGGATTGGCGGGCAGGCTGACCGGCACACCTGTGGTGACCACCCTCCGGGGCGAGGACGTGACCCAAGCCGATATCTCTGTCCTGTTTCGAAAGGCCGTGCGATGGTGCGGTCTGCTGAACGATCGGATTGTGACCGTGGGGCAAGCCATGGCCGAAAAGGTTGATCGCTGGGTATCCACGAGGGGTGTCCAGGTGGCGGTTATTCCGAATGGGGTGGGGGCAGCGTTTGAGACTATGGCTCCAATGACGAAGGGTCGAAGGTTTATGGTCGCCACCATCGGAAATCTTATTGACCGCAAGAGAGTCGATTCGGTGGTGGGCGCCTTTGCTCTGTTTTCGGTGAATGCGCCTTCGGCCAAATTGGTCGTGGTCGGCGACGGACCCCGCAGAGGCGCTTTGGAAGCCATGGTGCGCAATCTCGGGCAGAGTGGCCGGGTGATCTTCACCGGCGCGATTCCGCCGGATGCGGTGCCGGAATTACTGTCGCGTTGCAGCGCGCTGGTATTGGCCAGCCGCAGCGAGGGTCGCCCCAACGTGGTGCTGGAGGCCATGGCAGCCGGCGTGCCGGTGGTGGCCAGCGACATCGACGGCGTGCGCGAGATGATCGTTCACGGCGAGCGCGGCCTGCTTTTCCCGGTGGGCGACGAACGGCAGTCGGCGGATCACCTGCGGCGTTTGATGGACGAGCCGGATCTGGCACGGCGGCTGGCGGCCAATGCCCGGCAGTGGGTGGTCGATCAGGGGCTGACCTGGGAGAACGCGGCTCAGTGTTACGCTGAGCTGTATCGGGAAGTCATTCGGCGGCACCAACCGTAGCGAACAGGAACGAGTATGTGCGGCATCGCCTTTGCTTTTCGTCCCGATCTGGAAGAGGGCGCTTTAACCGCAGCCATGACCCGTGCCTTAACCTTGCTGGGCCATCGCGGTCCGGACGGCAGCGGACAAGCCGGTCAGACGCCCTGGTGCCTGGGCAACCGGCGCCTGGCCGTCATCGATCTGCCCGGCAGCCGTCAACCCATGGCGGATAGAAGCGGCCGATACCACCTGAGCTACAATGGGGAACTGTACAACTACCAGGCGTTGCGCTCACTACTCCAGGCGCATTGGGATTTCCGGACCCAGGGCGATACCGAAGTGGTGCTGGCCGGTCTGGTCATTTACGGCGCCGAGTTTCTGAAGCTCATGGAAGGGATGTGGGCCTTGGCCCTTTGGGATCGCGGCGCCGGTGAACTGCTGCTGGTGCGCGACCGGTTGGGGCAGCGGCCTTTATACTACCAGGGCGATGCCCACGCTTTCGCCTGCGCTTCCGAACTGCCGGCCCTTCGGCCGCTCTCCTGGATCGATTGGCGTGAGGATCCGGCCGGCACGGCGGATTACCTGCGCCACGGCTATTATCTGCCGGGGACCACCGCATATCGACAGGTGCGCGAAGTTCTGCCCGGGCACTGGCTGCGTTGGGCGCCGGGGTGCGAAATGGTTGAGCAACCCT
>JAKAFO010000163.1 GCA_021819735.1 Deltaproteobacteria bacterium
TGCTCTTATGGAGATATATCTTCGGATCGATCATCAAAATGGGTCAATTTCTACCGTGTGTTGAACCCCCACTAGAATTTTACCGGCTCTATCGAGGAAAAAAACGGTAATTCTGGATGGACACTACCTAGTGGATGATCATCGGCGACCTTGTCGATCAGGTCGAGAATGCGGGGGATATCATGCGGTCCATGCCGACTAAATCGTTACCGCCTTAAAAAAAGGCCCACTTCACGTAGAATGCCAGGAAAAGCCACAACGCAATACAAATGATGTATGCCCTCCAATTGGTCAAGCGTTCGGCCATGCCGTGCTCGTTCACTGCTCCCAAGCGAACTTTGCAAGAAGGGCATCGTTTGGCCTCCAAAGGCACATACTCGTAGCATTCTGGGCATTTTTTACTGACGTGCCGCTTGTCTTTCGGTGTTGCGGTATCTACAGCCATGCGCCCTCCGGATTTTCCAACTGCGTTGATTTGCGCGAAAGCGCCTATTTCCGACCTCAAGCCGCCGCGCGCCGCCTGGTGCAAGCATGCGCGCGGCTTATGCGGTTCGAAAGAGGCTGTTCTTTACTGAATCAGTTTATAATTGATGTCGACTTTACCCCGACCCTTTAAATCGGCCAGCCATTGACCGAAGGTCGATTGCTTTTTCTGCTCGGTCAAACGGCTGACGATGGTCTCTTTTTCTTTGGCGAAATCCTCGGCCGCGGGCGGTTTGCGCTCTTTAAGTTGGATGAGATACCACCCGTCCTTGCCTTCGAATATTTTATCGGCCAATGCCTTTTCGGTCTTGAGCTCAAAGGCCGCCGCGCTGATTTGAGGATCGTACCCGATTTTGGGAATGGCGCCGCCGCGCTTGAAAAAGCCCGTCTGCTCGGGTTGCAGATTCAACCGCGCCCCAGCATCGGTAAAGCTTTCCCCCTTCTGGATCGCGGCCAGGCAGGCTTCGGCATCAGCCTTGGCGCGCTCGCCGCGACGTTTTTGGGCCAGATCCTCCCGCACCCTTTCTTTAACCGCGTCGAGCGCTGGTACGGCGGCGTCCTGACGATCGACAACCTGGAGCAAGTAATACCCGTTGGCCAGGTCCAGGACTTCGCTGATGGCCATTTTATCGAGTGCGAAAGCAACGTCCGCAAATTTTTGGGGGTTGCCAAGCTTTGGGTCTTTCAATCCCTTGGCACTGAAAAAGTCGGTGCTCTGCATGGTCATTTTGTGGGTCTGGGCGGCCTTGGAAAGATCTTCTCCATCGAAAAGCGTATCATAAATGGCTTCGGCTTTTTTCATGGCCAGTTCGCGGGCTTTTTCTTCGAGAATCTTTTGCTTGATGCCGTCGGCGGCCGCTTCCAGGCTTGTGGTTTGCGCCTCATTGATCTTTTCCACCTTGATGATATGCCACCCGAACTCGGAGCGGACCGGCTCGCCTATTTCTCCGGCTTTCATGGAAAAGGCCTTTTCGGCAAAGGGTGCCACCATGCTCTCTTTAGTGAAAGCCCCCAAGTGTCCCCCTTGTTCCTTGGAGGAATCCTCCGAATATTGCTTGGCGAGATCGGCGAAATTCTTTCCTTCCTTGGCCAGCTTGTAAATCTTTTCGGCTTCTTGTTTCCTTTCGTCCACACGCTTTTGATCGCTCTTTTCGTCCAGCTTCAACAGGATGTGGCGAGCCTCGACGGTCTTTTCGGTCTTGAATTCAGCCGAATGAGTTGCATAGTACTCGCCGATCTGTTCCTTGGAGATGTCCACCTGGGGCTTGAAGGCGTTGGGATCGAAGAAGAGGTAGTTCACCTTGACTTTCGGTTCGGTGAGATACTGTTTTTCGTTGGCCTTGAAATACTCGGCAATCTCCTCTTCGGTGAGGCTAATATCCTTATAGCGTTTGGTTGGGAAATGAAGGTACTCCAAGTCCACCTGCGCCCCATACCAATCGTACCATTCGCGCGCTTCGGGTTCCGTGGTGTTGATCCCGTCCAGCACCAGGGCGCGGAGCTTGTCCAGAATCAAATCCTCGCGAAAACTTCTACGGAAATCCGCGGTGGATAAATTGCTTTGACCCAATACGGCTTTGGCGCGTTCCTTGTCGAAGACCCCATTATTTTGGAATGCCGGTATTTGGAAAATGGCATCGTCCAGCGCTTGTTCGGACATCTGCAGATCCAAGCGCTGGGCCTCCTGCAGCATCAGAACACGATTGACGATCTGGTCCAGGGCCTGCTCGTTGAGGCGCAGGCTTTTGAGGGCCGCCTCGTCCAAGGCATCGCCGTAAGCACGACGGTATTGCTCGCGCAAGCGGTTGTAACCATCGCGATAGGTTTCGTAAGTGACGATTTCGCCGTTTACCTCGGCCACTTTGTTTGCTTCCCGGGCTTGGAAACTGCCAACGCCCCAGAAAATGAAGACCACCACGATGGCGAATAGGATTATCTTAATAATCCAACTGCCGGCTTGTTTGCGCAGTATACTAAGCATGCCGTTTCCTCTCTTCGATCAGATTCTCTTTGCATATGCCTGGCGCCGATGCGGCGGGCCGATATTAGGTTGTATCCCTTTGCTTGTCAATAATTTCCAAGTGCTACGTATCGAAGAATGGGTTGCGCAAAAATTGCATTGACAGGCAGTAACCGTTTTGTTAGGTAGCCCACTCACGTTCGGGGGCTGTAGCTCAGCTGGGAGAGCGCATGACTGGCAGTCATGAGGCCAGGGGTTCGATCCCCCTCAGCTCCACCAAAACCACAAGTTAAACGGAACCTTTTTTGCGAAAGGTTCCGTTTTCTTTTTGTGCATCATCGTATTGTCACCACCGTCGCGCCCCAGCCGCCCCATTGTTCAGGAGCATCCTTGAAGGCGACAACCATCGGATTCTTAGAGAGCACCGAACGCACCCTCGCCTTCTGAACACCGGTGCCCTTGCCATGGACAATACGGATGGACATGATGCCCTTCTCCCGGCAAGCGTTCAGGTAGTCGCTCAAAATTTGTGGCAATTCCTTGGGATTGAAGGTGTGCAGATCCAAAACCCCATCAATGGGAATCTCAACGGGCGCCATAATTTTCTCAAAAGGCCGCCAGCAGCCAGACGAAGGTCAGCAGCCCGGTCAGCACAAACAGGCTCTCTACCATGAACTCTAGCTGCATGCCGGCAAGCATGCCCCGCTGTTCATGCCGGCCGATGATGGCCCATAAACAGATCGGGCAGATCGTCAGCACGAATGCCAACGCAGAAAAAATTCCGCTCCAACCGGCGGCCAGCAATACCACCAGGAGCGCAGCCAAAACGATCTTCAACAGGATCAGTCCCCGCTCGGCCCCCAATAAGATCGGAATGGTCTCCTTACCAACAATACGATCGCCCTGGATATCGAGAAGATCGAAAAAGGCCGTGCGACTGAAAGCCGTGGCACTGGCCCAGAATACGGCCAGCGCGCCCACCCCCCATTGTCCACCGCTCGCGGAAAGGGCGGGCAGCCCGGCGGTCACGACCCCCCAGGCCAATGCGATCAGGATGGTTTTGGAACCCGGCAGATCCCGGATGCGCCGAAACCGGCAGGTAGGACATACACCGGCGGGCAGCAATCGCACATTATAGGAAAGCCCCAACAGGCTCATCACCAAAAGGGTCCAGAAAGGCAGCGCGCCAAATTGAAAGGCGACCACGAGCCCCAGGGCCCCGGCGGATAAAGCCATGACGGTTAAAACGATCTTCTGTTGCCGATAGAACCGCTCACGATCAGGATCATTGTAGCGGTCCTCGGCCCGGCTGGTAAGGTGGTTGAGGATGTGCATGGAAAGTACATAAAGCATCGCCACGCCCACGGCCGGCCATGAAGTCGGCAGCCGCTGCAGGTGCATGGCGGCGTAGCACAGGCATCCAGCGCCCAGGGCCACGTAAAGATTGGTCAGCAGGGCCAGCCGCATCAGGCGCGGCAACAGCGAGCGTATCCCGTAGCGCCGATGGCTGGGGATTTGTTCCAGGGCGCGCACCACGCGTTTGATGATCCAGGTCGGCGTGGAAGCGCCGGCCGTAATCCCAACACTCTGCAGCGGCCGCAGTGCGTTCCCATCCAGTTCGGCTTCAGTCTCGATGTGGAAGGCGGGCTTGCCCGCTTCCCTCACAATCTCGGCCAGACGTCTTGTATTACCGCTGTTTTTGCCACCCACCACCACTACGGCATCCACCTCCTGGGCCAACCGGCGCACTTCGGTCTGGCGTCTCTCGGTAGAATCACAGATGGTGTCAAATACCTTGTAGTGGCTGCGGCATTCAGCAGCCCATGCCTTGACCTGCTGATAAAGGATCTGGTTTTGGGTGGTCTGGGCCACGACAATAGCCTGCTCAAAAGCCGGTAACGCTTGCAGCGCGGCCAGCGAGCCCACCACGCAGCCCTTTTCTCCGGCAAAACCCAGCAGACTAACCACTTCCGGATGATCCTGGTCTCCCACGATGATCACCGAGAAATTCTTGCGGGCATGGCTTTTGATGATGGACTGTACCTTGACCACCTTGGGACAAGTGGCGTCGATGACCGTAAAACCAGCATCCTTGAGTTGCTGTTTGGTTTCAGGTGGCACGCCATGGGCGCGTACCAGCACCGTTCCACTGGCCTTGGCTGGAATCTCTTCCAGGACGGTGACCCCCCGTTCGACGAACATCCCCAGTACCTGGGGATTGTGAATCAAGGGGCCATAGGTATAGATCGGCTGCCTTTGTTGGGAAGGTGCATCCAATGCCAGTTCGACGGCCCGGCGCACGCCCATGCAAAAACCGGCTGTTTTGGCGACAACGATTTTCATGGGGATGTTATTCCAAGATACGCTTTATCGGGGTCAGGGCCGGAGCAAAATTTTATGATCCACCAGGGAAAGGGCATGGATATGCGCCTTGACGAACTTCTGCTCTCCAAAAATGTTCACCAGGCGCAGCCCCGCTTCATCGGGCTCCACCCGATCCACCGCTTCCATAATGAGTTGCTCGGTTTTACCCTCTTGCACCAAATAGGCATTGGCTTCACACATCTCTCGATCTCTCCAATTAGATAACGTATCAACCAATGTAACGACGAATGTGGATCTCCACCATTTCGTCCACCAGGTGGGGCAGCGGCATGGCCGAGGCCCCGGCCACGGTCACCTGTTCCTGATTCAACGGCAGCAGCACTTTGGGCGCGGGACTGGCGGCCACGGCGGCGGCCATGGCCGGCGTGACTTCTCCCATCATGGCGTGGGCCAACACGATGCTCAACGGCCCGGCGATCAGATCGGCCGTTAGTGTCGTGCGCACAATGGCATTTTCTCCGGATGCCCCCCGATTGGCCTTGGCCTTGAGCATCTGGGCCGTGGCGATGGCATTGGTTCCCAGGGCGATGATCTCCACCGATTCGCCATAAACTTCTTTGAGCTTTTTAATGATGGCGCTGCCGATGCCGCCGCCTTGACCGTCGATGACGCAAATCTTTTTAGGCATAGATCCAACCAGGGCTGCTGAAGCCATTATTTAAAAATAAAAAGAAGCCTTTCGGCAATCAAAGTTTATCGATCTTGCGGTTTATCTGCCGCTGCCTTTTGGACAGACGTTTGGCCGGCCCTCTTTTCTTGGTGGTGGCCGCCCAGCCCTCCGAAGGTTCGGATTCGGTCGTGCCTTTGCCGGACATCATCTGCGCCATGCGCAGCCGCTCTTCAAATTCGGCGGCACCAATAATCCCCGCTCCTCTGGCCTGGGCGTAATGGACGATCTCGTTGTCCGAACTGACCACCATCAATTTTTCCCGCTCCCGGCTGGCCATGCGCTTGATCACGGCATCGGCCAGTTCGCCGGGTCCCGAATAGCGCAACTCGATGCCTTGGCGGCGGTCGCGTCTGGGCATTCCCACCGGCGCATCCCTGCCATCAAAAACGATTGTAATGGTATAGGCCTTGATCTTCTTGTAAGCCGCCAGGGCCTCTACCAGGGCCTGACGGCCGGACTCCAGGTCCTGGCGTTCCAGAGAGCTGAAATGGCGGGATTGGCGGATCAGATTATAGCCGTCCACGACGATATGCATGATTTCGATTAAAGCGCGTTCAAAAGCTCGAGGAGTCGGTTCAGGTCATCATTGTTGTAAAATTCGATCTCCAGCCGGCCTTTTTTTCCCCGGCGCTTGATCTCCACTTTGGTGCCGAAGCGCCGCGACAGCGCCTCGGCGACGCTTGTTAGATGCCGATCCTCGGAACCGTTCTTCTTGCGCTCCACGACTTCGGCCGCATTGCGCAAACGCTTGACCAGGTCCTCGGTCTGGCGCACCGACAACCCTTTGCGCACGATGGCGCGCCAGGCAGCGTTTTGCTGAGCTGAATTTTCGGTGCCCAATAGCGCCCGGGCATGGCCCATGCTCAACTGCCCTTCGGTGATGCTGGCTTTGATGGGCTCGGGTAACTGGCGCAGGCGCAGGAAGTTGGCCACTGCCGAGCGGCTCTTGCCGACCCGCACGGCGGCTTGCTCCTGGGTCAGGCCGAACTCCTCGATGAGCCGGTGGTAGGCCTCGGACTCCTCCATGGGGTTGAGGTTCTCACGTTGGATATTCTCTACGATGGACATCTCCAACATCTCGGTGTCGGAGACGCTCTTGACCATGACCGGCACGCGCTCCAAACCGGCCATCTTAGCGGCGCGCAGCCGGCGTTCGCCGGCCACCAGTTCGTACCCCACCGCAAGCCGCCGCACCAGCAATGGCTGCAAGACCCCCTGGGTCCGGATGGAATCACTGAGCTGGGCCAACTCTTCGGGGGCAAAACGGGAGCGTGGTTGGTAGCGGTTGGGCTGGATCAGGTCGATATCGCACTCCAGAAAATTTTCCTCGGTGTTATCGGCTGGGACTTCCGTCGCCGGCCCCACATCGGGAATCAGGGCATCCAGCCCTCTGCCCAAGGCCATTTTTTTGCGCTTTTTGGCAGCCGGATCTCCGGCGCTCTGCGATAGTGCCATGCTTGTTGCACCTCGATATCTAAGTTTATCCGATCGATCGCCGGAAGATCGATTGAAGGTTGCCCCCAGGCGCCCCCCATTCGATCTTGCCCCCAGCGGAATGGCTGGATCAATTGGCCATGGGCCGATCCATGACTTCCTGGGCCAAGGCAAAGTAGCTCTGAGACCCGATGGAGGCGGCGTCATAGAGCAGAATCGGTTTGCCGAAGCTGGGCGATTCGCTCAAGCGAATGTTCCGCGGAATAATGGTTTTGAAAACAAGTTCCTTAAAATGGGCTTCGGCATCTTCCGCCACCTGATGGGACAGGTTGGTCCGTTTGTCGAACATGGTAAGCAGAATGCCGGCGATTTGCAGATGCGGGTTGAGACTGCGCTTAATCCGCTGATAGGTCTGGACGAGCTGGCTTAAACCTTCCAAGGCATAGAACTCACATTGCAACGGAATCAAGAGTCCATCGGCGGCCGTCATGGCATTGACCGTCAACAGGCTGAGGGACGGCGGGCAATCGATGACGATATACTCGAAGTGGTCGCCGATGGGGCTCAACAACCGTTTCAAAGCGGTTTCCCGATCAGGTTGGGCCATCATCTCGATGTCGAAACCGATGAGTTCCACCCGGGACGGTAAAACCTTGAGCGACGCAATCTCGGAGCCCACAATCAGATCTTCAATGTCGGCTTCACCCAGGAGTCCATGATACAGGGTTTGCCGCAGGCGCGTTTTGTCCAGGCCGATGCCCGTGGTAGCATTCGCCTGGGGGTCGCAATCCACCAGAAGGGTCTTTTTCTCATAGATGGCCAAGGCCGCGGCGAGGTTTACCGCCGTGGTGGTTTTACCGACGCCACCCTTCTGGTTGGCTATGCAAAGGATTCGTGCCATTCGGCGGACCCTACCATAAAACATGGGGTTTGAAAAGCAGTTAGGAATATGCCATGATTACGCTAATCGGCCGGAAAAACGGGCCGATAGCCGGAATGCACCTTGTGGGGTGCCCGAATAATCGGCTCTACCTATTATATAAGGGCCGTCAAAGCATCAAAAGAGGTTGTATGGCTCGACGCCATTATTTAAAAACCCTATCCCTGATCCTGGCGGTGATATTGCCGCTGGTCTGGTGTGAACCGGCCGGCTCCATCTCGATCAAAGAGGAGCAGGAGCTTTCCCAGCAGTTCATGCGCATGATCAGCCGGTATTTCGAGATTGTTGAGGACCCCCAGATCAACGATTACGTCGGTCAAATGGGTCGCAAAATTTTATCCGCGCTACCGCCCCAGCCCTTCAATTACCATTTCTATGTCATCAAAGAAGAAGTGTACAACGCCTTTGCCATACCGGCCGGCTGCATTTTTATCAACAGCGGCCTGTTGCTGGCCATGGACGATGAAGAGGAACTGGCCGGCATTCTCTCCCATGAAATCGCCCATGTGGTGAGCCGCCATCTCTCCCACCGGATCGACCGCTCCAAAAAGATCGACCTGGCAACGGCGGCCGGCATGGTGGCCGGCATCTTCCTGGGTGTCGCCGGCGGCAGCGCCGAGGTGGGTCAGGCCGTGCTGCTTGGATCGGCGGCCGCCGGACAAACGGCGGCGCTGGCCTATAGCCGCGAAGACGAGTCCCAGGCCGACCACTTGGGATTGGGTTATCTGGAGAAATCCGGCTATTCGGCGCAAGGGCTGCTTGAGGTTTTGAAGAAAATCCGCGGCAAGCAATGGTTCGGCAGCGATCAGGTACCCACCTATATGATGACCCACCCGGCGGTGGAAGAGCGTATCGTTTATATCGATACCTGGATGTCCACTCAAAAGGACCGACATCAAGCCCGCCGCCCATCCGATCATTTCCACCGCATGCAACTTCGGTTGAAGGCCTTGTATGGCGAAGCCAACGCCACGACCCAGTACTTCAAAAACGCCATGGCACAGAACCCTGAAAACCCTGACTGGGCTTACGGCTACGGCCTGATCCTGGCGCGCATGGGCCAGCGCAAGGATGCCCTGCCCTACTTGCAGCAAGTCCTGGCCAAGAACGCCATGGACCCTTTGATCCTGGGGGACGTAGGCAAAATCTACTTCGAAAACGGCCAGATCGGCGATGCCCTGCGGGTGCTGCAAGGGGTGGATTCACTGCCGGGCAGTAACCCCGAAGCGCTGTTTTACTTGGGCCGTGCCCATATGGAGCAAGGCAATTATCAGGCGGCGGCCGAGATATTCGAACGCCTGGTGCAACGGCAGGATGACTATACGCCCACCTATCGCTTTTTGGGGGAAACCTACGGCAAACTGGAACGCATGCCGGAGGCACACTACTTTCTGGGCATCTACCATTTCCGCAAAGGCGATGACCGCATTGCCTATCATCACCTGACGAAGGCCCAGAAGGGGATTCAAGACCCGGCCAAACTGGAAACCATCAAACGCACCCTGGAAATAATCGGAAAGCTCCCCAGACCGGAAGAAGAGGAGCAGGAGCGTTGATGCAAGGCAGTTATCACGCCTTGTCGAAATGGGAGAAATGCATGCTGAAGGTGCCCCGTCCCTGGGTGGCCGAGCGCAACACCGTTGAATAACCGAACATGCGGGCCAGGGGCACAATGGCACTGATCTCCTGAACACCCACCTTGGGCGCGATGGCTTCGATTTTGCCGGAACGGGCGTTCAAGTCGCCGATTACTTCGCCCATGAACTCTTCGGGCACAAATACTTCCACCTTCATGATCGGGTCGAGGAGAAATCCGCCGCCGCCCGCCAAAGCTTCCTTGCAGGCCATGGCCGCGCTCACTTTGTACGCCAACTCCGATCCCTGGGACTCCTTGTATCCACCGCCCACCAGGACGGCCTCGATGTCCACGACCGGGTAGCCCATCACCGTGCCGCTTTCCAGGCTTTCCATGATCCCTTTTTCGACGGCGTTCACGAAAGTTGCGGGTATAATCGTGTCGTCCACCTTGCTCACGAAGCGGTTGCCGGTACCTCTGGGCAAAGGATTGAGCAGCACGCGCACTTCACCATAGTGACGCTGGCCGGCCACCTCTTTGTCGAAGACCGCCGATCCTTCGCTGGCATGTTCGATACTTTCCCGGTACACGACCTGGGGTTTGCCCACGTTGACCTGGGTGTTGAACTCGCGGCGCATGCGACTGACGATTACTTCCAGATGGAGTTCGCCCATACCCGACAGAATCGTCTGGCCGGTCTCCTGGTCCTGCTGTACCCGCAGGGTGGGGTCTTCATCCACGAACTTGGCGAGTACTTCATCGAGTTTGTCCTGGTCCGAATGGGTCTTGGGCTCCACGGCCATGGAGATAACCGGTTCGTAGGTATCGATCGGCTCCAACAGCACCGGCTTTTCGGCGCTGCAAAGGGTTTCTCCGGTGGAAGATTCCTTGAGCCCGATAACCCCCACAATGGTGCCGGCACCGGTCACTTCCAGCCGGTCCCGCTTGTTGGCGTGCATCTGGAGAATGCGCGACAATTTCTCCTTCTTCTTGCGGAAGGGGTTGTAGATATCCTTACCCGACTCCAGACGGCCGCTGTATACTCTCACAAAACACATTTTGCGGCCTTCCATCATGGCCACTTTGAATATCAGCGCGGCAAGCGGTTTGTTGTCGGCCGGCGGGCAAGAAACCACCTCGCCGGTATCCGGGTGAACGCCTTGGATCGGCGGCAGATCGGCCGGGCTGGGCAGGTAGGCCAGCACCGCGTCCAGCAGCGGCTGAATGCCTTTGTTCTTCAGGGCGCTGCCGCACAAGACCGGCACCAGCTTTAGATCGATCGTGGCCTTGCGAATGGCAGCCGTCAAGGCGGCGTCATCGATGGGTTTTTCGGCCAGGTAGGCCTCCATGATGTTGTCGTCCACCTCGGCGACGGTTTCAATGAGCCGGCTGCGATAATCTTCGGCCAGGTCCTTCTGCTCCTCGGGGATCGCCTCTTCCCGGAAAGTAGCCCCGAGGGTGTCGTCGTCCCATATGACCGCCTTCATGCGGATCAAATCGATGACCCCCTTGAATGACTCCTCGGCGCCATGGGGCAATTGTAACACCAGGGGATTGGCTTTCAAGCGGGTACGGATCATCTCCACAACATTGAAGAAGTCGGCGCCGATGCGATCCAGCTTGTTCACGAAGGCCAGTTTGGGCACGGCGTACTTATCGGCCTGCCGCCAAACCGTTTCCGACTGGGGCTCCACGCCGCCCACGCCGCAGAAAACGCCGATGGCGCCATCCAATACCCGGAGCGAGCGTTCCACTTCGATGGTAAAATCCACGTGGCCGGGGGTATCGATAATGTGGATGTCACGGCCCTTCCAAGGGCAGGTGGTCACCGCCGAAGTTATGGTGATACCGCGCTCCTGTTCGTCGGGCATCCAGTCCATGATGGCCTCGCCGTCGTGCACTTCGCCCAACTTGTGCGAACGGCCGGTATAGTAAAGAATGCGCTCGCTGACGGTTGTTTTGCCGGCATCGATATGCGCGATAATACCGATGTTGCG
>JAKAFO010000164.1 GCA_021819735.1 Deltaproteobacteria bacterium
CTTCCCAATTCACGCTCGGCCCCGGCGAATATGAGTTCAAGGTCGGCGGCGGCCGAAAATATCTCCTTCATATCCCGAAAAAATATGATGCCTCCCGGGTGACGCCTCTCGTCCTTTTCTTCCACGGCGGCGGCGGGCACATGGAGCAGGCCGCGGAGAGTTATGGGTGGCGCGAGAAATCGGAACAGGAAGGCTTCATCGTCGCCTTTCCCAATGGATCGAGCCGTCTGCCCAGACAGCATTTGGCCACCTGGAATGCGGGCGCCTGCTGCGGCTATGCCCGCGACCAGGCGATCGACGATGTCGGCTTCGTCCAACAGGTGATTGCCGACATTGAACGTCAAGTTCGGATCGATACAGGCAAGCGCTTTGCGGTGGGCATGTCCAACGGCGGCATGCTGGCTTACCGGCTGGCCTGCGAGATGGCCGATACCTTCAAGGCGGTGGCTTCGGTCGCCGGCACGGACAACACGACAGCCTGCAGCCCATCCCAGCCGATATCCATCCTCCATATCCATGCCAGAAACGATGACCATGTGCTCTTCGAGGGCGGCGCCGGAAAGGAGGCATTCCGGGACGAATCCAAAGTAACCGACTTCACTTCGGTGCCCGAGACCATCGACCGCTGGATCTTCCGCAACCGTGCCGAAAAGATGCCACAGCGCATACTCGAGGTTTCGGGGGCCCAGGGCGATCGCTATCGGTCGAAGCACAACCATGCGCAGATCGAGCTGGTGGTCACCGAGACAGGCGGCCACTCCTGGCCGGGCGGCAAATCCGTGCGCGGTAAAACGCCATCCATGGCCATTGGCGCCAACGATCTGATCTGGGATTTCTTCATGCAACAGGTGCGCTGAGAACCATTCGGCCAACGGGTGTCCATGGCGATTCAAAGAAGATATTTCAGTAAAATGCGATTCGGCGACGTTCTCGGCTACGGCGGGCGCTTGCCGTGAGCAATCTCGCAGGTCACAGACTCCTCTTCCTGCCGGGATTGGACGGCACCGGCCTGTCGTTCGAGCCACTGCGCCCGTGCCTGCCCCCGGGCCTCCGCGTGCAGGTGCTCACTTATCCCGGCCACCGCAAACTCAGCTTCGCACAGACCGTCCAATGGGCCGCCGATCAGATTCGCCCCGGTGCTCCCCCCATCGTGCTGGCCGAATCTTTCTCCGGTCCGGTGGCCATCGCCCTGCTCGGCTCCGGGCGTTTGCGCGCCGAGTGCCTGATCCTGTGCGCCACCTTTGCGCGTCCGCCCAGGCCCTGCTGGTTTTAAAGAAAGCCATGCCCCACATACGAGTGGCCCGCCTTCCAGGCCCTCACTTCATCCTCCAAGCCCAACCCCGCGCGGCCCTGACCGCCATCGAGAATTTCGTGACCCGGATCAGATTGACAGCCGGCAGCTCCTTGGACTAATTTGCCTTCAGCTCCGGGCCGTGGCAACGGATTTGGCGACCCAAACCGGCAACCGGCATGACGAATCACGGCAACGCTGGTTTTTCTTCAAGGGACGCCTTGAGTCGATAACGGATAAAACACCGCTCAGCGTGTGGCTCCGCACCGGGTGGTTTGCCGAGTTTTTAACGAGGTGTGCACATGAAGAAGACCGCATGTTCGATTCTCCTCATACTCATGCTGACGGTCTCCCTGGCTAACGCTTACGAGCTGGCTACGGAGATATCGAAGGAAAATTGGAAGGTTATCGTATCGTCCCTCGGCTACGCCAAGTTAGGGCTTATCAAAGTGGAGACCCGCTCGAAAGGCAAGATCTTCCTCAAAGGGACAATCTCCGTCAATGGAAGCGCCAATGTCGTCATGTGGTCGAAAGTCGAAGGGAATTACTACTTTTCGAAGCTGCCTGCCTTGCAGAATTTGCAGGATCAGAAAAGCGTGAGCTTTGAAATACCTTTTAATGCCGCCGATAAAACCATCACCGAAGTCATCCTGGAAGTCGAATTGTTGGGTGGCGGCAGGATCGAGGTCGATCATCTGAAGCTGGTCAATGGCTGACATCTCCGTTTCAAAATGCTCGCGCGGGCGGCCACAAATGCAGATCCTTGAAAACTGTGGCCATATGCCCCATAGGGAGAAGCCGGCTGAGGTCGTTGAGGCTGTAAAACTTTTTTTGGAGACCACGCTATGAAATCGCACAAAACCACCATGATCTTTTTTACGTGTTTCTCGATCGTATTATTACTGCTGGCCGGATCGCGATGCCTGGCGGCGGAAATGCCGGCCGCCGATGCCTTGGCCATCAAGGGCTACGATACCGTGGCCTATTTCATTTCCGGCAAGGCCCTGAAAGGCAGCGCGTCATTTACAGCCCAATGGCACGGCATGACCTGGTATTTTTCAACGCCAGCCAACCGAGAGCTGTTTGCGGCCGATCCCGAAAAATATGCCCCGCAATATGACGGCTATTGCGCTTGGGCCATGACCGAAGCCAGGAAAGCCCTTACCGACCCGCAGGTATGGAAGATCGTTGACGGCAGGCTTTACCTGAATTGCAGCCAGGCCGCCTATGATAAATGGAGCAAAGACATTCCCGGACACATCCAAAAGGCCGATGCCAACTGGCTGAAACTCCAGGGGCGGAATTGATGAACACTTCCTCGGATGCGTGCAGGGAGATTTCAGATCGATAGGAAACATGCCCCCAATCCTCAAGAAGCATTTCCATAAAAAGCAGTTCGGCGACGTCCTCGGCTACAATTCAGGCATCGGCCTGATCGGCCCGCCCCTGATGACGGCCTGGTGTTATCTCATCGACGGCGTCTTGATCGATTCGGGCATCCGGCATCTGCGGTCGGCCATCCTGGAGGCCGTGCGGGAAGACAAACCCGATGCCATGCTGATCACACACCATCATGAAGATCACAGCGGCAATGTCGGCGCCATCCGCAACGCTCTGGGCATCCCGGCCTTCGCCCATCCGTTGACGGTGGACAAGATGCGGGCGCCCTTTAAGATCCGGCCGTATCAACACCTGATGTGGGGCCAAACCGAACCGGTGGCGCTCGCTGTCCACGCATCGGTTCATGAGTTCGGAAAGAGCCGGTTCCGGCCCATTCATACGCCGGGACACAGCCAGGATCATACGGTCTACCTGGAAGAAAATCGCGGCTACCTCTTTTCCGGCGATCTCTTCTTGGGCGAGCGGATCAAATTCTTCCGGGCCGACGAAACCATGGGCGATCAACTGGCATCCCTGAAAAGCGTCCTGCGTCTGGATTTCGACGTTTTGTTCTGCGCCCACCGGCCGTTGATGCAAAACGGCAAGCAGGCGCTGCGAAACAAACTCGATTTCCTGGAAAACTTCTGCGGAACGATCCAGGGCCTCAAAGACCAGGGCATGAGCCTCAAGGCCGTCGTCCGGCATCTGGACCGCCATGAGGATCGTCTGGTCAAATGGTTGACCCTGAAAAATGCCTGTTTCGCAAATATGGTCCGCTCGGCCTATACGATGGAGCAGCGAGCCATATAAATATACATATAACAAATTGACAAAGAACCTTTCCCGACATATTTCAAATTATGAAAAAGCGATCTGATTTTGAGTGGGACCCTGACAAGGATCAGCTAAATCAGGAAAAGCACGGGGTTTCTTTCGCACTGGCGCAACTTGCGTTTTTCGATCATAGCCGTGTGATCCTGGAGGACCTTGAACATAGTGGTGAGGAGAAGCGATATTATTGCCTCGGCAGGGTCTCGGACGGCGTAATGACCGTGAGGTTCACCTACCGAAAATACAAAATCAGAATTATCGGCGCCGGATATTGGCGAAAAGGGAAGAAGATATATGAAAAAGAAAATCAAATACACCGATGAGCCCATGGGAAAAGTCAGGGTCGTGTCAGACTTTCTGCCTTCGCCCGAAGAACTGGCGCTGAAGGACGAAACCGTGAAGGTTACGATTGCGCTCAGCAAATCGAGTGTCGACTTTTTCAAGAAAGAAGCCAAAAAATACAACACCCAATATCAAAAAATGATCCGCCGGCTGCTGGATGAATATTCCGCGCATCAATAACCTCAAAATCATTGCCAGCGGTGCATTCATGGAATTGACTTCGTGACCCCGCCTGCGCAAAACCCTTTGACATCCAGCCCATCAGCGGTCAATATACGCTGCATCACGCGCCATCGTTCCGGCCGAAGCCCGGGAACTCATTTGTAAATTCCTGATCAGCAAGAAAACGCACCACCAAGCGGCTGTTCGACAATGCCGCACAAAATGAGCAAAGGAGGAAGGTCCATGAATCTAGCGGAACTGCCTGCCAAGGAGATCGAACGCTTCGGTGAGCATGTATCGTTGATCTTCGGTGATCGTCAGTATACCAACAAGCAGATGCACAGCGACACCCTGCGCCTGGCCAATGCCCTCAAGAGCCTGGGCATCCGCAAGGGCGACCGGGTGATCATCCAGATGCCCAACTGCCCGGAAGTATTTCAGAGCTTTCTGGCGGTCTATACGTTGGGGGCCGTGATCGTGCCCATCAACTTCATGGTGGGCGACGCCGAGACCGCCTTCATCTACCAAAACTCGGGGGCCAAGGCGATCGTCAGCAGCAAGCTCTTCCTGCCCAAGATCGAGACCTGCCGCAAGCAGGCGCCCAACGTCGAGCATATTATCCTCATCGACGCCGAGGTGCCGGCCCACACCCACGCCTATCACCAACTGCTGGCCCAGCACGCCGACCAATGCCCCATCGCGCCGGTGGCCGACGACGACCTGGCGGCCCTGATCTACACCGCCGGAACGACCGGCACGCCCAAGGGGGTGATGCACACCCACAAGAGCCTGCTGACCAATGCCCAGATGCAGGTGGATACCGTGGATCTGCCGTCGGGCCTGACCGCCGTGGTGGTGCTGCCCCTGTGCCACTCCTACGGCATCGCCAGCATGAACTTCGGCATGCTCAAGGGCGGCGGCAAAGCCGTGGTGCTCGACTCGTTCGACATCGACAAGCTGTTCGCGGCCATCGAGAAGCACAAGGCCAACAGCCTGGCCGCCGTGCCCACCATGTACGTCTTCATGCTGCTGCATCCCGATCCCAAGAAGTACGACCTGAGCTCCATGAAGTACTGGATCTGCGGCTCGGCGCCCTTGACCCAGGAGACCTGGAACCGCTTCAAGGAAGTCTTCGGCGGCGAGATCGCCGAGGGCTGGGGCCTGACCGAGGCCGGCGCCAACAACTCGGCCAATCCCATCCAGGGGGCCAAGAAGGTCGGCTCCATCGGCCGGCCCATGAACGGCACCCAGATGAAGGTGGTGGACGACCTGGGCAACGAACTGCCTCCGGGCCAGCAGGGCGAAATCTTGATCGGCGGGCCGATGCTGATGAAAGGCTACTGGAAGAATCCCGAAGAGACCGCCAAGGTGCTGCGCGACGGCTGGCTCTACACCGGCGACGTGGGCTACCGGGACGCGGAGGGCTATTTCTTCATCACCGAGCGCAAGAAGGATTTGATCATCAAAGGCGGCGAGAACATCGCCCCCCGGGAAGTCGAAGAAGTGCTCTTCAAGCACCCCAAGGTGGCCGAGGCGGCCGTGGTCGGCATCAAGGACGAGGTCTACGGCGAAAACATCAAGGCCTGGGTGGTGCTCAAGCCCGGCCAAACCGCCACGCCCGAAGAGATCATCGAGTTCTGCCAGACCCATCTCAAACGCTTCAAATCGCCCAAGGAGGTCGCCTTCCTGCCGGCCTTGCCCAAGAACCTGGTGGGTAAGATTTTGCGCAAGGAGCTGCGTAAAATGTAGGAGCGGCTAGGCAGGTGCCTTACCGAAGGGGGCGGACGGCGAACGCGTTCGCCCCCTTTTACCTCTGGAATTCCCCCTGCAAGCATGATAGAGCCACGGTTCATGAAAATCGCCCTGATTGCATCCCCCTATCCGTTGGAAGAAGCCCCCTCGCCACCCCTGGGCCTGTGCTATGCCGCCGCGGCCTGCGAAGCTGCCGGGGCCCAGGTCATCATCATCGACTATATCGTCAGCCAATATACGCCTGAAAAGCTGGCCGCCGAACTCGACCGGTTCCAGCCCGACGTGGTGGGCACCAACTCGGTGACCATGAACTTTCCCCAGGCCATCCGCATCATCCAGGATGCCAAACGGCACCGTCCCGGCGTCATCACCATGATGGGCGGGCCGCATGTCTCGTTCGACGTGCCGGACACCCTGACGCGTTACCCCGAGCTGGATCTGATCGTCATCGGCGAGGGCGAGGAGACCATCAAGGAACTGATCCCGGCGCTGTCCGACCGTGCCAAGTGGCAATCCATCGCCGGCATCGCCTTCCGGGAAAATGGGACCATCGTCACGACCGAGAGCCGGCCGCTGATCGCCGACCTGGACACCCTGCCCCTGCCGGCGCGGCACCTGCTGCCCATCTCGCGTTACCTGGCTTTGGGCTTTCCGGTGAGCATCATCACCAGCCGCGGCTGCCCCAACAAATGCATCTTCTGCCTGGGCCGGCGCATGGTGGGCCACAAGCCGCGCTTCCGCAGCCCAGAAAAGGTGGTGGACGAGATCGAACAGGTTCTGGCCTATGGTTTTACCTGGATCAACATCGCCGACGACCTGTTCACGGCCAGCAAGAAGCGCGTGCAGGCCCTGTGCGACGAGATCACGCGCCGGGGGGTCAAATTCGTCTGGAGCGCCTTTGCCCGGGTGAACACGGTGGACCCCGAGATGCTGGCCACCATGAAGGCCGCCGGTTGCGACAGCATCGGCTTCGGCGTGGAATCGGGCAACCAGGAGATCCTCAAGACCGCCAACAAGGGCATCACCCTGGCCCAGATCCGCCAAGCCGTGGCCTGGAGCAAGGCCGCCGGGCTGCGCGTGCACGCCTCGTTCATCGTGGGCCTGCCGGGCGAAAGCCATGACACCCTGGCCGAGACTCAGGCGTTCGCCGAAGCCCTGGATGTGGAGTACGGCTACCACCTGCTGACGCCCTTTCCCGGCACCACCCTGCGCGAGAAGATCGATCAATACGATTTGGAGATTCTCACCGACGACTGGAGCCGCTACGATGCCAACAAGGCCATCATGCGCAGTTCCAAGCTATCTCCCGAGGAGATGGACGCCTTCGTCAACGCCCTCTACCAGAAGCACGAGACCAAGAACGCGGAGGCCGAGAAACGCTATTTCGCAGGCCAATCGCCCCCCGAAGAGTTCATGATGTACGAGGGTTGCCACCGCATGAAGCTGGTCTTCGAGCTGTTCTCCAAGGACATCATCGAGTCCCTGGGAACGCTGGCGGTCAACGGCTCGGAGCCCCTGACGCCCCTGGCCGAGGCGGTCACCCGCGCCACCGGCATGCATGCGGGCCTGGTCCAACGTTCGCTGCAAAGCTTCATCCAGTCGGGCTATCTTAAATCCAGAAAAGCCGGCGACGGCCTGCAATGGTTCTGGACCTATAACCAGCAACTGGACCAGGCGCCGGCGGTGTGAGCCCGCCATTGGGCCCCTTCCTGAGCCGGACGATCCGCAACAAAATCCGTAACGGATTTTCACTGGGTTCTCTTCTCGTAAAACCTCGTCATACCGTCATCCTTTCGTACCGCAATTGTTGGGTCAACGATCCCTGAAAGACCCCTTGTTGTGCCGTTTGTTATCTCTGCTGCTTAGTATTATTTGATTGACTTTAACAAAAGACTCATTAGTGTCGTATATTCTTTCCATACTCACTATTGGATTTCTTTGCTCGGCGCTGCTGATTGATCCTTTAATCAGCTACTTAGAGGTTGTTATGAAAAGGACGCCGCCACACAAGGGATGCCCACCTCGCTCCTGACAGGGGCTTTATTATCCTGTTGGGAGCCAAATCCAATTAGAATCCATTCGGCTGTCGTAAGAAGCTTGTCCAATCCAAATCTCCTGTAAACGCAGGCTTTTGGCAGACTGCAGGTCGTCGCGCCCCCCCCTTTACGAGTGGTGAAACCTATGAATTGTTTCCATGGCCGTCTCCGGAAATCAAGCTTTCCTCAAGGTCGCGGATTTATACCTGGGTTTTCGGTTCACGGACTTCTGTCATTGAAAAAGGTTCATACATCGGTCAGGAACCTGGGTGAGGTAGATAACCAAAACTGAGAGGTTAAGAAGAGTTTTCAAGGTATCTCTCCATCGCCCCTGATGGGTCGAAAATGACCCATCAGGGGCACAAGCCCTAAAACATCTAAATCTAGCCAATCAGGACAATGGGGGTGCCTATGAGACGCAGAAGCTTTGCTATTTTAATCGCAATCCTCTTATTAACCGTTTCAAGTACGCATGCTGGCGAGTGGGTAACTTTTAAATCCTACCAAAAATCAGACGATTTTATGTTGAAGGGCCTGCTGACCAAGCCGGAAGGTCGCGGGCCGTTCCCTGCTATGGTTGTGCTGCATGCAGCTTCCGGCATTGAAGGATCAGGAAAGCAGACTTACGAAAAATGGACTCAAAGGTTTGCTGGCTGGGGATACGTTTCCTTGCTGGTCGATAGCTTTGGACCCCGTGGGAAGTCCACTATTATTCATAGCCCGCTTGAAGTCGATCCCAATGAGCGTGCACAAGATGCTCATGACGCAAAAACTTATCTCACAGGGCTTCCTTTTGTGAAAAAAAATAAGGTTGCTGTAATTGGATGGTCTCATGGCGGCTGGTCAGTTTTGCGTGCCATTGATGACGATATCTCTACCGTGAACAAGGGTGACCCTTTTACATCGGCAATCGCTTTTTATCCCTTCTGTGATGTTGACCTTGGGACCTTCAACTCGCCATTATTGTTGTTAACAGGAGGACTTGACGATTGGTGCCCAGCAGTAATGTGCCAGTTGCCAACCGAAAAGACCAGGTATGAAGTTATCTTGAAAGTTTATCCTGAAGCGCACCATGCCTTTGATTTTGAGGGCATAGATACTACCGTAATCCGGCATCGGCTTCTCTACAACTCTGCCGCAGCAAACGATGCCATAAACCAGATCAGAAGTTTTCTAACTAAGTATATGGAGTAAAATGAAAATTGGGACGTATCGACTCTGAATAGTATTATCCGTCTGATATTCATTTACCAAGCGCTCAAAAAAATTTCTCTTAAAACGGACCACTCCATTAAGGCCTTTGCCCCATGGGCTGTCGCCGGCGGCATGCTTAGGCTCGGATGGGAGCGCTGAATTCGCTTCGCTTTAAGCTCGCATCCAAAGGAGCGCCCCATGAAAGCACGCCAACTCGGGGGTGAAGGCCCCACTGTATCGGCAATCGACTTGGGCTGCATGAGTCTGGGCCTCTCCGACAACTATCCCAGCAGCACCCCTGAAGAGCCGCCGGTGGCGGCGCTGATCCATCGAGCCCTCGACCTGGGGGTGACCTTTCTTGTCACCGTCCTGCGGGAGAAGCATATGATGCCTTGACATCAATTCGGTCGATGCTATGATGCCTCCATGAGAACGACACTTTCACTGGATGACGATGTATTGGAGCGCGCGCGTGCCGTGTCCGCCAAGTTGCGAACGCCCTTAAAAAAAGTTGTTAACGAGGCGCTTCGGGCCGGGCTGGACAAGATGGAAAGTCCGGCTCAACGGCGGTCTTACAAAACGAAGCCCCAAGCCATGGGCCTTCGACACGGTCGCAATCTGGACAACATCGGAGAATTACTGGCCCAAATCGAAGGCGAGGATTTCCATTGATTCTCGTTGATGCCAACATTCTTTTGTATGCGCAAGATTCGCTTAATCCCCAACATTCCAAAGCCCGTCGCTGGTGGGACGAACAGCTCTCCGGCAAGCAATCTGTCTGCCTGTGCTGGACAGTTTTATCCGCTTTTATTCGCATAGGAACGAATCAACGGGTATTTGAGAATCCCCTCACATTGGAACAGGCCATCGCTTGCGTTCAAAGCTGGTTGGACCAACCTTGCGTTCGTATCGTCAGGCCGACGGACAAGCACTGGAGCATCTTTCAGCAAATGCTCTTGGATGGAAAGGCGCTCGCAAACTTAGTGACGGACGCCCATTTAGCGGCTTTGGCGGTTGAACATGGATGTGAACTGGCCTCTACCGATGCCGACTTCGCTCGTTTCCCCAAGCTCAATTGGCGAAACCCCATTCGCTGATCCTCCCAGGCCAAAGGCCATAGCCAACTTTTCGTGGATCACCGTCCAACGCATGCCGGGCCTTGTCGGCCAGCGATCCAGCCGACCCATCACAAAACCTCGCGCCAATACAGAAATTTTACTTGCAAACTTCGGCATCATCGGGGCAAATTGTCACCCTTGGCCCGAGGGCCCTTTTAACTCAACATTGCCGAATTGAAGGAGAATGGGAATGGACATCAAACGAATCTGCGTGATCGGCGCAGGGTTGATGGGCAACGGCATCGCCCAGGTGTGCGCCAATGCCGGCTATCAGGTCAACATGCACGATATCGAGCAGCGCTTTGTCGACAACGGCATGAACACCATCAAGAAGAACCTTGCGCGCGAAGTGGAAAAAGGCAAGCGCACCCAGGCCGACATGGACACGCTGCTGGCGCGGATCACGCCCACCACCGACCTCAAAGCAGCCGCGGCCGAGGCCGACGTGGTCATCGAGGTGATTATCGAGGTGCTGGAAGCCAAGAAGAAGCTCTTCCAGGAACTGGAGACCATCGTTAAACCCCAATGCCTGTTCTTCACCAACACCTCGGGCATCAGCATCACCGCCATCGCGGCCATGACCCGACGGCCGGACAAATTCATCGGCGCCCACTTTTTCAATCCGGTGCCGGTGATGAAGCTGCTGGAGATCATCAGGGGCTACGAAACTTCGGACGAAACCCTGAACATCGCGCTGGCGTGGGGCAAGACCCTGGGCAAGGAGACCATCGTGGTCAACGAGGCCCCGGCCTTTGCCGTCAACCGCGTGCTGTGCCCCATGCTCAACGAGGCCTTCTTCGTCCTGGGCGAGGGCGTGGCCAGCGCCGAAGACATCGACAAGGGCATGCTGCTGGGCTGCAACCATCCCATCGGCCCGCTGGCGCTGTCGGACATGATCGGCCTGGACACGCTGCTGCATGTCATCGAGAACCTGCACCGCGAATTGGGCGACAAGTACCGCCCGGCACCCTTGCTGGTCAAGCTGGTGCGGGCCGGACGCTTCGGCCGCAAAAGCGGCAAGGGGGTCTTCGACTACACCAAAAGATAGGGTCAATTCAAGGCGCCGGCGCTTTGGCTGTCGTCCAACACCTGGCGCACCTTGGCGGCCATGGATTTGACCGCGAATGGTTTTTGAAGGTAGTGCACCCCTTCCGGGATCACGCCGTGGTGGGCGATCACGTCGGCCGTGTAGCCGGACATGTAGAGCGTTTTGATGCCCGGCCGCAGGTTCCGGATCGACTGGCTCAGCCCATTGCCGTTCATGCCGGGCATCACCACATCGGTCATCAGCAGGTCGATGGCGCCCGGATGGCTCCGGGCCAA
>JAKAFO010000165.1 GCA_021819735.1 Deltaproteobacteria bacterium
CATCCGGCGCAACCCCTTGAACTGCACCGGCACCTTGGTCAAGACCACGGCGTCCCGCTGGTAAACCACCCGCAGCCCCGAGGCGATTACCAGGTTGGTCAGGGCCCGGTCCTCACCGATATTGGCGGGTTTGCCCATGAAAGTTTGAACGGCCCAGCCCGCCAGCAACGGCTTGAGGCTTTCGGCCCGATAGGCGGAAAGGGCACCCGGGGTGCAGAAAACACCGCCATAGACGCTTTGCCCGGTGCGGATAAAATCGAAGGCGCTGGTGAACGAGACCTCCATCATCTTGGGAATGGCCCCTTCGTCCATGTTCAAGACCCGGACGTTGCCGGCCACCGACCCGACGCGGGGGTCGGCCACAAAGGGGCTGACCAGATGGCGCAGGGTATCGGGCAGCACTTCGGAATCGGAATCGATGGTCACGAAGACCTGGCCGGTGGCCTGGGCGAAACCGGCCATCAGCGCATGGCGTTTGCCCATGTTTGAGGGCTGACGGATCAACTGCACGTTTTTGGGAAACTGTTTGTGGGCCATCACCATCCAGCGCCAGGTATCATCCGCCGAACCATCGTCCACGCAAATGACCTGCATTTTTTTGGAAGGGTACCGGCTGGTCATGACGCTGCGCACCGTATCCAGAATCTGGGAACCTTCGTTGAAGGCCGGAATGATGATCGAAACAGTGGGCAAAAATGCCGTTTGGACGGGGGGATAGGATTTGTAGCGCATGGCGAAGCAAATGCGCCACACCAAGGTAAGGATGCCGACGAACGTCAGGCTCATACCGAGGGAACTCTTCATCAGCCGCAGCCACGGAAGGGCCTGGGAAGATGAATGGGCCATGGAAAGTGATTGCCAAGCGACCATGCCGACAACCGAAACAACGACCGCCAGCAATAGCCAGGGATACAATCTGTCCGCTTTAATGGAGTATCGTACCATCTTTATTATCTTGTTAGTATTTTGATTCGTTTATATTTTTCGAAGCCTTCGGTGTTCTCCAAGCAACAAAATGCGAGACTATGCTCCGCTTCTTGAAAGGAGTCAAGTAGAAATTGAAGAGATCGGTAGAGAAGAAGTAGAGAAGCGCCAACGGTTGCATGGAGCGTGAAAATCAGGTCAATGAGCGGTTAAGTGCTTCGCATGATGCGCGGTCCGTCGGTCTTTAATAATCTTTAAAGCAATCTTTATACCATCAGGCAAGGTGCTGTATTTTTTAAAATATCGATTTTATCAATCTGCGCGCCGGCTACATAAATTGCGCACAGATGTCGTTTTAGGCCGTATTTGCCCACAGTCCGCGCTATAAAAAGAAGCCCCGGCCGAAGCCGGGGCACTGGAACCAAGTAATGCTTTTATCGAATTAGAACAGGCCGCTCACCTTGCCGGTGGCCGGATCGACGTCGATGCGGCGGAAGGCCGGGTTCGAGGCGGTACCGGGCATCAGGCTGATGGTGCCGGCGCAGGGGCACAGGAACTTGGCGCCCGAGTAAATCAATACGTCGCGGATCGGCAACCGCCAGTTCTTGGGCACGCCCTTTTTCACCGGGTCGTGGCTCAGGGAGAGATGGGTCTTGACCATCATGGTGGCGAAATCGGCGTATTTGGGATCCTTTTCCAGCATCTCGGCCTTGGCGTTGGCTTCGGGGGACCAATCCACGCCGTCGGCGCCGTAAATTTCGGTGGCGATCTTTTGAACGCGGTCGCGCAGCTTCATCTCCAACGGATAGAGGAATTTGAATTCGTTGTTCTCGTTGCAGGCGTCAATAACCGCATCGGCCAGTTCCAGGGCACCTTGGCCGCCCTTGAGCCAATGTTCGGAGACCGCGCAACGGGCGCCGGCTTTTTCGGCGGCCTTGCGGATCACGTTACATTCGGCGTCGGTATCGGTATAGAAGCGGTTGATGCAGACGACCGGGTTGATGCCCGATTTGCGGATCACGCCGATCAGGTGCACCATGTTCTCGCAGCCCTTTTCCACCAGGCCCAGGTTCTCCTTGGTATAGGCGTCGTCCAGGGCTTTGCCGGCCACGACCTTGGGCCCGCCGCCGTGCATCTTCAGGGCGCGCACGGTGGTGGTCAGGATGGAGACGTGGGGTTTCAGGCCGGAGAAACGGCACTTGACGTTCCAGAACTTCTCGAAACCGATATCGGCGGCAAAGCCCGACTCGGTCACATGGTAATCCCACAGTTTCAAGCCCACGCGGTCGGCGATGATCGAGCTCTGACCCACGGCGATGTTGGCGAAGGGGCCGGCGTGTACGAGGCAGGGCTGGTATTCGGCCGTGCTCATCAGGGTGGGGTTGATGGTGTTGCGCATGAAGGCCGCCATGGCGTTGCCGACTTCCAGGTCGCCGGTGGTGACCGGTTTGCCGGATTTGTCGAAGGCCACGGTGATGTTGTTGAGGCGCTCTTTGAGGTCGGCCAGATCCTTGGCCACGGCCAGGATCGCCATACACTCGGAGCCCACGGCGATGCCGAACTTGCTCTGCATCATGTAGCCGTCGGTACGGCCGCCCATGCCGATGATGATGTTGCGCAGGGCCTGGGCGCAGAAGTCGATGACCCAGCCCATCTCAACGCGGGTGGGGTCGATGTCCAGACGGCGCATGCCGGTCAGGCGGGCCAACTGCTCATCGTTATAATTGCGCTCATGCTGCATGCGGCTGGTCATGGCCACCATGCCGAGGTTGTGGGCGTTCATGATGTCGTTGATGTCGCCGGTCAAGCCCAGGGAGAACTCGGTCATGGGGATCAGCAGCGAGTTGCCGCCGCCGGCCGCCGTGCCTTTGACGTTCATGGTCGGTCCGCCCGAGGGCTGCCGCAATGCGCCGCCGACACTTTTACCGCGGGCACCCAAGCCTTCGATCAAGCCCAGGGAGGTGGTGCTTTTGCCTTCGCCCAAGGGGGTCGGGGTGATGGCGGTGACTTCAATGTACTTGCCGTCCGGTTTGTTTTTCAGGCGATTGATGATTTTCAGAAAATCGAGTTTGGAGAGACGGCCCATGGCCAGCATCTCGTCTTTTTCCAGGCCCAATTTTACCCGCCAATCCTCGGGCATGGGCATGTTCTTTTCCGCTTCCTCGGAAATTTGCCAGTCGGCCATCTTTGTCGCATCGTAAGCCATCGATTCAACCTCCTTATTAATTGTGGTTCTGGTAGTTGGGATGCAAGGCGCCCGCTCACCACCGGCGCCGGTTATTGTTAAATACTCGCGTGGGGCCCATTCAGGATGGCGCTAAAGCCGCTGCGCCGTCTCCATGCCTGGATGAAATCGAGATCGGATCGGGATTCAACGCAGGCTGATAAATACGCGCCTCCTTAACATGGGACTTTATGATTTAGCAAGCGCAAAGGACCTGCGTTTAAGCGTCGAGGGCGGGTGCTGGACCCCACTTCGGCTGCCGCATTTTTGGGTTTTAATCGGCGTGGGCGTTGCGATACCCGAAGAGGGAAAAGATCGGCTTGCCGTCCATGGCATGGGCCATGACCGTCATGTATTGCTCCCGCTGATGGGTGGGGTCGGCGTGGTTTTCCGCGTTCACGGCCAGCGTATGCTGCACCTTGTTTTGGGTCAGATAGCCCAGGATGATCCGGGGAACATCGTAATGATGAATGGTGTCATAACGGACCGGGCGGCCATTCTCGACGATATAGATGCGATTGAGATGAATGGCATCTTTGGCGTTGTCGAGATAGCGCAGATCCGCATAGGTATTCGGTCCATAGGTGAGGGAGGGCAGGTGGTCGCTCACCAAAATGATGATGCTGTGCGGATCGATGCGTATCAATCCCTTAACATAGGCCGCGATGACTTCGGTGCGGTAGTAATACTGATTGACGGCCCGTTCCAATTGATCGTCCGGCAACTTGCCCATGCCCGAGATCTCGACCACCTTGGGCCGTTTTTCCAGATTGATCAGATGGGGCGTATGGCCGTAGACCGTCATGATGTAGTTCAACAGGGGCTTGCCGGGGTTTTGCCGCATCCAGTCGCCGACAAAGGCCAGATTCTGGGAAAAGAGATCGCCGTCGTACATGAAGAATTCGTCGGTCACGTCGCCGGAGCTAAAGTAGGAGCCCCCCATGGGCGCGTATTCCCTGGGGTAGTAAATGCTTTCGAATCCCAAGCCCTCGTAGGCCTTGGTGGCGTTAAAAAAATCCGGGTAAAAAGCGTTGGTCGCCATGGTGTGATAGCCTGCCTGGCCAAGGATATTGGACAGGCACAAGGTCTTGGCGCCGGTGAACACATCGAATTCGATGCCCGACAGCTCCCGCATGGCAGGCACGCCGCAAAGCACCTCGAACTCGGCCTGGGCCGTCGAGCCGCCGAATACCGGCGAAATCGACATGCCCGCCTTGTCTTTGAAAAGGGCTTCGAAATCGGGATGCTCGGGATTGCGGGAAAAACGGGCATTGCGCAGCAATTTGGGATCGAGAAAACTCTCGAGCACGATCAAATGAACGTTATTCTTGAGCTTCAGGTCGTCGACCGCTGCCACCACGTCATCAAAGGCGTTCAAATAGCGGATGTTGCCGCGATAGGCGATGGTTTTTTCGAGGCTGTTGATTCTGCGCGCCTCGTTGTACAGGGCCATGCCGATCCGGCCGTTGAGCTCCGCCTGTTCCGTATCCGACGAATAGTGGATGGGTTTTTGGATCCTTTCGAAGCCCGCCATGAAAAAAGCGGGAAACCCCTCCACCGCCACCATGAGCACCAACAATGGCACGGCCCCCTGCAGCAGCGGTCGCACCCGCCGCCATTGCACGGCCCGCAGAAAGACGGCCAGCGGCAGCCCCACGGCCAGCAACAGCAAGATTTTGTTCAGGATGGGCATCACCATGAACATTTCGGGCAGTTCGGTCACCTCGGTGAGGCGCAGCATCCGGCCGAACAGCACATGGTAGGCGTCGAAGACCACATAGGCCAGGACGATGGGCAGGGCCGCGATCACGGCTTGCCACCGCGACGGCCGCGTGATCCGGTTAAAATAATAAAAAAGGTAAAGCAGCAGCGGGATTTCCAAACGCCAGGCCTGCACGAATATAGGCAACCCACCGAAGTAACCGGCCACCAGCGTATAGGCGCTCAGAAACAGCAAGAAAGCGATATAGGGCTTAATTGCGGGTTTGAACGCCGCCAGGCGCTCGCGCAGTGTTTTAAAGATGAATGCCATAGCGGTCTCATATACCATCGATCATATGAATCTTCAATAGGTTAGAAGAATGGGCGAACCCCCGGAAACGGTTCTGGTTTTTGGGTTATCGCTCGGCGCCGCTCTGCCGGTGCAACCGCCAGTAAAGCCCGCCTTGTTGGATGAGCGCTTCGTGGGTGCCCTGCTCGGCCAGGCGGCCGTCACGCAGCACGAGGATGCGGTCGGCCATGCGGGCCGTGGAAAGACGGTGGGCCACGAGCAGGCAGGTGCGGCCGGCCACCAGGCGGCGCAACGCGTCGTAGATGGCCGCTTCGGTTTGGGAGTCGATATAAGAGGTGGCTTCATCGAGCAGAATCAGTTGGGCGTCGCGGGCCAGGGCCCGGGCAATGGTGATCAACTGGCGCTCGCCGCTGGAAAGCCCCGCGCCGCCTTTTTCCAGGACCGTTTCCAGCCCTTGGGGCAAGCGCGCCACCAACTCCTTGCAATTGGCGGCGGCCACGATGCGTGCGACGGTCGCTTCGTCCACGGCCGCCGGGTCGGGGAAGATATTGCGGCGCACGGTGGTCGAAAACAGCACCGGTTCCTGGGTCACCAGGGCCGTCAGGCGCCGCAGGTGCGCCGAGTCCCATTGGCGCAGATCGAGGCCGTCGAGCCGCACCTGGCCCTCGGTGGGGTCGTACAGGCGCTGGATCAGGTTGAGCAGACTGGTCTTGCCCGCGCCGGTGGGACCGACCAGGGCCACGCTTTCTCCCTTGGCCACGCTAAAGGAGACTTCGCGCAGCACATATTCCCCTGGAGCATACGCCAGGGAGAGGCGGTCCAGCACCAGCCATCGGGAACGGTCCGGTTCCGGGGCCGGCACGACGACCGCCGGCGGCTCGGGCAGGCGCTGGTCGATGTCCAGCAGCCCGAAGATGCGCTCGGCCGAGCTCATGGCGTTCTGCATGACGTTGTAATTCTCCGCCAGGTCACGCATGGGCCGGAAGAACATGCGCACATAGGTCAAGGCCACCACCAGCACGCCCAGGCTGATATGGCCGCCGACCACCTGCAAACCGCCGTAGAGAATCAACAAGGCCATGGCGGTCAGCCCGAATACTTCGATGAGCGGCATGAAGAGCGCGAAGACGTGGATCTCGCGCATGCCCAGCCGGTAGTTCTCCGCATTGAGCTCGGCAAAGCGCGCGTAATTGTATGCTTCCTGGCCGAAGGTCTGAATGGTGCGCATGCCGTCGATGGATTCGGCCATGCGGCCGTTGATCTCGGCCACCTTGACGCGCAAGGCCCGGTAGATCTCCCGCGCCTTGGCCGAAAAGCGCAGCGCGGCCCAGGCCACCAGCGGCATCACGGCGAAGACCGCCAGGGCCATGCGCCAATCCAGGGCCAGCAAAACGATGGCAATACCCGCCAGCAGGAAGATATCCTTGAACACCATGGAGATAAAAGTAGTAAAAAGTTCGTGCATGTTCTGCACGTCGTTGGTCACCCGCGTCACCAGGCGTGCCACGGGCTGACGCGTGAAAAAGGCCATGCTCTGCTGCTGGATATGCTCGTACAGCCGCAGGCGCAGCTCGTGCATGACCCGGTGGCCGGCCCGCTCCATGATCACCCGCTGGACGAAGGTCAAACCGAAGTCGGCCGCCACCAGAGCCAGAAAGATCAGCACCACGCCGCCCAGAGCGCGCATGTCGTCCCGGCGCAACGCGCGCAGATCCTCCTCGGGCAGCCGCGCCAGGTCGGCGAAGGCGATGCGCGCCCGGTCGCCTTCGATTTCAAATAGATCCGCGTGACGCGCCATCACCGCCCGGTTGCGCGGGTCGGCCAAATCCACATGCAGATAGCGCCGCCCCGGGTCGTCGGCCTGCGACGACGAGGCATTGGGCGCCCGGCCGGGCACGATATAGCGGTCGATGGCGATCTTGCTGAAGTACGGCAGGGCCAGTTCGATGAAGGTCAGGGCCACCACCAGGGCCACCGACCACAGCAGCATGCGGCGATGCGGCGCCACGAACGGCAGCAAGCGGCGCAGCAGGCGCCAATCCTGGGTTTTGCCCTGGTAGCCCTCTTCGGCATAACCATAATCAGACCGCATGATCCAGCTCCTGCAAACGGTGCACCTGGGCGTAGTACCCCTGGGCGGCCACCAGGCTTTCGTGGGCACCGCTCTCGACCACGCGTCCCTCGGCCAGGCTGACGATGGCATCGGCGAAACGCACCGCCGCCAGGCGATGGGAGGCCACGATGACCGTCTTGCGGCCGGCCATGCGGCGGATGGCCGCCACGATCACGGCCGCCGTGGCCGTATCCACCTGGCTGATGGGGTCGTCCAGCAGCACGATGGGGGCATCGATGAGCAAGGCCCGGGCCAGGGCGATCCGCTGCTTCTGGCCGCCGGAAAGCAAAACGCCCTTTTCGCCCACCCGCGTATCCAGGCCCGCCGGCAAGGCGGCGATGGTTTCGGTCAGGGCCGCCTCGGCCAGGGCCTGATCTATTTTGGAGAGGCAGTGCTCGGGACAGCCGAAGAGAATGTTGTCGCGCACCGTACCGGAGAAGAGGAACGGCTCCTGGGGCACATAGGCCACCCGGCGGCGTAAATCGGACGGGTCCAGCGCGCGCAGATCGATGCCATCCAGGGTGATCCGGCCGGCGCAGGGATCGTAGAGCCGCGGCACCAGGCTGAGCAGCGCGCTCTTGCCGCTGCCCGGCGGCCCCACCACCCCCAGCGTCTGACCCGGCGCAATGCCCAGGGTCACGTCGCGGAGCACCATCCGCCCCTGGGGGCCGCCATAGCCGAAGCCGACCTGCTCGAAGGCGATCCGGCCCGCGACTGCCGGCAGCGGCCGGGGATCGGCCGGGGCCTGGATCTCGGGCCGTTGGTCGAGGATGCGCTTGATCCGTTCCAGGGAGGCGCCCCCGCGCTGGATCAGGTTGGTGACCCACCCCAGGGCCATCATGGGCCAGGAGAGCAAGTTGAGGTAGCTGATGAAGGCCACGAAATCGCCGGTGGTGATCTCGTTCAGGATGGTCTTGCGCCCGCCGAAAAAGAGCACGGCAGCCAGGCTCAGGTTGGTGAGCATCACCATCAGCGGAAAGAAGAGCCCGGTGACGCCCACCAGGCGCATGTTCTGGTCCACGTACGCCTGGGAGACACCAGCCACGGCCGCCCGGGCCGCCGCCTCTTCGTTGTGCGCCTTGATCAAGCGCATGCCGGCGCAGCGCTCGCGCACCGTCTCGGTCAGATCGGCGAAGGCGGCCTGCACCCCCTGATAGCGGGCGTGCATGCGCCGGCCCAGCAGTCGGGCGCTGAGCACCACCAAGGGCATGGGGATCAGCACATACAGGGTCAGCTCCACGTGGATGTAGAGCATGAAACCGATGGCCGCCGCGCCCAGCACGATGGCGTCGTTGAGGGCCACCAGCCCGAGGCCCGCGGCCATGCGGATCTGCTGGATGTCGTTGGTGGCATGGGCCATGAGGTCGCCGGTCTTGGTGCGGTCGAAAAAGCCGGCCGATAGCGTTTGCAGATGGCCCAGCAGGCGGTTGCGCAAATCGGCTTCCAGGAAGCGGGCCGTGCCCAGCAGGCAGCGGCGCCAGATGTAGCGGCAGACGCCGATGAGCAAGGCCATGCCGGCGATGGCCGCCGCCTGGCGCAGCAGCGAGGCGCCGTCGGCAACCAGCAGGGTCAGGTCGTCCACGGCCCACTTGACCACCCGGGGGATCATCAGTTGCAGCAAATCCACCAGGATCAGGGCCGCCAGCCCGATGGCGATGGTCCGGCCATGGGCCTTGAAGTAAGGGGCGATCAGGTCCCGGGCTCTCATCATGTTCCCATTTACCTACTCGTATGCGTATTCGTAACGATTTGCATCGTCCTGCCGCCACCGGCAATGCCGGGTACCATAAGGCCGCCGATCCGCCTGGTCAACCGCGAATTGCCGCCCATTGTTCGGTATCTGCTTCATTTGACATTATATTCCATTACCGATAAGGATGGCCTCGGAATCGCAAGCGAGCGGTACCAACCCAAAAAGCGGCCGATGGAGGGCCGATAGAACAGGAACTGCATGGAACCGGGTCAGGTGGTTGAATTCATCGACAGCCAGAAGATCTTCTGCGCCGTGGTGATGGAGATAAAGAGTCTGCGCCTGCGGCTGTTGACCGAAAACAATCGCGAAGTCAAAATGTCGGCCGAGCGGCTGAGCCACCGGTCCAAGGTGCGCCTGGAACCCACCGCGGCGCGCGACAAGCTGGCGGCGGGCCTCAAGGAGATCGCCCAGCGGCGCAAGGAGTTGAGCCGACAGGTGAATATTCCCGAGCTCTGGTCGGTGCTGCATGACGAACAGCAGTGGATCGATGTGGCCACCATGACCACGCTTTGCTTCCCGGACCATCCCGACGGCGACCACGAGTCGGCCGTAATCCGCGCCTTCTTCAACGACCGGCTTTACTTCAAATTCGCCCCGGACCAGTTCTTCCCCCACACGGCCGCGAAAGTCGAACAGATCGCCCGCCAGCGCGAAAAAGAGGCCCGCGAGGCCCGCCTCATCGAGCAAGGCGGCCAATGGCTCCAGAAGGTCTTCAAGGGCCAGGAGGCCGCGGTCCCCGCCGAGCGCGACGAGATCGCCCGCATCCTGGCCTCCTACTGCCTGCACGAAAAGGAGAGCCCCCACTGGGAGCTGGCCCGGGCCATGCTCGCCAAGGCCGGCGCCGGATCGCCGTCGGCCCTGTTCGCCTTTCTGGTGAAGATCGGCGTGTGGCGCCCGGATGAGAACCTCGACCTGCTGCGCCACGAGATCCGGCCGGAATTCCCGGCCGCCGTGGAGGAGCGCGCGGTTTTCCTGGCGCAAAGCCCGCCGCCGCTTTTGGCCGGACGTCGCGACCTGCGCGATCTCTCCCCGATGACCATCGACGGACCGGCCACCCTGGATTTCGACGATGCCCTGAGCCTGACGCCCCAGGGCGAGAATTTCGTGCTCGGCATCCACATCTCCGATGTCGGTCATTATGTGGCCAAGTCCGATCCCATCGACCAGGAAGCCATGGGCCGGGCCAGTTCCATCTACATGCCCGACCAGCGCATCTCCATGCTGCCGACCGCCCTTTGCCTGGGCGCGTGCAGCCTCAAAGCCGGGGAAGAGCGGCCGGCCATCAGCACCCTGGTGACCGTCACGCCCCACGGCAAGATCCTGGATTTCGAGATCGTGCCCAGCCTGATCCGCGTCCGCCATCAACTGACCTATCAGGATGTGGACGAGATGGCCGCCTACGACGCCACCGTCAAAGCCTTGATCGCCATCGCCCGGGGCTACCGCAACAGCCGCCTGGACAGCGGGGCGCTGCTCATCGAACTGCCCGAAATCAACCTCTGGCTGGACAACAAAGGCCAGCCGGTGTTCCAGCGCATCGATCGCGAAAGCCCCTCCCACCTTTTGGTCTCGGAGATGATGATCCTGGCCAACAGCCTGGCGGCCCGCTATCTCTCCGAACACGGCCTGCCGGCCATTTTCCGCTCCCAGGCCGAACCGCGCGAACGGCTCTACGCGCGCGACCAGGGCACGCTCTTCCAGAACTGCATGCAGCGCAAGCAGATCAGCCGCTTCATCTTGAGCAGCACGCCCGAGCCCCACGCCGGCCTGGGCGTGCCGGCCTACGTCACCAGCACCTCGCCCATCCGCAAATACACGGACCTGGTGGCCCAGCGTCAGATCCGGGCTGCCTTGGGACTGGAAGTGGCGTACACCGCCGAAGAGATGGCCTTCATCATCGCGGCCCTGGAAGAGCCCATGGCGCTGGTGGGGCGCATCCAATACAGCCGCCACCGCTATTGGCTGCTCAAATATCTGGAAGGCCGCATCGGCAAGAAAGAAGAAGCCGTCGTGCTCTTCCGCCGTCGCGAGGGCTACGCCATCCTGATCCCGGAGTACATGCTGGAATGCAACCTGGCCGGCGCCGATCACGTCAATCTCAAGCCCGAGGATCTGGTGCAGGTCACCATTCAGCATGTGCACGCGCGCAATGACGTCATCAATGTCTATTTAGGGTGATCTATGCTGCCGATTACCGACACGCTGGCCATACCGCTTCACGAAATCGAGCTCAGCGCCGTGCGCGCCCAGGGCTCCGGCGGTCAGAACGTGAACAAGGTCTCCACGGCGGTGCATCTGCGCTTCGACATCCGGGCCTCGTCCCTGCCCGAGATATTTAAGGATCGGCTGATCCACCGCCCGGCCCACCCCCTCACC
>JAKAFO010000501.1 GCA_021819735.1 Deltaproteobacteria bacterium
GGCCGTCGCCCGCAGATAATCGCCTTCGGCCATGGCGCAGAAGGCGGCCGTCACGGCCGACAGGCCGCAGCCGATGCCGGTCACCTTGGTCATCAGCGCCTGCCCGTTGCCCACGCAGTAGACGCGCTGGCCGTCGGTGATGCAATCTTCCGCTCCGGAAACCGCCACGATGCAGCGTTTCTCCCGCGCCAGACGCATGGCCGCCTCGACCCCGGCCTCGGTCAGCCCCAGGGAAGAGTCCACACCTTTGGTCTTGATTCCGGCCGATTCCAACGAGAGAATCTCCGAAGCATTGCCCCGCAGGACCGCCACCGAGCAAGCGCCCATGATCTGCCCCACGGCCGCCGTGCGCAAGGCCGTGGCGCCGGCGCCCACCGGGTCGAGGATCACGGGGATGCCGACCGCATTGGCCTTTTGGCCGGCGACGATCATGGCCTCGACCCAATCCTCCTGCAACGTGCCGATGTTCAACACCAGGGCACCGGCCATGGCGGTCATCTCGGCCACTTCGGCCTTGCAGTGGGCCATGACCGGCGAGGCGCCGACGGCCAGCAGGATGTTGGCCGAACTGTTCATCACCACATAGTTGGTGATGTTGTGGATCAGGGGGGCCTTCTGGCGGATACGCCCCAGCAGCGTGCCGGTGTAGGTCTTCATCTCTTCCATGCGTGTTTCACTCCCTCAAATATCTCCCCGTATAACTACCTTCCGTCGCCGCCACCGTTTCGGGCGGCCCCTGGGCCACGATGCGGCCGCCGCCCTGGCCGCCTTCGGGGCCCAGGTCGATGATCCAGTCGACGGTCTTGATCACATCCAGGTTGTGTTCGATGACCACCACCGTGTTGCCGCCGTCCACCAACCGCTGCAGCACCGCCAGCAGCATGCGGATGTCCTGGAAGTGCAGGCCGGTGGTCGGCTCGTCCAGGATGTAGAGCGTGCGGCCGGTGTTGTTGCGGGCCAGCTCCCGGGCCAGCTTGATGCGCTGGGCCTCGCCGCCCGACAAGGTGGTGGCCGACTGGCCCAGCTTGATGTAGCCCAGACCCACCTCCCGGAGGGTATCCAGGATCCGGCGGATGACCGGGTGGTTGGCGAACAGCTCCCGGGCCTGGTCTACGGAAAGATCCAGGACATCGGCGATCGAGAGCCCCTTGTAGAGCACCTGCAAGGTGGCGTCGTTGAAGCGCCGGCCGTGGCAGGTCTCGCAGGGCACGAAGACATCGGCCAGGAAATGCATCTCCACCTTGATGAAGCCGTCGCCGCCGCACGCCTCGCAGCGCCCGCCCTTGACGTTGAACGAGAAGCGGCCTTTGGCGTAGCCCCGGGCCCGGGACTCGGGCAGCAGGGCGAAGAAGTCGCGGATCAGGTCGAAGGCCTTGGTGTAGGTGGCCGGGTTGCTGCGCGGCGTTCGGCCAATGGCCTTCTGGTCGATGTTGATCACCTTGTCGAGGTGCTCCAGGCCGAGGATGGCCTTGTGCCGGCCCACGGCCAGTTCGGCCCGGTGCAGGCGGTTGGCCAGGGCCGGGTAGAGGATGTGGTTGATCAGGCTGGACTTGCCGGCCCCGGAGACGCCGGTGACCGCCACCAGCAGGCCCAGGGGAATCTTGGCCGTGACGTCGGCCAGGTTGTTGGACCGGGCGCCCTGGATGGTCAGCCAAAGGCCGTTGGGCTTGCGGCGTCGGGCCGGCGCAGGGATAGTTTCTTTGCCGCTGAGGAAGCGGCCGGTGACCGAATCGGGATCGCGGGCCACATCCGCCGGCGTGCCCTGGGCCACGATGCGGCCGCCCAAAAGGCCCGCTCCCGGACCGATGTCCACGAGCCAGTCGGCCGCGGCCATGGTCTCGCGGTCGTGCTCGATGACGATCAGGGTGTTGCCGATGTCGCGCAGGTGGCACAAGGTTCCCAGCAGCTTGAGGTTGTCGCGCTGGTGCAAGCCGATGGAGGGTTCGTCCAGGATGTAGAGCACGCCGGTCAGCTCCGAGCCCACCTGGGAGGCCAGGCGGATGCGCTGGGCCTCGCCGCCCGAAAGGGTCGGTCCCGAGCGGTCCAGGGAGAGGTAGTCCAGGCCCACGTTGACCAGGAAGGTGAGGCGGTCGCCGATCTCCTTGATCAGCTCTCCGCCGATCAGCCGCTCGTTGCCCTCCAGCGCCAGGCCGGTGAGAAAGCGGTGGGCCTCGCCGATGGTCATGGCGGTCACCTCGATAATCGAGCGGCCGCCCACGCGCACGTGGCACACTTCGGGCTTGAGGCGGCGGCCCTGGCAGGTGGGGCAGGCGGCGGACGACATGAAGCCGGCGTAGTGCTTTTTCTGGCTTTCGGACTGGGTCTGGCGGTAGCGCCGCAGCATCGTATGGACCAGGCCTTCCCAGCTCATCTGGATCTGGCCGTGGATCTTCTCGGTGTCCCACTGCACGGTGACTTCTTTGCCCTGGGAGCCGTAGAGCAGTATTTCCTGCTGCTTTTTAGGCAGCTTGTGCCAGGGGCGGTCGAAGTCGATCTTTAACTGCTGCTCGATGGCCGCCAACTGGCGGGTGCCCCAGGTGCCGCTGTCGCCGTTGTTTTTGTTGAAGTAATTGCGGTAGGGCACGAGGGCGCCCTGGCGGATGGAAAGATGCTTGTCCGGCACCAGCTTGTCCACGTCCATGGTCAACTGGGTGCCGATGCCGTTGCACTCCGGGCACATGCCCTGGGGGGCGTTGAAGGAAAAAAGCGAGG
>JAKAFO010000502.1 GCA_021819735.1 Deltaproteobacteria bacterium
CATTCAGACCTCCGACGAAATGCTCCAGACGGCCAACAACTTGAAGCGGTAACCTCATGCATACATGCATTCTTCATAAAATGAGTCGGATCGGTCGGGGGGTGGTGTTCTGCATCCTGCTGACGGTGGTCATGGCTGTGGCGGGGGAGCCCTTGCAAATAACGCTGGCACCCAAGGCCGCGGTGGACGAAGAGGACATTCTTTTGAGCCACATTGCCCAGATCCAGGGCGGCGAAGCCGGTCAAGCCGAAACCCTGGGCCGGATCAACCTCGGGCGGGCCCCGTTGCCCGGCCAATCGCTGACCCTTTTCCGCGCCCAGGTGGAGACACGTCTCAAACAAAACGGCATCGATCCGGCCCAGTGCCGTATCATCGATGCCGGGCCGGTGAAGGTGGTCCGCAATTATGCCGGCGTCAGCGACGCTGAAATCCGGGCCGCGGTGGAAGCCTATATTCAGACCCACGCCCCCTGGAAGGCCGAGCAGATGAAGCTCCGGCCCATCGGCTACAACCAGTCCCACAAACTGCCCCCGGGCAAGGTGAGTCTGCAGGTCGTTGCCCCCAAGCACACCGATTGGCTGGGCGCCGTGCCCTTCCAGGTGCGCCTGCTGGTGGACGGCCAAGCCGTGAAGCGCACGAGTGTTTCGGCCTATATCGAGGTGTGGCAAGAGGTGGTCCTGGCCGCCAAACCCTTGGGCCACAACCAGCCGATTCGCCGAGAAGACCTCGAACTTCAGAGCATGAACATGGCCGGCGTTCCGGCCAATGCCATCGTCAGCCTGGACCAGGTCATCGGCCGCCGCGCCAACCGCGCCATCGCGGTCAACAGCATCCTGCGCGCGGATCAAGTGGACCTGCCGCCCATCGTGCGCAAGGGCGATGTGGTCCAGGTGCTGGCCGAGTCGGCCCAATTGAAAATCACCACCCAGGCCGTGGCCCAGGAAAACGGCGGGGTCGGGCAGAAGATCCAGGTGATGAATGTGGCCTCGAAGAAAAACGTGCATGCGCGCATCGTCGATGCGCAGACCGTGAAAGTCGATTTTTAAAGCGACAGGATAACGAAATGAGACACCTCACGATATCGGCCAAAGGAAGCAGGAACATCGCAGGGTGGACCGGCGCACTGACCCTGTGCGCCCTGATGTGGAGCTGTGCCGCCGGCTCCACATCCGCCCCCGCGACGCAACCCCCAAAGCCCGTCCAGGCAGCCTCGTCGGCCGAGGTCAGCGCCCCCCCGCACTACGTGGCCTCGGCCGCCACCGACGGCTCTCTGTGGCGCGAACGATCCGAACTGGGAGAACTGTTCGTCAGCCCCAAGGCCCGGCGCGCCGGCGATATTCTCACCATCAAGATCGTTGAAAATTCCAGCGCCACCAACAAAGCCAGCACCAACACCGATCGATCATCGAGCATGTCGGCCGGCATGGAAGCATTTTTCAATCTGGAAAAGAACTTCCCGGCGGATAAGGGTTTCTTCAATCCCTTCTCGGCGGTTCGCGGCGGCATCGATAGTCAGTTCGAAGGCAGCGGCGCCACCCAGCGCAGTGGTGCCCTGTCGGCCTACATGACCGCCGTGGTGGTCGAGGTGCTGCCCAACGGCAACCTGATCATCGAGGGCAACCGAGAAGTGCGCGTCAATGCCGAAAACCAGATGATCACCCTCACCGGCATGGTCCGGCCCCGGGACATTTCGGCCGAAAACGTGATTCAGTCCACCTACATCGCCAATGCCCGCATCGCCTACAGCGGCACGGGCGTGCTCAACGACCGTCAACGGCCCGGATGGTTTACCCGGGTCATGGACAAGGTGTGGCCGTTCTAAAAATGTTAGCATCGATTGTATTAAATATAAGTTAGTTGAAATGTTAAACATCAACGGCTGAATGAATATGAAAACCAAGCCCGAAAGCCACAAATACAAGCGCTGCATCCGGATCGCACTGACGGCCCTGATGGCGCTGGCGATTTTCGCAACCCCGGCCGCGGCGGTGCGCATCAAGGACATCGCCAATATAAAAGGCGTCCGCACCAATCAATTGGTAGGCTATGGGTTGGTGGTCGGTTTGGACGGTACCGGTGACGACAAGAAATCCAATTTCACGACGCAGTCCATCGCCAGCATGCTGGAGAAGATGGGCGTCACGGTTAACCCCAAGGAAATCAAGGCCGAGAACGTGGCCGCCGTCATGGTAACGGCCGATCTGCCGCCCTTTGCCCGGGCCGGCGCCCGGATCGATGCCATCGTCAGCTCCATCGGCGATGCCGAGAATCTGCAAGGCGGCAACCTGTTGATGACGCCCTTGAAGGCCGCCGACGGCAACATCTATGCAGTGGCCCAGGGACCGGTCAACACCGGCGGCTTCGCGGCCCAAGGGGCCGGGGCCAGCGTCAGCAAGAATTTCCCCACGGTGGGTCGGCTCATCGAAGGCGCCACGGTGGAGCGGGAAGTCAATTTTGAATTCAACACCCGCACCGCGCTGACCCTGAACCTGCAGCAGCCCGACTTCACCACCGCCAGCCGGGTCACCGACGCCATCAACGGGCTATTTTACGATCCCATCGCCGCGGCCACCGATGCCGGCACCATCCAGTTGCAGGTACCCACGGCCTACACCGGCAACATCGTGGAGCTGGTGGCCATGATCGAAAAATTGGAAGTGACCCCGGACATCGCGGCCCGGGTGGTCATCAATGAACGCACCGGCAC
>JAKAFO010000503.1 GCA_021819735.1 Deltaproteobacteria bacterium
GACCCATTTTGGCGTCTCTTTTCGGAACCGCTCGATCTTCTCTGGCAATTCAGCGTGGCCCAGGCCGGATGCAACTTGCAGGATCTTTGGGACCAGGAGGTGATCGTAAGGGTCCAGGGGGTCCGCGACGGCCGGCAGATGTGCGCCATGCTCTTCGGAGACCAGGGCCTGACGCAGAAGTATATGCAAACCTATGCCCGCCCCTTCGTAAAGCAAACCTCCACCCGGGGCTATCACACCCTGGAGTGTCAAAGCGCCCGCATCCCGTTTAACGGCTCACTCTTTAAATACCTTCAACAGGGAGCCCACTGGGACATGTCCTCCGGCGGAAGCGTCCAGCAAAGCTATAGCGTGAACATCGTGGCCTATCCCACCGACGTCAATAGCGAGGCCCGCATCCGGCCCTACATGACCCGCTTGGCGCTGGATTGCCCGGAGGGGACAACGGTCCTTGAAAACAAGCAGTTTCCCAACGAAAAGAAATTTATCTGGATGCCCGCCAGCGATGGTCCCGTGCTTTTGCAGATTTTGTTCGAGAATGTGACCTTGAGCGTCCGATATGAGGGCTATTGCGCCTTCGGTCAATTCCTCAGGGACTTTTCCAATGGCCACAAAATTTTCAATGCGGACGATTTCCCCGATCAATTGACCGAGCTCAAGCGCATCGGCGTAACCCAGATCGAAGTCATCTATAAACTTCAGGCAGGTCAGGTGCAACCGTTGACACGGTTGCTGAATGCGACGCCCGGCCCCCCTCCCCGACGCATCGTCGCCTGCGCCAAACCGGAGCGGTAGAGAAGCCTATGCGAGATCGAACCCAATGGGACTGGTTTGTCTGGGGAAAGCATCCCGGCGTGGCCGACTTTGTCTGCGCGGGTACCCAGACCCCGCTCTTCCAGAGGTATACCAAATGGGTGGACACCGGCTTTTCCAAGGTGGATGCGGCCCTGAAAGTAAAATCGCGCCACTGTTCATGGCGCTTCTGGTCCAAGGGCGCGGGCGACAAGGTGGTCTGCGGTCTGGTGCGCAACAGTTGCGACAGCTATGGCCGCAGCTTTCCCCTGCTCTATCTGGGCATGGGGCGTCTGGCCGATTGGGCGCGCAACTGCTCTCTGCTGCCCTTTGCCTTCGAACCGATCTGGAAGCAGTTCGAATACGTGGCCGCCGGGCGTTACGACACGGTCAAGGGATTGAGCGACGCCCTGCAGTTGATTCCGCCGCCGGAGCCTTTGTGGCGTCAATATCAACAACGCATCTACAGCGCGCCGAATCTTTCCACCCAGGCCGGCATGGATACACAGATTTCTGGCAACACGCGCCTGTGCAAGATCGAGTGCCGGGCTTCGGAAGAGTTGCCCCAGGACTTGTGCTTTTGCAGCAATGTCGTGGCCGTCAGCGATAACGGCGCCCCCACCGCCGTGTTTATCGGCGAATTGGGGGTGCGGATCGGCGTCGCCATGATCGATGACCTTCTCAAACCGTCGGATTTTGCTTGGCTCTGGTCGTTGCAACCGGATTCCTCCGGTAAGACCGATCGGCAGGCGGGATATCCTAAAAGATAAGCCATGGAGTCATTCTTGAACATAGAGACACTCTTGAAGCCCATCTCCCCGGATCGACCGTCGGGAGAGGATCTGCGCTACACCGAGGTGTATGACCGGATCAAAGAGGCCCGCCGCGCCGACGATCAGCTCGAACTGGGTGAATGGCAGACGAGCGTCAAGACGTCCGACTGGCGCCAGGTGGCGATTCTGTGCGAAGCGTCGCTGGCGGATCGGACCAAGGATCTGCAAATGGCCGTCTGGCTCACCGAGGCATGGCTCAAGCTGCACGGCTATGCCGGATTGGCCGCCGGCCTCGCTCTGACCCGATGCCTGCTGCACGACTTCTGGCTCACGCTTTATCCGCCCATCGAAGCAGGTGATCTGGACTACCGCATCGGGCCGCTGACCCTCCTGAACACCCGGTTGCGCGATGCCGTTCGTCAGGCGCCGCTCTGCGATCCCGATCATTCCAAGGGATACAATTATCATCAATGGGAAGAATCCCGGTTGGTGGGCTTCGGCCAGAACCTGGACAAGGAGCAGAGGAAGCGGCGCGAAGAACTCATCGGCGAGGGCAAGATCAGCGGCGAAGATTTTGCCGCGGCGGTCAATGCCGGATCGCCGGCCTATTACCAGAAACTGGCCCGGCAATTGGACGATTGCCGTCGGGCCTTGCAAGCCCTGGATGCCGTTGTCACCGAAAAGTTTGCCCCCAACCCGCCCGGATTCGGTCAGCTCCTGGAGGCCATCGAGGCCTGCGGACATATCGTCGGCCGGGTCCTCAAGGACAAAAGCAAGAGTGAAATCGTCCCCCAGGAGACCTCGGCGCCCGCAGCCACCTCGACTATCCCCGTTATTTTTACGGAAGCCAGTGAAGTCGAGCAAGCAAACGGGAATGGCAATGGAAATGGCCGGATACCGGAACCGCCCGTCATCCAAGCATATGCTATCAGCGATACCAGTCCCTGCGAAAAAGGGATCTGGCTGCATGTTGCCGGCAAAGCCGAAAAAGGTTTTTTAAAAGAGGCCATGGATCAACTGCTCTCGGCCGCGGCCCTCTCGCCTTCCATCCGGGAGAAAAACAGGTATCTCCTGTTGCTGGCCAAGCTGTGCCTCAAGGCGGATCGGGCCGACCTGGCC
>JAKAFO010000166.1 GCA_021819735.1 Deltaproteobacteria bacterium
GTTCATGTGGTCGATGAGGCGGCCCGGGCAAGCGATGACGATCTCGGCGCCGCCTTTGCGCAGGCTCTGGGTCTGGGGGCTGAGGCCGACGCCACCGTAAACGGTGATGCTGCGCAGCCGCGTGTGACGGGCCAGGACGGTAATGTCCTTGTGAATTTGCTCGGCCAGTTCCCGCGTGGGGGCCAGGATCAAGGCGCGCAGGCCGGTGCCCTTATTGGTCATTAAACGATGGAGCAAGGGCAGCGCGAAGGCCGCGGTCTTGCCGGTGCCGGTCTGGGCCAGCCCCATGACATCCTGACCTTTCATCAGGGCAGGTATGGCCTGGGCCTGGATAGGGGTCGGAGCCGTGAAGCCGGCCGCGGTGATTCCCGCATCTACGGCGGGGTGAAACTGAAAGGTACTAAAGCTCAAGAATCCTTCTTTCCGTGTTCCTCAAAATATAAAAAGCCCTGGAGCGATTCCAGGGCTTACGTTCTTTTAATTAGACAACCGGGAACACTTTATATTGCCGCAACCTTACAGGGCAGATCCGACGATGTCAAACGTTATTCCCGCCATCGCGCCGCGCCACAGCGCCCCCGCGGGCTTACGCCCTTAGAATTTTCTCTCCCAACGGCGACCGCACCACCTTTTCCAGGGCTTGCACCACGTTCTGGTCGTATTTGGCCTGGGCCTGGGCCTGGGCCAGGATGGACAGGGCCTGCTCCGGCGGCAGGGATTCGCGGTAGGCCCGGGGCTTGACCATGGCGCAAAAGGCGTTGACCACCGCCAGAACCCGGGCCGGCATGGTGATGGCCTCGGCCTTGAGCCCCTGGGGATAGCCGGTGCCGTCCATCAGCTCGTTGATTTGCAGCACGCTCTGGGTGACCGGCAGTTCGAACTCCACATCCTTGAGCAGGCTGGCGGCGTGCTCCACATGCTGCTCGACTTCCTGGCGCTCTTCGGCGGTCAGTTTGCCCGGCTTGTTGAGCAGGTTCTTGTCCACGAACATCTTGCCGATCTGGGAGAGGTTGGCGGCGATCTCGATGGTGGCGGTCTCCTGCTCGCCCAGGTTCAGTTCGCCGGCCACGCCCTGGGCGATCTGCTGCATCAGGTTGGAGTGCCCCGAAAGGTAGGGATCGGTTTTTTCGATGGCCTTGACCAGGGTCTCGATGGTCTGGCGGGTGGCCTTTTCGCTCTTTTTGCGCACCTGCACGATCTCGGTGATATCCCGGAAAAGGGAGACAAGGCCGGTGATCTTGCCGTTCTGGTCGAAGAACGGCACCTTGGAAATTTGCAGGTGGTGCAATTTGGATTGGATGTACAGATCGATCTGGAAGTTCTTGGGTTGCTTGTTGGCCAGCACCCAGTGATCGGAGACTTCCAGCCGTTTGGCGGTGTCGAAGCCGAACAGGGCCGTGTCGTCCAGTCCGTTCATCTCTTCGGCCCGGCGGCCCATGGCATGCGCAAAGGCCGGATTGACGTATTGGTAGTAGCCGCGCACATCCTTGAGGGCGATAAATTCGGTGATGGTGTTGTTGATGCTGTCCAGCAGGCGGCGCTGCTCGTCGATGCGGTCGGCCAGCGCCTTGAAACGACGGGCCGAGCGCTGGTTTTCGATGCCCACCAGGCGCCACCAGATGGCGCCCAGGGAGCTGATGCAGGCCAGCACCATCAAGGCGCCCATGACGCTCATGAAGCGGGAGTAGTTGCGGATCGCTTTGCGGGCGATGCGAAAATCGGACTCCTGCACGATCCACCAATCCAGCTCGGGCACCTTGCGGCCGAAGGTGTAGGCGCGCCGGGATTCGGTGAGCGAATCGCGCACGTCAAAGGCCAGGGTGTCGCCCGTAAAGGTCATGGGCTGGGCCAGGCTGGTCAATTCGCCGGGCATCCAGGGGATGATTTCCTGCAGTTGGCCGCTCTCTTCTTGGATCAGCCGGGTGCGCTCGCCTTCGCCCATCAGGGGCGATTTGGCCAGCAGCTCGTTGATTTTATCCGATACGGCCTTGGAGAGCATGAGCACGGCCACGGGCGCGTCGCCCTGCAGCGCTTCGATGGGCAGAAACAGATCCATGACCAGGCCGTTGGCCGTATGGCGCACCGGGCTGAAATAGGGGCGCTTGCCGGCCAGCACGGCCTTGACGTGGGCCTGATCGACGGGGGTCAAGGGGTTGGTGCCGGCGTCGGTGGCCAGATAGGTACGGCCGCGGCGGTTGACGATGCGGCCGGAGCGAAAGTCGGCGTACTGGGTGAATTCTTCCAGCAGTTTTTGCATCATGGGCAGTTGTTCGCTCAGCTCGGCCACATCCTGGCCTTTGGATTTGGCCGCCGGCAAGTTGCCGGTGACCAGCAGCGATACATCTTCGCCGAGCAGATCGATTTGGCCCGCAAAGAGTTTGAAAAGATCCGAGGCCACGATCCGGTCGCCCTGGTTGACCAAACCGGAAAGCCAGGTGGAGATCACCTCCGCGCGGCTGCCGGCCAGAAGCGCCAGGCGCTTTTCCAGGGACTCTTCCAGTTCGCTCTCTTTGTTTTCGACGATCAACAGGACGCAAAAGGCCACCACCGCCGTAACGACACACAGGACGACGATGCTCAGGATCAACGCCTTGGTGCGACCGCGCCCCTGGGGCGGGCGCTGCAGATCGGAATCGGGATTGGGGGATGACAAATTATCCATCTTAGTTTTCCTTGGCTTAGTTTCCCTTGGCTTTTCCCACGGCTCCGATATGGGCCCAACAGTTGGCCTCGTTGACGGAGTACTGGGGAAGATAATGGCTGTACGTTTCATGGGGCAGCACCAGGTTGGACAGGTTGTCCAGGATATAGGCCGTGTGGTCGATGTAGACGGCCAGCACCGCGTGCCCCACGTCTCTGATGCGGTCCTTGACCACCACGATGCGCATGTCGCGGCCGGCGAAGCCCAATTGTTTCAGGGCGAAGTATTTGACGATGCTATAGTCTTCGCAGTCTCCGGAAAGGGATAGAAACTCTTCCGGCGCGGCCCAGTAGTCGCTGACCCCGAAGCGTTCGATGTCGAGGCGATACGGCCACTGGTTGAAATAGCGGTTCACGGCCTTGAGTTGCGCAAGGGGCGGCTGGGACTTGGATTGGCGCAAGGCCTTCTGCCAGCTTTGGGCGGCCGGAGGGCAGTCCGCACCCGTACACTGCGACAGCCGCCGCGCCTGCTCCTCGGCCACCGACAACACCCGGTTCCATTGGGGCAAGGCCTTGAGCGAGGTTTTAAACTCGATGGTTCCGAACAATTGGACTCCCTCCGGCTTGGCTTTTTCTTCGGCCGCCAAGCCCTTGCCGGCCGCGCCCAACAGCAGCAGTAAAAAGCAGATCGGCGCGACGGCCCGGCAGGTTCGGTTCATCGGGGCTACCGCTCCCGCAAGGCATTCTGACTAGCCTTCAAAATCGGTTTGAGCAGATAGTCGAGCACCGATTTCTTTCCGGTCATGATATCCACGCTGGCCGTCATGCCCGGAATGATCGGCAACTGGGAACCCCGGTGCATGATGGCGTTGGTCTTGGTTCTCAGCTTGACCTTGTAGAAGTGCTCGCCCTTGTCGTCCTGGATGGTGTCGGCGCTGATCTGCTCGACGACCCCTTCCATGCCGCCGTAAATGGAAAAGTCATAGGCCGTGATTTTGATCATGGCTTTTTGACCGGGGTATAAAAAGGCGATGTCCGAAGGCCGGATCTGCACTTCGAACAGCAGGGTGTCGTCCAAGGGCACGATCTCCATGATCGGCTCGCCGGGCTTGACCACCCCGCCGATGGTGTTGATGACGATCTGCTTGACGGTGCCGCGCACCTTGGAGCGCACCTCGGTGCGCGTCACCCGGTCCTCGCCCGCGGCCATGGCCTGTTTCAACGAGTTGAGTTCCCCGCGCCGTTTGCTGATCTCTTCCAGGGCCGCCGAATGGAATTCGGCTTGTCGCTGGGCGATCTTCTCCTGGGTTTCGCTGGCCTCTTTGTGGATGCGGGGCAGGCTCAGTTTGAAGGCGTTGATATCGCCCTGCAGGGTCACCACTTCGCGTTCCAGCTTGATATAGTCCACCCGGGAGTAAAGCCCTTTTTCCATCAGCGGCTTGGCGATGTTCTTCTGTTCGGTGGCCAGTTGCAGACTTTTGGCCAGCTCCTGCTGTTTGGCCTTGATCTCTTCGATCTCCTGCATCTTGCGGTCGTATTCGGATTGCAGGATTTTCAGCTCCAGGTCCAGTTGCCTTTTCTGGGCATTGAATATGGTGCGCTGATCCTCGATCACCTGGGGGTCCTGGGCGGTCAGGGCCTCGGGAAACACCGGCTCGCCCCCATGGGCCTGGGCGTTGAGCCGCGCGATGGCCGCCTCGTGTTCCATGGATTTGGCATAGGCATCCTTGAACTGGCTGTCGGCCAGGGTGTTGTCGATGCGCACCAGCACATCCCCTTTTTCGACGATCTGATTTTCGCCCACCAGGATGGCCTCCAGGATACCGCCTTCCAGGTTCTGGATCACCTGGATCTGCTGGGAGGGGATGGCCTGTCCCATGCCGCGCGTCACCTCGTCCAGGACCGCGAACTTGGCCCAGATCAAGAAGGCGAAGATCATCAGGCAGATGGTCAGCGTGAGCAGATAGGCCGCGGCGTGTCCCTTGCGATGGATGGCCGCGTCCTCCTCGCTCATGAAGGCCAGATCCTCTTTGGAGAAACCGATTTTATTGAAGGCCGCGCCCAGTTTATCGAAATCGATCCGCATAATTCTACCCATCCGTGCCTGTTTGTACGCCGCGCACCCGTTCGTTGCGCAGGTCGGCCAGCACTTTGTCTTTGGGACCGTTGGCCACGATGCGGCCGTTGTCGAGCACGATCAGACGATCCACCAGGGCCAGCATGCTGTGGCGATGGGTGATCAGGATCAGGGTTTTGTCTTTGATTTCGGCCTGCAGCCGCCGGCAGAAGAGGCTTTCCGAGGCGTTGTCCATGGAGCTGGTGGGCTCGTCCAGAATCAGGATCTCCGGGTCCTGCAACAGGGCCCGGGCAATGGCCACGGCCTGGCGCTGGCCCCCGGACAGATTCATGCCGCGCTCGCCCACCTGCAGGCCGAACCCCTGGGGGTGCATGCGCAAAAAGTCGGCCACCCCGGCGATGCGGGCGGCCCGCAAGATGGCCTGGTCGTCGGCATAGGGCATGCCCAGGGCGATGTTCTCCTTGACGCTGCCGTAAAACAGATAGTTGTCCTGGGAGACGTAGCCGATCCGGCGGCGCAGGTCGGCCGGATCGAGCTGGCGCAGGTCGATGCCGCCGATTTTGGTGGCGCCCTGCTTGGGATGATAGAGCCCCTGACAGAGCCTGCCGATGGTGCTTTTGCCCGAGCCCACCCGCCCGATGATGGCCACCTTTTCACCGGCGGCGATATGCAGGCTGATGTTGTTGAGGGCCAGGATTTCGGCGTTGGGGTATTGATAGGTCACCTGGCTGAAGGTGATGTCGGCGCTCAAGTCCTGGTAGCGCACGAAGGTCTTGTCGTCGGCGCGCTCGTTGGGAATCTTCATCAGCAGGTCCAACGATTTTAGCGCCATGCGCGATTGCTGCAAGCGGGTGAGCAGGGCCGCCACGGCCCCCAGCGGCGCCATGGCGCGGCCCACCAGAATATTGCAGGCGATCAATCCGCCCATGGTCAGCTCGCCGGCCGAGATGCGGTAGACGCCGAAGACGATGATGCCGATGCTGACCAGTTGGGTGGCGAACTGGGTAAAGGTGATCGAAAACTGGGCCAGGGCCTTGGCCCGGGACGACGAGACCGCGCTCATGCCGATGATCTTCTCCCAGCGGTGCTGCATGGCCCCTTCGGCCAGACACGATTTGACGGTTTCAAGGCCGCTGATGATCTCCACCAGCAGCGCGTTCTTCTGGGCCGACTCTTTGAACCCGTCTTCGATGAAGCGCTGGAAAGGATACTGCAACAGCAGCCCCACGGCGATCACAATCGGTATGGCGATCAAAGGCAAAATGCACAGGGGGCCGCCGAGCAGATAGACGATGAAGATGAAGATGCCCAGAAACGGGATATCCACGATGGTCAGCAGGGTGGTGGAACTGAAGAAATCCCGCAACGACTCGAACTCGCGCAGGTTGTTGGCCAGCGAGCCGGTGGAGTCGGGCTTGTATTCGCTCTCCATACCCATGACCTGCTGCATCAGTTTGCCGGCGATCAGCATGTCCGCGTTGCGCCCGGCCACATCCACGAAATAGCCGCGCAGGTTGCGCAGCAAAAATTCGAACCCGAAGGCAATGAACACCCCCACCGCCAGAATCCACAAGGTGTCCAGGGCGTTGTTGGGCACGACGCGATCGTAGACATTCATGGTGAACAGGGAACTGGCGATGGCCAGAAGATTGACCACGATGCTGGCCAGGATCACATGGGTGTAGATCGGCAGAAACCGGAAGATGGTCCCCCAGAACCAGCGCTTGGTGTCCAGCAGCTTGAGTTCGCTGGCGCGTTTGTCCAGCCGGCCCTTCAAACGTGCGAAGATGGCGGTCTTCAGAAAACTCTTTTCGAGCACCGCTACCGGGACGGTGCTGACGGCATCCCCGTTTTCCGGGAAGATCACCTGGGTCACATCGCCTTCCAGGGCGGTCAGCACGCAGGCGTTGTTGCTTTCAAGTAAAAGGATGCAGGGCAGGGTCAGCGGTGAAATTTTTGCGAGCCGGTCGCGGTAGACGATTTTGGCCTGCATGCCGACCCGCTCGGCCGCACGCACGCAGGTCGCCGCGTTGGGCGGCGTGCTGCCCAGGGGCAGCCCTGCCTTGATGGCCTGGATGGAGATCGGTTTGCCGGCCAGGCGCATCAAGACGGCCAGACAGGTCAGCAGGGGCGGATCGTAGTCGATCCGGCCGGGCGAAAGGTCCACCTGCCGGGCATCGGGGGCGTCCAATGGGCCGGCCATGGCGATCGCCGTTTCGCTCCCAGCGCCCCCCGCGGGGGCCTGCGAAGGGATGTTCTGCTCGTTGGGCATGAGTTGTTCGCTATTCATAATCATCTCATTTCTCTGGGTGTGCGCATGCGGCACCCGATACCGATCATCACAGTTATCGACCGATTTGCTGAAATAATTAGGTAACTGCTCAGGCAGGCGCTCGAAAAATACTTATGCGCCGCAACCATCGGCCGATATTGGTAGTGATGGTTCTTATTGCGGCGTCACCGCGGTGCGACGGCAGAACGTCCAGACGGGCAAATCAATAGCGAGGCGTAATGAAAAAACGTTTTTATTCCATCAGTTTGAATCGGTATCGGCGCACGCTGGCGGCCATGGGCACGACCGCCATGGTGTTTCTGGCCGGCCTGGGCGGACCGGCCTGGGCAGGAGAAAACGGCAAGGTCGATGCACCGGTTTCCATCCGGGATAGTGTCCGATCGACCCTTGAAAGCAATCCCCGCCTGGAGGAGATCAAGCAGAATCGGGCGGCGGTGGGCAATGAGTTGCGGCAAACCAAAGGCCGCTATTACCCCCGGGTGGACGCCACGGCGGGTTACGGCACCGATCGGCACAGCGATCAGATCACCCGCGGGCTGGGCACCGACGATGAGTTCGATGAACGTTCCGAAGCATCCATCATGCTGGTACAGCCCCTGTTCCAGGGGGGCGAGATAAAAGGATCGGTGGCGACCCAGTCGGCCAAGCTGGAATCGGCGGATAATCGGGTCTTGGACAATGCCGAGGCCCTGGCGCTGGATGCGGCCATCGCCCATCTGGAGATGTGGCGGCAGTGGCAACTGCTGGATTTGACCAAGCGCAACGTGGATACGCACCGCCAGATTTTGGCGCATATCAAAGAGCGGCAGCGGGCCGGCGCCGGCAGCACGGCCGACGTGATGCAGGCCAACAGTCGCCTGGCCCTGACCCTCTCCAGCCGCTATCAAATCGATGCGGATGTGGAAACCGCCCGGGCCAACTACGTGCGGGTGGTCGGCCAGCTCCCCGGGCCGGTGGTGCCGCCCGACGAGTTTCGCGCCTATCTGCCGGACTCCGAAGCGGCGATCATCGACCGGGTCGAACGCTGCAACCCCAAATTGATGGCGTATGGCGCGGATATCCGGGCGGCCAAGCATGAGGTCGATGTCCGCAAATCGAACTTTTGGCCCAAAGTGAACCTGGAGGCGGGCACCTACTACTACGATCAGGTGGAAGGCTCCCAAAGCTACGAGTACGACACCGCCGCCGTGGTTCGGGCGCGCTGGAACCTGTTCAGCGGCGGTTCCGACGTGGCGGCCCGCGACGCGGCTTTGGCGCGCAGCCTCCAGGCGACGCTGGCCAGGCAAAATCAGTACGAAACGATCGTCGAACAGGTCCGGGACACCCGGGGTCGCTATCTGACCGCCGGCGAAAGCATCGGGGCCTATGCCGATGCCGAGGAATACAGCCGCCAGACCGCCGAGGCCTACCGGCAGCAATTCATCGTGGGCCAGCGAACCCTGCTCGATGTGCTGGATGCCGAAAACGAACTGTTCCAGGCCTCGGGTCAGTTGATCACCTCCCGAGTCAACGAAATGATCGCCGCCTACCGTCTGCTGGCGTTGATGGGCTGTTTGATCCGCAGCCTGGATATCGATCCGGCCGCTTACGATCTGAAAAGTTCCGCGTCGAACTGCTGCGGCCCGGTAACCCTTTCCGGGAAGTAATTCGAGAAGGTGTCTGCAACGAGAGGCGACCATCCCCGCGCTTGAATGAGGTGCCGAACAGGCCATGGTGCTGAATACGAACGAGCGACATAACCCCGTTCATCCGATCCTGATCGTGGACGATCAGAAGGTGGCCATGGCCTTTATCTCAACGGCCCTGGAAAGGGCCGGCTATGACAACCTGCTGTGCTGCCTGGACGAGCGCACGGTCATGGCCACCCTGGAAAGCCAGGAGGTGGAGATCATCCTGCTCGACCTGGTGATGCCCCACATCTCCGGCGAAACCCTGCTCGCACAGATCAGGGACCGCTATCCGCAGATCCCGGTGATCGTCACCACCGGCACCAACGATATCGCCACGGTGGTGCGCTGCATGCAAAAAGGAGCGCACGACTACATCACCAAGCCCATCGACGAAGCCCTGCTCGGGGCCGCGGCCCAGCGCGCCATCCACTTGCGGGAATTGCAGCGGCAGAACCAACGCTTGTCCCAGCACCTGTTGGCCGAAAGCCCGGAACATGGCGAGCATTTCTCCGAAATCATGACCTGCGACCGCAAAATGCGCGCCCTGTTCCGCTACTGCGAAGCCATCGCGCCGGGCAGGGAACCGGTGTTGATTACCGGCGAGACCGGTACCGGCAAAGAGCTGATGGCCAGGGCCTTTCATGCCGCCAGCGGCCGCAAAGGCGAGTTCGTGGCCGTGAACGTGGCCGGGGTCGATGACCATGTCTTTTCCGATACCCTGTTCGGCCACGAAAAAGGGGCCTTTACCGGCGCCGACAGACCCCGGCGCGGTTTCATTCACAAGGCGGCCGGCGGTACGCTCTTCCTGGACGAGATCGGCGAACTGAGCGAGCCGTCCCAAATCAAACTGCTGCGGGTGATCCAAGAGCGAGAGTTCTTTGCTTTGGGATCGGACCGGCCCATCAAGACCGATGCCCGCATTATCGTGGCCACCCATAAAAATATGGAGACCCTGCTGGCCAAGGGGCGCTTCCGGCAGGATCTTTACTTTCGGTTGCGCACCCATCACCTGGAGATGCCGCCGCTGAGAGATCGCGCCGACGATATCCCGCTGCTGCTCGAGTACTTTTTCGAACAGGCGGCCAAGGAGTTCGACAAGAAAAAACCGACCTATCCGCCGGAACTGATCCAACTGCTCAAGGTGCATCCCTTCCGCGGCAATGTGCGCGAACTGCGCGCCATGGTCTATGATGCCGTGGCCCGGCATACGTCCAAAACCCTCTCCACCGAGGCCTTTAAGAAGTATATCTTTCCCGCGTCGTCCTCCCCCGCCGCGCCCGCCCATGGCGCGCCCCAAAATATCTACACCGGGCTCAAACCCTTGCCGACCATCAAAACAGCGGTGGAAGCATTGATTGACGCGGCCCTGGAACAATCCGGCAGCAATCAGAAAATCGCGGCCGCCATGCTGGGCATCACCCCGCCGGCCCTGAGCAAAAGACTCAAGCAGCGGGCCGAAAGCGCGGAACGTCCCTAAGCGCCCGCCAACCCCATTAACTTTTCTCAATTCAACCCATTTGGTTAATCTACGCCGATTAAGACCTAATATATTGTTTTTAATTGAAATATTAGCTCATCCCAGGCCTTTCCGGCAATCGTCGATTAACCTTTTTCAATGGCCATCACAGGAGCGCGCGAAGCGTTCGTCTTACATAAACTACTTTAATATCAAAAAGATATAAGAAAGTTGCAATGCTGGCATGCCATTTTCATATGGATATGGGTCAGAAATAACCGCTTTAAGACATAGGAGCACCCATGGCCGACACACAAAACCGCAATGCGTCCGAACAAACTGGCACCGCCCCAAACAACACCCAAACCCAGCCGGTACAGCCGTCCGTCCAAGCGCCCCAGGATGAAAATCGCGTTGTCCTGTCGGCGCCCGTCGTGGAGGGCCAGTACCAAGCGGTGGCGGTGGTCCCGGGGATGACGTTGCAGGTGGCGTTCGATCTGAGCCAGGTTACCGTGGACCAGATCGGCAAGGACCTCTATCTCTTTTTCGATCGGGGCGCCTCGATCGTCCTGAAGGGCTTCGCCCTTTTGGAGAACAGCGCTCAGGCCCCTAAATTTCTCCTGCCCGATGGCACGGAGTTGACCTCGAAAATGCTGCTGTCCGCCCTGGATACGACCGATGTCGAGCCGACCGCCGGCCCAAGCGCCCAGGGAGGCGGCGTCGGCGAATATCAGGACGATCCCGGTGCGATTTTAAAGGGCATCGACAAACTGGATGGACTGGATTTCGCCCAGCCGCGGGGGAAGGAAACACCCACCATCGAAGGATATGATGCAGCTTCCGCCCCTATCGATACGAACACCGATGTTGAAGAAGATCTGCCGATTACCCCGCCATATTTTCCAGATCCGCCCTACATCGATGTCGAAGACGGCGGCCTGACCAACGACAACACGCCCACCATCACCGGTACCGCTCAACCGGGCAGCACCAT
>JAKAFO010000167.1 GCA_021819735.1 Deltaproteobacteria bacterium
GCCAACAGCTCGCTGTACTCGTTGTTGCGGGCCGTATCCCAGCGGCAATCCGGATCGCCGCCGGCGTAAGCCTTGGGGGTCAGCAGCTTGGCGAAGATCTGTTCGCGGCCGACAAACTCGACGAAATTTTTGTACCAGACCTTTTTATGGAAATCGTCGGTGAGCTTGGTCTTGCCGATACTCTCGAAGAAGGCAATGGTCTTGTCCATGATGGCCCGCGATCCGGCATCGGCCATCAACGATCGGTACTTTTTGGGTTGCAGCAAGTAATTCATGTACGGCTCCTTTTTATGACGATTGATGATTCCGATGAAGACGATTCCTTTTCCATATAAGCTTTCGACAGATCCAGGACCTGCCGCGGTTACCCGAACGCAAGGACGTCAGGATGCCCGATTTTGTATCACCTGTTTTTCTTTACAAGCAACAGAAACTCACCGGGGTCGATTCGATCGCGGCCATCAAATTTCCATGGTACCGAAGTCTCGGCAATACCAGTGCGATCATAAGAACCTGAAAACATGTTCATATTTCGCCACCCTCGGTTTGATAGTCGGCCCGAAACATTGAGCCCGCGCCTGGCGGCGCGGGCTCAATGTTTGGTGGGTGCATCCCCAAAGAGGAATTGTTTTAAATTCAGTTAACAGTCATCTCGTAGGCTGCGCCCTCATCGTCCTCTTTAAATTACCCCTTACCGACCATGTTATTCCGCGGCCACAAGGGGCGGTTCGCCCCAGTACGCGCAATTGTGGGCAGTGATGAAATTAAGCGCCGTAACATTTTCGGAAGGCGTGTCGAGCTTCTTGATCGTGCTGAAAAGACTGCCGGCGGAAAATGCACGCCAACTCAATGAAGACGCGGGCGAACCCTGTTTCGCGAAACGGGTCCAGTAACCGACCATCTCCTCGGAAAGGGCCACTTGGGCCGTCGAGCCGCCATTGGCGCCGACGGTGCCGAACACATACTGAATCTCCATCATATGGGTCGCATCCATTTCAAGATAGGGCGAATCGAAGGTGTTGGGTGCGTTCACATCGGCAAACCAGTAGGCATAGGTGTTCGCCTTGGCGGACACCGTATCCCACACGAAGTAATTATTGGTGTTAAAGAAGTAGTCCGTCCAGATCTGGCTGTAGGCCAGGCGGTACCGGTTGGGGTTTGCCGCGTCCTGCTTGGCGATATAATCGGCTGCGATCTTCGCGGTATCGAGTCCCCTGGGGTCTTGGGTCAGGAATGCGGTGAGGCTGGCCAAATACTCCTGTTCCGTGTTCATGTAGTTGCCCGCGGCCATTTCCAGGGCCGTAAAAAGACGGCCTTCATTCAGATTGCAGCCGCTGAGCAACGGCACTTGGGCAAATTCACCGGCGGTCAGGGCGTCGAATATCGACTTGGGCAAAAACGAACCGCCGGTCACGGGCACATACGTATCGCCGGCCTGGGCGGCAAGCACTTCTTCAACGCTCATGCCGCGCAGCGCATCGCGAACCTGGGCCGGATCTGTTGCGGTGATGCCTGCCCGCTGGGCAAACGGCAGGCCGAAAGCATAATATCCGACCTGAAGGGATGGTTGCGTCGGGTAATAAGCCCCGCTCTGCGAAACGGCCTTGTGGAAAAGGCCCTTCGATGAGGGCGCCACCAGGTGGGTGTAGACACTGTGGCCGCCGGCGGATTCACCGAAAATGGTCACATTCTTGGGATTGCCGCCGAAGCCGGCGATATTGTCCCGAACCCATTGCAGCGCTTTTTGCTGGTCCATGATGCCGTAGTTGCCCGACTCGCCGGCTTCGTCCGTCAGCGCCGGGTGGGGCAGAAAACCCAATGCGCCGAGACGATAGTTCAGCGTCACGACCACGACATCTTCCTGAACCAGGCGGGTGGGGTCGTAACCCGCTTCGGAGCCCGATCCGGCGATAAAGGCGCCGCCGTGGATCCATACCATTACCGGATATGAACCATCCGTTCCGGGAGTGGTGACGTTAAGATACAGGCAATCCTCGTTGGTGCTGGCGGCACCAAAAGGGCTTTCGACCTGCGTGCAACGATTGCCGAACTGGCTGGCGTCCCTTTCACCGGACCAGCTTGCCGGGTCCTGGGGGGCTTTCCAGCGAAGATCCCCGACAGGTGGCGCCGCATAGGGAATACCGCGAAACGCTACCAAATCGCCGTCCTCAACGCCACGAACACTGCCATTTTTGGTTTTCACGAGTGTCGGGTCTTCAGAACCACCGCAGCCCGATGAGCCGCCATCGCAGGCGATCATGGCGAGGGCCATGAGCATGCAGACCATGACTGCACCGATATAGCGAGCAGTCGCCTCGAGTGTAACTTTTTGCATCTCTTCTTCTCCTTTAATGTTTAAGTACTTTGAAGCGTCAACATCGCCATCGAATTCGTATTCGCCGCGAGGCATGGCGACGGCAGCCAGGAAGCACGTGCCGATGGCCGCAACGCCGCGGACGAGTCCGAAGATTCGTATAGATGTTGTAGTATTCCGGCCGCCCCGAGGAGGCCTATTTAAAAATTTTCTGTCGAACTATTTGAAGCCTGAGAAGATTTTGGCTCTCATACCAAAAACAACACGCAAATGCAATAGCTCAACCGCTCAGACAAGTATTCAGGAGAACCGCAAGGCAGGATTGCATTTTTATCAGATTGCTTTGGGCTCCGCCGCCAAACATGCGGCGCCGTAGGCCGCGGTCAGCCTGGGGTTTTCAGGCACCAGAATTTTCAGCCCCAGGGCCTGGCCGACGGCCTGCACCAGCCCAGCATCTTCTCCGCCACCACCGGTGAGCACGACATCGGCTTCTATCTTCACGCGTTTGGCCAGCATCTTGACTTTGGCGGCCATGGCGCGGTGAACGCCGGCCAGGATATCCGCCGGCTGGGTGCCTTCGGCGAGGCGCGAGATGGTCTCCGATTCGGCGAATACGGCGCAGTTGGTGGAAAATTCCACCGGGTTTTGCGATTGCAGCGAAAGCGCCCCGATCTCTTCTATCGGGATGTGCAGGATTCGGGCGATCACTTGTAGAAATCTACCCGAGCCGGTGGCGCACTTCTCGCTCATCAGAAAGTCGGCGATGCTGCCCTGGGCCGTGATTCGGGCGGCCTTGGTGAATTGCCCGCCGATATCGATAATGGTCCGCGCCGACGGGAAGAGCGCGTGGCACCCCCTGGCGTGACAGGAGATATCGGAAATCTGGGGGGCTTCAAAGGGCGCGCTCTGGGACCCCAGGCCGGTGACGACCAGACCGGATAGATCGTCCAGGGTAAGGGCCGCTTTGGCCAACACTGCTTCCATGAGCCTGCCGGCCGCGGCCTTGTACTGGCCGCCCGAAGGAATCAGGCCGGAAGCCACCGATTGGCCGTTGGCGATGATGACGGCCTTGATGGAGACCGAACCCATGTCCAGGCCGGCATAAAATCGGGGGTTCGCCTTCATGAGAAAAAAGTGACATCCTCTCGTTTGCGGGGGCGTTGCGGCCGGATGCCGCGCTGAAAGAGATCCTTGCCCGCCAGGGCCGCGCCCAGCGCGCCGGTGATGAACGGCTCGGGCGGTGTGCGCACCGCAAATCCCACCTGGGCCTCAATGGCTTTGACCAAACCTGCATTTTTGGCCCCGCCGCCGGTGACGACCACCTCTTTTTCGATGCCCAGCCGGCGGGTCATGTTGACCACGCGGCCGGCAATGGCCTGGTGCAATCCGGCCACGATTTCCGGGACGCCCGCGCCTTCGGCCAGGCGCGAAGTCACTTCGTGTTCGGCAAAGACCGTGCACATGTTGGAAATCTGCACCACACCGTCGGCCTTAAGCGCGATGGCGCCCATATCCGCGAGTTCGATGCCCAGCGTCTCGGCGATCACTTCCAGAAAGCGGCCGGTGCCGGCGGCGCATTTGTCGTTCATCACGAAGTCGCTGACCTTGCCGTCCGCATCCAGCTTGATGCCTTTGGAGTCCTGGCCGCCGATGTCGATGATGATTTTGGCGGAGGCGAACAAGGCCCGGATGCCGCGCGCATGGCAGGTAATCTCGGTGATCTGTTTGTCGCTGAAGGGCACATTGATGCGGCCGTAGCCCGTGGCGACGATGAAATCCAGGGCATCGAAGGTTAGCCCGGCCCGACCGATGGTCTCGTCCATGACCCTGAGGGCCAGGTGGCGGTGTTCGACGCCGGTGGGCCCGATATGGGCCGCCAGCACGTTCTCGTTTTCATCCGCGATCACGACCTTGGTCATGGTGGAGCCGATATCGATTCCGGCAAACGGCATCTTTTATTTAGGGCCTCCTGAAATAGAGAGGGTGTGCGACATAAATTGTGATCATGGCTCCCGGCGGTCTTCCCAGTAATCCTCGAATCGGCCGGAGGCCATGCAGCAGCGCAGAGCAAGAATAGCATTGGCGCCATCCACCGTCCAGCGATGGTAATAATTCACAATCTGCAATGCCTGGGAAAAATGCAGTTGGGCAAGCTTCCATATCCATACCGCTCCATCGCCTATAACCAGCACCCATCCACGGCCGTAACTGCTTGTAACTGAAAAAAAAGGACCGTTTTGCGCTGGAGTTCTGCTACTCGTTGTAGTATATCGGATAGCGTCAACCGACCGATAGAAGCGATCAGCACCATCGATGCAACGCCTACCATCTGCGAGAAAGTTCTGCAAGATTTGAATAGAGGCAAAGCGCAGCCCCGGCGAACCGGTGCAAACGGCATGAGTGCCGACCAAGTCCTGCGATGCGCTACCGTCAAGGTTCTGTTCAACTTCACCTATGAGGAGTTGGCCTTTCATATCGTCGATTCGCAGTCTTTGCGCTGGTTTTGCCGGATTGGCATCGCACAAGAGGGTTTTCAAAAATCTGCGCTCAACAGCAACATCAAGCGAATCAGCGACGCGGCCTGGGAACTGATCAACCGCGATCTGCTGGGCTATGCCAAGGACCAGGGCATTGAAAAGGGCCGAAAGGTCCGCACCGATTGCACCTGCATGGAAAGCAATATCCACCCACCTACCGATTCGACCCTTTTGTAGGACGCCGTGCGCGTCCTGACCCGGCTGATCATTGGCGTATTGGAAAGTCATAGACCTCCGGCAAAGCCGGAGGTCTATGACTTCTTGGTGACGCTCATCAAAATGCTTCAAAACCTGCTTGGTGCTGCACCCCACCGGCATTTTTCTGGAGCTGGTGAGGAAGATAACGGTTTCTGGATGGACACTAAACTAATACACAAGGCGGGTGGGGATAAGCCCCGCCCGGCGGCATTCCTCGGCAGTACTCATGACCGCTGCTTTGTCTAAACACTTATGACCGCCACAGTAACAAAAATCGAAAGTTAGCAAAATATCAGCCTCGTGTTAGAAAGCCATTTGAAATATTAGTTGCTTCAAAATGGCAAGATTATACTATACGAAGCGTCTTTGTCTAAGCTAATGAGATGCCCATCTCAACGGATGGCGGGTGTTAAGCGCGGCGTCCGAGGCTATTCATCCCGCATGATTCGGATAGCCGCTGGTCGAGCGCTGAAAGCAGTAAAATATTTGATATTTCAGCACTGTTATCCTTAATTGCTTGTCATGTTCATTGTGGGTAAATTCAACCTGGTCTCCCGCAGAAGCTGTTCCGTCAGAATTTCATTGCAGACCTCAAGCTGTACTGGGTAGAGCAGTCAGCCATCGACGCGTAATTAGTCAGTACATCGTATATGTCGGCTATATTGCATGGCAACATGAGGCCGTGACGGATGCCGAAAGGGTGGTCGATGGATTCCAAACCGATCAAAGATGTCAGAATTTAGACTGTATTGATCAAACTATTCATAACAAGGGAGGGTCACTGTGGATGAAATGGATTTACTAGAGGGGCGAGAGATAGGCGATTTTGTGGCTGTACGGAATCAAACTCAGAATCGCCGGGTCCAAAAAATGTTTGCGGAAACCATTGAAAGATTCAACTTGCTAAGAAATATCAACAGAATACTGTTTTTGTTCTCCGGTGGAAAGGACGCCACCTTCGGCCTGAAGCTACTCAGTGAATATATCCGGGAATCGGAATTGGATATTAAGGTGGAAGCCTTAATGATTACTTACCCAAAGAATGTGTACTATACATATGCTGCCCTCCGGAATGATGTTTTCGAGCGTTCGCTGGATTTCTGGAAAGACCAGGGGGTTGATCTTAAAATCGTCAACCCACCGGTGCAGGATATTCAAAATAACAAGGCCTACGGTTGTGGGGAATGCAAAAAAGTTCGCATGTCAGCGGTCGAAACCTTCATACGGGAAAGCGGGATCGACAGGAAAGGGGCGGCCATTGTCACTGGATATACGCTGTTTGACGCACATGCTTATATTCAGGAGTTTGGGTTGATCACAAATTACTCCTATCAACTTGACCACAACCTTTTGCCCGAGAAGAAAAATAAAATATTAAACTGCTTGCACAAGATGCGAATCCAGGAAACCCTTCCAGTCGGAGCCAAAATATTGCGTCCTCTCCTGATTTTCAAGGAAGACACCATCAAGCACTATTTGAATGCGAACGATATTCCCTACATCGATGTTCCTTGCAATGTCGCCGATTACAAACCCAAGCGGACAATATTTAAGACGTTGAACGAGATGAGCAGTGATTTGAACATCACCTATGACGGGCTGATGGCTTTCCTTAAAAGAAATGCGGTGGTATTTCCCGAAGATTTTCAGGACATTTCAAACATGTATAATTTCACGGATTGTTAGAAAAGCCATGGCGGAGCGAAATTTGCGGTGACAGCGACAATAATTGTGAGGTGGAAAAGTGAAAATCAAAGATAAATTCAAGGAAACGGCAGCCCTGGCCGCCAGCGTTGGCGTAGTAGTTCCTTTGTGGGGAACTTTTCATGCGACTATCGGAATAACCTTGGCGTGGCCTGCTTTCGTCTCCGCAGCGTTGTTTTTTGCGATGGGGCATCGGGTTAAGGACACCCCTGGTGTAATCGTGGGCCACCTGCTTGGCGTGGGGTGGGGTCTACTTTTTTTCAACTTGTTGCCCGTATTGAAATCAGCCGGCTGGCCCGATCTAAGCTTGCCCCTCGTGACATTGGGACTCTTAAGCCTGGCAGCGGTGCTGATCACCCACCTTGGTATTTCAGTGGTTTCCCACCTGCCTTCACTGTTTTCCGGCTGGGCAGTGTCCGTGGGGGTGTTAGGCGCGGTCCAGCCTGTGGATTACTTTTCCATGGCTTTAGAAACGGGCTTGTCGCTCGTAGCTGGCGTTTTGGTCTTGGGTGTTGGGATTCCGGCACTGAATCAACTCCTTATATGGAAGAAGCCGACAACGTCACAGCCAGCCGAGGAAAAAACGGTTAAACCTGCACCTGCGAAAAGCGTTCACGGCAGTGATAGGCTCCAAAGCTTTATAGTACCATATAGGCACCATGATTCCGAAAACGAAGAGCTGAATGAACTGGATAAAAAGGACGCGTATGCCGAGAATCTGGCGGATATTAAGTCAGAGATCATCAAGCTGTCGAACTATTTGCCGAAAGCGAGCAAGACAAGCAGTGGCGCAGTATCTGAAGTCCCCGTATCCATCGTAGGTATTTGCGGCAGTCCGCACAAGAAAGGCAGCACTATTCAGTACCTGCAGAAGGTATTAGAGGCATCTGAAAGCATGGGGAATGTCAAGACAGAGCTGATCACCATAGCCGGCAAAGATATCAAACCGTGCATGGGGTGCAAAACCGATAAATGCTACGGAGAATGCAAAATCAAAGACGACATGCACGGGATCTACCCTTCCCTGAGAAACGCCGATGGCATCGTCATCGCATCGCCTTCCTATTTTGGAACCTTTTCGGGGCAATTGAAGATGTTGATCGATCGATTGCGAGTATTGCGTCACACCGATTTTCAACTAGCCAATAAGGTCATCGCGCCATTGGCCGTGGCAGGCCGCCGCCATGGTGGCCAGGAAATCACGAATCTGGATATTATTCAGGCCATGATGCGGCACAACACCATTATCGTAAACGACGGGACGGCCGTGTGCCAATTGGGGGCCACGGGGTGGTCGCATACTTTCGATGATCCCAATTCGACGGTGGAAGACGATACCTATGGGCTTCAAACATGTGAAGGGGTTGGTTATAAAATCGTCGAAATCGCACGCGCAATAAAAAGCAGTGGGATTGCGCAGCAGAAGTATCAATATAACGCAAAAATTGGTAAACGATAGGAGAAAAAAATGCTGGAAATCATCGCCCCGTGTAGTATCATGCTGGTTCTACTCGCCGTTGTGATCTATGCCATCTATTTCAGGTGGAGCGTAAGCATCCCGGATTATATGGCGGCCCGACACTACCGTTTCGGAAAGCCGACCACCGAAGGACCTATCAGCGGGAAGCGTGTCATAGTCATCCCTGAAATTGATCAGCTTGTCCTCATCGACAAGAGGATTCAGCGCAGCAGCCTGAAAAAGGTCCCGCTAATCACCAAGGAGCGACAGGGAATGTCACTATCCATCACCATCATCTGGAAACCCACGGATGCCGCCAAGACCATTGAATGTATCCGGCCCGAAGATATCGAACCGACCTTTTTCAAAATTATCGAGTCAGTCATTAAAAGCGAATGTACCAAAATGTCCGTAGAAGAAATACTGGAGAAGAGTACGGTATTAGAAAAAAACATCAAAAGCAGCTTGCAAAGCATGACGGAATCATGGGGTATTACAGTCACCTCCAGCAATATTTCGAATATCGTAGTGAATAACGACAGTTTCATGCAAAATATGGCCAGGCCCCGAGAGATCGAACTCGAAAAAGCAGCGAAATTGGCGGAGATTTCAGAAGAACAAGAAATCATGCTTAAAAACATCGAAAAGGAAAAAGTTTCCAAAATGGCCGAGATCGAATCCGAAAAAATCGTGGCCGCTAAAAAAGAGGAAATGTTATCTGAAATCAAGTCGTTGGAATGTCGTCGGGATGCCATGCTGGAAGAACTCAACGCTAAGACCATTTCCATTACTGCTCAAAACAAACTAATAAAGGAACGGGCTGAAATCACCAGCGATGCGGAAAGGATCAAATCTGAAATCATGGCCGAAACGGAAGCTTTGGCGGAAAAGCTACGCGTTATTAACTCCTTTTCCAAGAATGCCACCAATTTCGAGTTAATTCGGATTTTGCCCGACTTGTATAAAAATTTGAATTTGGGAAATGTGACCCTGTTTGAAACTTCAGGCAATGGCGACAAGGCCAACGGGTTCAATTTCATGAGCAACATTGTGGGCTCGGCATACTCCATCATGGAAAAATTTCACGATTTGGACAACAGCGGAAGGCAAGGGCATCAAAAAGTCGAAGAGCTTATAAAGCTGAAAGAGATGGCCTGAAAAGATTTCTATACGGTATTGGGCAATATTAAAGCCTGAACAAGGAACTGCAATGATCGCCATTTCAAGGCGTTCGTTTTGATGAGGCAGGTTCGGTATGTCAAAATCCAAATACAAATCACTACGGAAAGGGGAAAAAAATGAGCAACAGCTTCGTCATGTCAAACTATGAAAAACATCCGGCCTACAAGGGAGTCTATTTAAAACACTTCTTCAATAGCGAAATAGACGATCGGCTCAATAATCTCGAGGTTAAGATCGAGCCGGGCTTCGAGATTTCTTCACACGTTCATGAAGAAGCCAATGAGTTCTTTTATGTGGTCAAGGGCAGTGGCATGTTTTTCGTAAACGGCGAGTGGGAGCATGTTCACCAGGGCGAGGCCCTACTGGCACCCAAGAATGTCGAACACGGGTTTAAAAACACAGCCAATGAGCCCCTGGTGCTGTTCTCGACTTTCAGCCCCCCCATTAGATAATCGAAAGCTCCGTAGCCATATGGGGTGAGGGTTTCCAGAATAAAGGGCGGCCATACCGGACTCCGGTAGCACCGGAGGCAGTACGGCCGCTCGCCAAAATCCTTATGGTCATTTGGATCGATAAGTGAAATTCTTTTTGCAAAGATAAATAGAATGCAATATGTGTGGAGCACTCTATTTTAAGTCTCTTGCGCCATGGAGGAGACGACATGACCACCATACATGTTTTAGTGGACAACTTGGATGGCGAACACCTGCAGGGAGAACACGGCCTATCCCTTCTCATTGAAAGCGATACTAAAATACTATTCGATACCGGCGCATCCGATCTCTTTAAGCGCAACGCAGCAATCATGGGATTGACGCTGTCGGATGTGTCATTTCTAGTGCTGAGCCATGGCCACTGGGACCATGGTAATGGGATGAAGCACTTGCAGCGTATGAACGTCATCGCCCACCCTGCGTGTTTTACGAAACGGTACAACAAGAAAGGTGGCAAATATTGTGGTCTTGATTCCGACCAGGTGGTCATTGAACAAGTGCACGCCTTGACTCTGACGGATGGTCCCCTCTGGCTTACGCCCCAGACGGTATTTTTGGGAGAAATCCCCAGGAGAGTATCCTTCGAATCCAAGACAAGCTCATTTTTAGACGAGAAGCGCCAAATTGATTTTATCCCGGACGATTCTGCCATTGCGATCTGCACGGAACGAGGGACAACCATTGTCACCGGCTGCTCACACAGCGGTATCGGCAATATTGCCGCGCATGCCTTGAACGTCACCGGAACCGATAAGATCCACACCATCATAGGCGGATTTCATCTGGGCAATCACGACGAAAAGACCGATCTAACTATAAGGATGCTACAGCAAATAGGTGTTGATACCGTCTATCCAATGCATTGCACCGCTCCAGACGCCGTGGAGGCCCTTGGCCGGAAATTTCGCATTCATCAACCCAAAACCGGGGATACCTTGCAGATTTAGGCCGGGTCCACTTATTTCCGCAGCAATATCCGGTATAGTATAGATAAGGAAGCATGCCTTTCGGGCACCCAATGCAACAATGTGCAATACAATGGCCTCGGGACTCGTATAGCAAGAACTACATGTTATAGGCATTGGGGCGGACGGTAAGCAGTCGCGTCAAAATAAAGTATCCAATTAATTTCTTGCTCTGCTTCGACAGTAATGTGTAGTTCCGCTCACCATGGAACCGACGACGCTTGAGATAAAATGAGGCCGGCTCTTATTGGATATATAAATTTGACTCGGGTGCT
>JAKAFO010000168.1 GCA_021819735.1 Deltaproteobacteria bacterium
TTCCGGAAAGACCGGGCCATAAAGAAAATTGAAACGCCGGGCAATTTCCCGCGTGATCTCCACATGGGGGACCTGGTCGACGCCCACGGGAACCCCCTGGGCCTTGTACATAATGATGTCGGCGGCCTGGAGGACCGGATAGCCGAGGAACCCGAAGGTGGACAAGTCCTTGTTCTGCATTTGGACGATCTGGTCTTTGTAGGTCGGGTTGCGCTCCAGCCAAGGCACCGGCGTGATCATGGACAGGATCAAAAACAACTCGGCGTGCTCAGGGACCTTGGATTGGATGAAAAGCGTGCTTTTTTCCGGCGATAGACCCGCACTCAGCCAGTCGAGCAGAATTTCGCGTACATAATTTTCCATGCCGCTCGGGTTTTCATAGTCGCTGGTCAAGGCGTGCCAGTCGGCCACGAAGAAAAAACATTCATATTGCTCCTGCATGGTGACCCAATTGGCCAGGGCGCCAAGATAATTTCCCATATGCAGCGCCCCCGTGGGACGCATGCCACTCAAGATTCTCTTTTTGACGGACATTCGATGCTCCAGTTCTTGAACATATTTTCGCGCTTTGCGGCCTTGGCAAGCGGACCATCCGGCCGGTTCATAAATCAAAATAATTTACTGATTTGAGGTCTTGTAATCAAGAGAATTATTGGCTTTCAATGAGCCGCCACCCAGCGCTGGACCCATTGAACTTCATCGTTGCGGCTTTCAACCTCACCATTGAGCTTGGCGTCGAGCAGGCCCTCCAGAATCTGGCTGAAAAGAGGCCCGGGGCGCAGGCCCATGGCAATTAGATCTTGACCATTGACGAAGGGTTGGGTGTTTCTCAGAACGTTGTAATAATGGGAAATCGACTTTTTCACGGATTTGGAGCGGGTGACCGCCAGCATGTAGAGGATCAGTTCGGTGCGGAACTCACCTAATCTGCGGTAGAGTTCGCTGTTCGTTTTGGGCGGACTCTGCTCTAATTGGTTCAGGCGGTTATGGGCCGAAAGGCGTTGCTGGCACAAGAGCTGTTCATGGCGCGGGGCCAGCTCCATGGTTTGGCAGATCTCATGGCACGTCGGCGGGTCACAGGTGTGGATTAAGGCCATAAAGTAGACTGCCCAGCGCAGATAGGGCTCTTCGGTGAAAAGCAGGTCGTGCCAGGCAAGGACGCTTTTGACATCGTTGAGCAGTTCCACCAGGCTCTTATTGCAAACGATGCTCGGATGAATGACTTTAAGCAGGTCGAAGTCCTGCATGCGCACAATGGCCGGAGTGGGATTTTCTTCTTCGAGAATCTGACGGATCTCGGCGAAGACCCGCCGGCCGCTGAGCCGTTTAAAAAAATCCATTTTAACGGCATTTTGGATGAGGCTGGCCGTGAGCTTGCCGATGGTAAAATCAAAGCGCTGCTCAAAGCGCAGGGCGCGGAAAACCCTTGTGGGATCTTCGACAAAACTCAGGTTGTGCAGCACCCGGATGGCCCGGTCCTTGATATCCTTTTGAGCCGAAAAGAAGTCGATGAGCTGCCCGAATTTTTCCGTATTGAGATGGATCGCAAGGGTGTTGATCGTAAAGTCGCGGCGGAACAGGTCCAATTTGATGGAACTCATCTCCACATCGGGCAGGGCGGCTGGCGAACGATAATATTCGCGCCGGGCCGTGGCCACGTCAATTTTAAAACCGTCGGGAAAGATCACCACGGCCGTGCCGAAGGCTTTATGGGCATGAAGTCGCGCTTTGAATTGGGCTGCATAGGCTTTGGCGAATGCAATTCCGTCGCCTTCGATCACTATGTCGATATCTTCATTGGCCCGGTACAAGAACAAATCGCGCACAAAGCCGCCCACCACATAGGCGCCGAAGCCTGAATCGTCAGCGACCTTCCCCACGCTGCGCAGCGTATCCAGCACACGTTGCGACAGCCGCTCCTGCATAAAGTTGGAGATGTTGCGGGTTCTTTTCTGGGAGGCCAGTGCAAATGCATCGGGCGAAGGGTTATTGGTGAATTGGGATTGTTGCACCAGGATCGTGAGCAGATCCGTACGGGTAATGACGCCGATGATATTGTCGTCTTCCATTACCGGTAAGATGCGCTGCTTGTTGCCGATGATCTTCTCTTGTACTTCCAGCAAAGAGGCCTCCGGCGTCACGGTCACCCATTCGGTGCTCATGTAGTCTTTGACCGGCACGTGTCCCAGATCATGGTAGATCGTCTTCTCGATCACCTGCCGGGTGATGTAGCCCAGCAACACATCGTTCTCTCCGGTGATCAGTAACGCATTGATATTGTAGCGGGTCAGTAAAGTGTTCGCTTCGGTGCAGCTTATGTCGGCATGGGCCATGATCGGTGGCGAAGACATCAAATGCCGCGCTTGGCGGATGCCTTTTACATTCCGATTAATTTCGGCCAGCAAGGCCTGCTCAACCTGTGGAAGGGTTTGGCCTTTAATCGTCGCCGCCGCCGCCGATGGATGTCCGCCACCGCCCAGGGCGCCGACGATCTCACCCACATCCACTTCCTCGGTCCGGCTGCGCGCCACCACGTACACCTTATTCTCCATCAGGGCCAGGGCGAAGATGGCGCTGATATCTTCCATCTTGACCATCTTGTGGACCAAAAAAGCGAAGTCGGGCAGGTATTGCTCAAAGCTGGCGGTGGTGACGACGATGTCGATCCCGTTAATGACATAGCGCGTGGCAGCCTGGATCAGGTCGTTGAGGCACCCGATCTGCTCCGGGCTGATTTCCCTGGAGATCAAGTTGGCGATGACATTGATGTTGGCGCCCCGTGAGACCAAAAAAGCGGCGGCTTGCAGATCCTCGGCGGTCGTGGAAGAAAAGGTGAAGGAGCCTGTATCTTCGTAGATACCAAGGCACATGATGGTGGCTTCCTCGGCCGTGATGCTCAATTGCCGGTCGCGCAGGATCTCCGTCAAAATAGTCACAGTCGCTCCGGTGGCCCGATGGACATCTTGCTTGCCGATGATATCTTCATTTTTGATGGGATGGTGATCATAAACGTGTATTTCGATGGCAGGGTTGGTCAGCAACTCTGCTAGCTTGCCTATCCGGTCTGCCTTGCGCGTATCCACTAAGACCAAACGCGTTACTTGTGCCGGATCGATATCCTTGATTTCCGCCAGGTTGAATAGATAGACCATGGATTGAATAAAGAAGTTGCGCAAATTCTTTTCCTGGGAGCCGGGAAAGACAACCAGTGCCCCAGGATACAGTTTCTGGGCCGCCAACATGGAAGCCATGGCGTCAAAATCCGCGTTGATGTGGGTTGTAATAACGGTCAATCCTTTGTTGGGCGGATCGGATTGCATCAACGGAGAGGGAGCGGGGCGCGGCATGTATTCCTCGTGTTATTAGGCGGTTCGATGGCGCTAACTTATGCACAGAAACCACCCTTTGGCAAGCCATAGAAACCACTTCTAAAGCTTGCCGGACTTTTGCCGATAACCCTTTATGGATCGGCCATATTTTTGACGGCACAGGGGTATCGATAGCGTGTTCAGCGAGGTGCCACGAACAAGGGGCGGCCGATCCTGCAAGGGTGAGAAGATTTATAACCATTTCTTTGGTGTGGCCTATAAATTGCTTTCAAATATATATGGATGAACCGATGGTTTTGATGGCAATAAATGCAATAAAATAAATTTGTTGTCGATAAGTCTGGTTTATGGTACCAAAATCATGAGTAAAATCGGTTCAGGCCACAAAACGCACCACCGTCACATGTCTACCTCAGAGGGTCTTTAGAGTCCCTGCGGTTATGAGGATGACTCGCTTGCGGCCATCGTGACATTCAAAGGTAATGGGCATGGTGGCGGTTTACAACATGCAAGAATGCACAGAAAGCCTGGGAGAATGCTATGCCGGTTTATTTGTGGGAGGGAAAGAACAAGGCCAACCAGATCCAGAAAGGACAACTGGAAGCGGTCAGCGATGAAGCCGTACGCGCCCATTTGAATCGCCTCCGAATTGTTCCCACGAAAGTCAAACAGAAGCCTAAGGATCTTTTCGAGAATGTAGCCTTTCTACAACCCAAGATTAAAGAAAAAGATATCATCATTTTCGCGCGTCAGTTCTCCACGATGATCGATGCGGGCCTTCCGATCATCCAATGCATGGATATTCTTCAATCCCAGCAAGAAAACGTCACCTTAAAAAAGATGCTCAAGGACATCAAGGATCAGGTGGAAAGCGGTTCCACCCTGGCCGATGCCCTCAAGCGCTATCCCAAGCATTTCGACAGCCTTTTTACCAATATGATTTCGGCCGGTGAAGCCGGCGGTATTCTGGATGTAATCCTCAAGCGCCTGGCCGCTTACATGGAAAAAGCAGCCAGGTTGAAACGGCGCGTCAAGGGTGCCATGGTTTACCCGGCGATCACCATCGCCGTAGCGGTTATCGTGGTGGCCATCATCCTCATCTTCGTGATTCCTGTCTTTCAAGAGATGTTCAGCGATTTCGGATCCAAACTGCCGGCGCCGACGCTTATGGTCATCGCCCTGAGCGATTTCGTGAAGTCAAAAATTCATTATATGATCATCGCGCTGATCATTTTGTTCTTTGCATTCAAGTACTACTACCGGACCGATAAAGGCCGTCTGACTGTGGATGCCCTCGCCCTCAAACTGCCGGTGTTCGGTCTACTCTTGCGCAAAGTGGCCGTGGCCAAATTTACCCGCACGATGGGTACCATGTTGGGTAGCGGTGTGGCCATTTTAGAGGCCTTGGACATTGTGGCCAAAACCGCCGGTAACCGCATTGTTGAAAATGCCATTTATCAGGTGCGTTCCGGAATTGCCGAAGGACGCACCATGGCCGATCCGTTACAGGCCAGCGGTGTGTTTCCGCCCATGGTGTGTCAGATGATCGCGGTGGGCGAATCCACCGGTGCCCTCGACGCCATGCTGGAGAAGATTGCGGATTTTTATGATGAAGAGGTGGATCAGGCGGTGGAGAATTTAACTGCCATGATCGAGCCGATGATGATCGTATTCTTAGGTATCGTCGTCGGCGGCTTGATCATAGCCATGTATCTGCCCATCTTCAAGATGGCCGGAGCCGTCGGAGGATCATAAGGCCAAAAGGGGAATTCGCCCTACGCTGAGGGGCCGCTGTTGGCGGCCCCTTTCAGCGGTCTTCCGATCTTTTTGTTCTCCACATATGTTCCCCCAAAGGTTCGACTCTATACCTGTGTATCCTTTTTCCTCAGGCAGTCCCGTTAACAAGGCGGACGCCGCCGGCCACATCCATCCGAAACTTAAATGGTTGATGTTCGCTCGGCTCATTTTTACGATCTTCTTGCTGGGGTCGACGCTCTACTTACAATATCAAAGCAAAGAACCCTCCATATCAGCCTTCATCACGATCCTTTACCTGCTCATCGCCGTTATATTTTTTCTGTCGTTGCTTTATGCCATGATGTTTGACCGTATCGAGCGCCATTGGCTCTTTGCCTTTATACAGATTGCATTGGATTCTTTTATTGTTTCCATGATCGTTCTGATTACCGGAGGATTCTTCAGTATTTTTTCATTTTTATACCTGGTGATCGTGATCTACGCGAGCATGATCCTTTATCTTCGTGGAGGAATCGCTTTAGCTGTTTTGTGCGGTTTGCAGTATGCTGCCATTGTTTTCCTGCAACTCGTTGATGTCGCTGAGTCAGTGGGAATCAATGATGGCGCCGCATTGCATCAGATAGGATATTTGCAAATCATCTTAAAGGTTGGAATCACCACCATAGCTTGTTTTGCGGTGGCGGTCCTGAGCGGCCTTCTGACAGAGCAAAACCGCAAGACCCAAAGCGATTTGCGCGCCATGGAAATGCATGTCAAGCGGGTGGAGAAAATGGCTTACATGGGTGAGATGGCCGCCGGTCTGGCCCACGAAATAAAAAACCCGCTGGCTTCAGTCGTGGGATGTATCCAATTGCTTAAGGAGGAACTGCGCTACGATCCGGATCACCAACGATTGATGGAGATCGTGTTGCGCGAAACCGACCGCCTTGGCCATCTGGTAAATGAGTTTTTACTCTTCGCACGGCCGCCGGCCGGCAAACCTGAATTATTGAATGTGAAGCAGGCTATCGAAGAGATCGTCGGCTTATTCGAAAAGGATACCAATTATTCGCATCGCTTCACCCTCAAGAAGGAGATAATTGCGGATGCCACCATACTGATGGATACCGGTCATTTGCGTCAAGTGCTTTGGAATCTGCTTTTGAACGCCGCCGAAGCCTTGCAGGGAGAAGGTACTATTGAGATTACTGCCATACCTGATAGCAACGACGAAGTGAGTATCCATGTTCGGGACAACGGCTGTGGGATGACCCCCGAGACCATCCAAAAGATCTTCGATCCATTTTTTACGACAAAATCCGAGGGCACCGGGCTAGGGCTGTCGATTGTGCATCGCATCCTGGAGGCCTACGACAGTCGTTTGGATGTGCAAAGCCAACCGGAGCATGGCACAACCTTTTCTTTTTCGCTCAAGCGGTCCGACAAAGTGAAGGTATGAAGGACTATGCCCCGGCTTTTGTTGTACACAATTGTTCGCCCATCTTTATACAAAAAAATACATCGATTGCGTTTGATAAACACCCTCCGCTCGCAGAACGACCGTATTTAAATAAAAACAATAAGTTAAAGTCATAATTGGGAAGCGATGACCTTTCAGGGAAGATGGCATAACCATTGCTAATGTCCAAATAACAAGTTCTTTTGATGCTCTTTTTAACTTCAGCTCGATAAAGGCAAATCATCCGAAAGGATGAGACGCAAAGCCACTGGCCTAAGTCTTGACACTTCAGGATAAGGCAGCAGGGTTGCCGGGTGAAGGCGACATCTCCCATCAAGCCGCCATTCGCACGGTGACGAAGTGAACGGGGGATGTGATGAATAAAAAGCAGCTCACCTTATTAGCCACCATCCTTATTATGTTCGGATGCATTCTGCTCTTTTGGGCGCCTGTGACGGTTTCGGCAGCCCAAGTGACGTTGCAGTGGGATGCAAACAGCCCGGCGCCCGAAGGTTACCGGTTGTATCAGCGCCTGTCCGGCCAAGATTACAATTATGCCGCGCCGGTATGGAACGGTGCCGGCACCACCTGCACCATCGATGGTTTGGCCGAAGGCGCAACCTACTATTTTGTGGTACGCGCTTTTGACGGAAGCGATCAGAGCGGAGACTCCAATGAAGTGCAGTTTCTGTCAGGGGCTGTTCCTACGCCCACGCCCTCACCGAACTTGGACAGCGATGGCGATGGCTGGAACGATGCCCTCGATGCCTTTGCTCAGGATTCCACCGAATGGCTCGATACCGATGAGGATGGCACGGGCAATAACGCTGACCTGGATGATGACAACGACGGCATGACCGATATTTGGGAAGCCCAATATGGATTGAATACCTTGGCAGATGATGCCCAGGGAGATTTGGACGGCGACGGCATTTCCAATGGCGAAGAATTCGCCCTCAATAGCGATCCTTCTAATATGCCCGGCAATTCGGCACCCGACCGCCCTTTGTTGGATCAGCCCAGCGCAGGAATGGTTGGGGTGGCCTTGACACCCACCCTGAGCACCGAAGCTTTTGCGGATGCCGATGGCGACAACCATGTCCGGACAACTTATCAGATAAGCACCAGTTCCGATTTCACGGATGAAAATTCTCTCGTATTTGAAAAAATATACACTGAACAACTGACTGCTCTGGCGGTGCCTGAACTGATTCTCGAGCCTGAAACGATTTACTATTGGCGCGTTAAATTCATTGATGAGCACAATGGGGCCTCGGAGTGGTCCGAAGCATTCCATTTTGAAACCATTTCTTACGCTGAAGCAGGAGATACCGACCAAGACGGTATTCTTGACGCTCTGGAACTGGATGAGGATAGCGATCTTGATGGAGACGGCACAGCGGATATGACCCAGGCGGGTTTGCAAGGAGTTACAACGGGCGACGCCTTCAATCCGCGCATGGCGGTCAAACGGGTCAGCACCAACGTGCAGGTTGGCAGCGTCCAACCCCTGGATGCAACTCTTTTGTCCCAGACGCCGAACTGCCCTCAGAATCTGACGGGCGTGATCGGTTTTAAACTTTATCTTCTTGAAGATCCCGCAACGGCTACGGTCACGGTGTATTTCTCTCAACCGGCGCCGGCCGATGCCTTGTGGTACAAATATGATCCGGATGAGGGTTGGAGCGTCTATCCCCAGGCGGTGTTCAGCGCCGACCGCCGTTCGGTGACCTTGATCCTGGAAGATGGGGGCAGCGGGGATCAGGATGGTGTTCGCAATGGAATCATCGTCGACCCGGCCGGCTTGGGTTACAGCACCCAGGCTTCCGTCGATACCGATACCAGTAGTGCCGCGGCGGCCGGCGGTGGGGGTGGCGGCTGTTTCATCGAAACGGCCAACATGACATCTGAAACCCATGCCATTTTTGCACTGGTCGCCGGCTTGATCCTGAGCGCCTGTATGCTACTGGCGCGCGAGCGGGATTAAAAAGCAAAAAGACAAGGAAGAAACCCAAGCCGTTCATAAGGGCTTGGGTTTCTTTTTTCGCATCTATTCGAAGCTGTGTCCGAAATGGGCATCGGCTTGCCGGGTAATACGCATCAACTCTTCTTCCAGCTTCCGAGAATAGTGCGATACCAAGCTTGGATCGTTGCCGGCCGGCACCTCAATGGGGTCACCGTAGACCAGCATACAGGCTGTAGCAGGGTAGGGGAGTAGAAAACGATCCCAACTATCGAAGCGTTTGCTCCGTTTGGCGCTGAAGGTGACGGGGACGATGGGACAACCGCTTTTTTGGGCCAGCAGTATTATCCCGGGTTGAACTTTGTGGCGTGGCCCCTGGGGGCCGTCCGGAACAACGCCGCCGATGCGCCGGTTTTCCCGCACCTCTTTGATCAGACGTACCAAGGCGCGTCCGCCGCCTTTACGCGTGGAACCACGGACCATGAAGAATCCCTGGCGCTGCAGGATCTGGGCAATGATTTCACCGTCCGCCGAATTGCTGACCAGTATGGCAGCATCCCAGCCCTTGTGAAAATAGCTGACCAACAGGATGCGATCATGCCAGAAGGCAAAAATGCATCGGCGGGAAGCCAGCAGCCCTTCAATGGGGGTGCGACCACGAATCTCAATTTTGGAACCGGCAAAAATGAAGTCGATGAACAGCTTGCCCAGAGAGCCGATTAAACGCCATTTTAGATCGATGCGTGGAGAGTCCTTTTGCTTGCTAAACAGCATGCTCTTTTTCCATCAAGGATAGGGCGATTTGAGCCACTTTTTCCGAAGCCCCGGAGGCGCCCAAACGCTCTCTGACCATCCGCAGATTTCGACAAACTGTTTTATAGGTCTGTGCATCCCCCAATATCCCATAGGCAGCTTGGCTGATGGCCTCCGGCGTCACTTCGTTTTGGACGAGTTCGGGCACGATGCGTTCCTGGGCAATGAGGTTGACCAGTCCGATGTGGTCTACCCGGATCAGTGCCCGGCCCAGCCAATAGCTCAAGGGGGAAACCATATAGGTGACGATCATGGGCGTGCCGCATATGGCCGCTTCCAGGGTCACGGTACCCGAGGCCACCACTGCCAGATGACATTTCGGGAAAATTTGGCTGACTGGCTCATGGGATATCTCCAGGCCATCGACTCCGGAATTTTGAGCGATGGCCTGAATTGAGGCCGGGTCGATGGAGGCGGCGCACGAGACGATAAAACGGACTGAATTCATTTTATCGCGTAACCGTCGTGCAGCCTGGAGCATGACCGGCAGCAGGCTGGCCACTTCACGGTCCCGCGAGCCCGGTAATAATCCCACCACCGGCGACGCCGGCAAACCGCTAAGGTCATCTCGCAGAGGCACACGCCCCGTGGCCGAATCCATCAGCGGGTGCCCGACAAAAGAGACCGGAACCTGGTGCGCTTCGTAAAATTGCTTTTCAAAGGGTAGAATCACGGCCATGTGATTTACTCTTTTTTTTATCTTCTTTACTCTTCCGGCGCGCCAAGCCCAGATCTGGGGACTGATGTAATAAAGGACCGGAACGCCGAACCGTTTGGCAATCGCCGCCAGATGCAGGTTGAAATCCGGGAAGTCGATCAGAATCAGCAGATCTGGTTTCAGGCCGGCCAGCAACCGTTTGAGCTGGCCCATGGCTTTGAACACCTGAGCGGCTTTGGCGATCACCTCGGTGATGCCCACCACCGCCACCTGATCGGCATCGATGACGATCTTGGCGCCCGCCGCGCGCATGGCCCGTCCGCCCATGCCGCATACGAAAATCGGGCCGTACTTGGCCTGCAAGGCATGGATGAGATGCGCGCCATGCAAATCCCCCGAAGGTTCGCCGGCCACCATGACAATGGATTTGGGTTCCATGCCGGGCACTCGTTAACGCACCAGTCGTTGGCTGGTCTGCTGAATTTGATCCATGATGCTCAAAGCGATCTTGAGGGCATCCCGTCCCATTTGCCCGGTTACTTCCGGCACCTGGCGATGAACAACGGCTTTGACAAAGGATTTCAATTCGTCGTCCAAGGCATCGGCCTGGCTGAAGCAGCGTTGATCCAAGGCGGTTCCGGGAATAACTCCCTGGCTAGGGTCGCCGGTTTGACGCACGATGGTGATTTCACGGTTGGCGAAATTGACCGAAATATAGGCCTTTTTTTGAAAGAGCCGGATCTTGCGCTCGTTCTTCATGGAGATCCGGCTGGCCGTGACATTGGCAATGCACCCGTTTTCGAATTCCAGGCGGGCATTGGCGATATCGGCATTGGGCGTGATGACGGGAATGCCGGCCGCATGGATGGTGCTCACCTTGGACTTCACGAAGTTGAGGATGATGTCGATGTCGTGAATCATTAGATCGAGCACCACACTGACATCCAAGCCGCGCTCCTTGAAAAGACTGAGGCGGTGGGATTCGATGAAAAGCGGTTGATGGACGACCCCTTCGAGGGCCACCACCGCGGGATTGAAACGCTCCAGGTGCCCTACCTGAATGATGCAACCGTGTCGCTCAGCCAAATGCAGAAGATCATCGGCCTGATCCAGCCGAGTAGTGATCGGCTTTTCGAGGA
>JAKAFO010000169.1 GCA_021819735.1 Deltaproteobacteria bacterium
GGCATCATCAACATGGCCGCTACCATCATGCCGAATTTCGCCATCTCCTCAAGCCTCAAAAAGAAGCAGAAGGCTTATCCCGACACGATTTACGTGCGCGACTACAAGAAGACCCTGGTCCAGGAATGGGGTATCGCGGATGACAACAGCAACGTGTTGGCTTTCGACAAGGCCGGCAACCTCATCTTCCGCAAGGATGGCAAACTGAGCGAAGAAGAGATCAAAGCGCTGGTTGCGGCCATCCGCTCCAATTTGGATAAATAGGATCCGCTGTTTCCCGATGACGATGAGGGAGTCGTCTTGTGCCGAGGGCAAGGACGGCTCCTTTGCTTTTTAGTGAAGAACGGAGCTTAAAAATGTTTGATCACTTGTTGTCGAAGGAAGCTTTGGCTTTCAGGGAAGAGATTCAGGACCTGGTCCGGTGGGTCCCGCGCAAGATGATCCTGGAGATGGACCAGGAAAAAATCACTTTTCCCAAAGAGTTTCTCCACGAGGCCGGCCGCCGCAATCTGATGGGTTGCCGCTATCCTAAAAAATGGGGCGGCCGGGAGATGGACTGGGTGACCACCTGCATGGCCATGGAAGAGGTGGGTACCTTGGGCTATATCTTTGCCTGTGTCTTCGGCGTGGGCGCCGAGCTGGTCTGTGACGCCATCGTACTGCATGGCACGGATGCCCAAAAGGAAAAGTACGTGAGGCCCTTGCTGCGGGGCGAGATCTTCGCCGCCGAGTGTTTGACCGAACCGCGCGGCGGATCGGATTTCTTCGGCACCAGCACCACGGCCGAAGACAAAGGCGATTACTTCTTGCTCAACGGCCAGAAGCGCTTCATCGTCGGCGCCGAAGGGGCCGACTTTTTCCTGGTCTATGCCCGCACCGCCGCCGATGCGCCCTCCCACCAGGCCCTGACCTGCTTTGTCGTGGACCGCGGCCCGGGCGTGGAAACGCACTACCGCTATGGCCTGATGGGCTGCCGGGGCGGCGGCGCCGGGCGCCTCGTGTTCCGTGACGTCAAGGTTCCCAAGGAGAACGTGGTGGGCCGCCTCAACGGCGCTTATGCCGTCTTCAATACCATGATGATCCCCGAACGGCTGGGCACCGCGGCCATGACCCTCGGCGCCGCCCGGCCGGCCCTGGCGGTGGCCACGCGCTACAGTGCGCGACGCAAGGCTTTCGGGCAGCCCATCAACCAATTCCAGGGGGTGAGCTTCCAGGTGGCCGAGGCGGTGATGCTGCTGGATGCCGGCCGGGCCATGGCCTACGCAACTGCCCGGGCCGTGGACAGCGGGGTAGAGATGCGTCAGGTGCGCCGTCTGGTCTCCCAGACCAAGAAATTCGTCACCGAGTCGTGTCAGAAGGTGGCGCGCAACGCCATGCAGGTGATGGGCGGTATCGGCTACACCAATGTCTTTCCCGTGGAGCGCATCGTGCGCGACCTTGGGTTGGCCTCCATCTGGACCGGCACCAACGAGATCATGGCGGCCATCATCGCCAGCGAATGGTACCGCGAATACCTGGAAGCTTCGCGGCGGCCCGATGCCCGGGAGTGGGAAGGCGATGCCCAGGAAGCCGACGCCGCCGATGAAAAGATTTATGAATAAGGGATTGGAGAAGTCAATGGTTCAAGAGATTCGTCCGGAGTTGTTCCTGATCGAGGTGCCCCTGCCCAACAGCCCCTTGAAGTATTTGAACTCCTATGTGGTGCGCTCGAAGGATCGGACGCTGGTCATCGACACCGGCCTGAACCGCAAGGTGTGCCTCGAGGCCCTGCAAGGCGGCCTGAAGTATTTGGGCGTGGACCCGGCGCGCACCGATTTTTTCATCACCCACCTGCACGCCGACCACTTCGGCCTGGTTTCCAAGCTATCCACCCCCACCAGCCGGGTTTACTTCAACCGGCCGGATGCCGAACTGATCGAGGCCAAGGGGTGGTGGCAGCCGATGCTGGCCGCGGCCGGGCGCCACGGCTTTCCCGAACAGGAGCTGCGCAACGCCATCGAGCAACACCCGGGATATAAGTTCAGTTCCGAGTGGGTGCCCGAGCTGAACATCCTCAACGACGGCGATGCCATCGAGGTGGGCGACTACCACTTCCGCTGTGTTTACACCCCCGGCCACTCCATGGGGCATACCTGTCTTTACGAAGCGGATAAAAAACTCTTCGTGGCCGGCGATCACATCCTCATCGACATCACCCCCAACATCCAATGCTGGTCGGACAACCAAGACCCCCTGAACGACTACATGCACAGTCTGGATCGCGTCTACGACCTGGAGATGACGCTGGTGTTGCCCGGCCATCGCCGGCTCATCGAAGATGCCAAATCCCGGATCACGGAGCTCAAAACCCACCATGAAACGCGTTGCGCGGAGATCCTCAATATTCTCGACGGCCGCGAGTTGAGCGCCTATGCCGTGGCATCATGCATGCATTGGGACATCAAATGCGACTCATGGGAACAATTCCCCATTGCCCAGAAGTGGTTTGCCACCGGCGAAGCCATTGCCCACCTGCGCTATCTGGAAGAGAAAGGTCAGATCCAACGGCGGTCACAGGGAACCCATTTGGTATTCGGGTTGTCGTCGTAGCACATTGAGCCGGGCCGCCGCGGTGACCGGCGGCCATGGATAATAAAAACATTCACCCCATAACCTTAGGAGAAAATTTAATGACCCAGTCAAAGCAGTTCACATTTTACGGGGGCGGCCATCGTGGCACGGAAGCCGAATTCGGCCGACAGGCGGAGCTATTCGGGGTCCGCGAAGTCAACTACTCGTTCGAAGGGCAGCAGCCGGCGAGAGATAAAGGCCTGACCATTCTCTCGGAAGAGGAGTTGAAAAAGGGGGATATCAGCATGGAGATCGTCTCCCTGCGCATGCACCGCAAATACTCCCAGACCCACAAAATCCGCAAAGTCTTCCAATTGATATTCCATATGGTCAACAGCGGGTTGCAGGTGTTCGCCGTGGGCTGGATTCAGCCCGACGATACGGTCAAAGGCGGCACGGGCTGGGCGGTCGAGCTGGGCAAGCTGTTCAACCGGCCGCTGAGTGTCTTCGACCAGGAGCGCAACCAATGGTTCTCATGGAAGAATAACAAGTGGGTACAAGACCTGCCCAAAGTGGAGCATGCCACCTTCGTGGGCACAGGCACGCGCGAACTGACGGAAGCGGGCAAGCAAGCGATAGCCGATTTGTTCGTCCGTTCTTTCGAAGCCTAGCGGCGTGCGGTAATCGTTTTGTTTGGACATTCCTCGGTCAAGCAGCGGAGTCGCCGGCGTGGCGGCTCCGCTGTTTTGCATAGCACCATTGAAATGCTTAGCGCATGCTTTCGAACACGGCGATCTTCTTCTTTATTTTCATCGCTTTGACGCCAAGGATGGTGACGGCCAGTATAGCGACGGAAATCAAGATGGACATCGGATCGCCGGTGCCGGCCGTAACATACTTGTAAATCGCGGAAGCCAGAGCAAAAAGGCCTATCACGCCAAACATAAGGATTACGATACTATGAAAGTTACCAACAAGTTGCGGTGAAGCCCATGCGGGTTGCCGTGGGTTGCGTACCCCCAGCAGCACAATACAGAAAATAAAAATAGAAAATGAAACAAAAGCCGATCCGATAATTAATTGCATATGTGCCCCTCTCCCCTATTCAATTCGTGATCACGCATGGTAAATGATGCCCATATATGGATGCTGCCTGGGCTTTGCCCCTCAACAGGCGGCAACTTACCATGCGCACTGTTACTGGGACCTTTCCTGAACCTTACAGTTTAGAAAGGCGCGGTGGGATGGATGGAAGCAAGGGGCGGGGTGAGATCAAGGTCGATGTCCGGCTGTTTATGGAGGGGTAGCCGAAGGGTAAAGACCGATCCGGAGCCGGGGTTGCTGGAGACGTCCACATCGCCCATATGGGCTCGAACAACGGCGCGCACCATGCTCAGTCCCAACCCCAGCCCTTTATGGGTGGCGTTCGCGCCGCGATACAACCGGTCCCAAATTTTATGTATCTCTTCCGGTGCGATACCGATGCCCGGATCGGCTACTTGCACCTGAAGATGATCCGATCGAAGCTTGATGGAGACACGTACCGTCCCGCCTGGATCCGAGAATTTGACCGCATTGTCGAGCAGATTTGCCAGCACCTGGGCGATGCGTTCGGGGTCCGCCACCAACTCGGCCCGGGGCGGGAAGTCGGTTTCGATCTCTACCCCTTTTTCTTCACCGACGTAGCGGTACATATCCACGATTCTCTCCGCCAATTGTACCAACTCGGTGCGCTGCTTGAACAGACGCATGGTGCCTGCCTCGGCCTCGGAAATGTCCATAAGCATGTTGAGCATGCGCAGGATGCGGTCGGATTCATCCATGCACTCCTGCAAGGCCTCACGGTAAGTGGCAGTGTCGGTATTTTTTTGCTGGAGAGCGGCTTCGGCGATATTGCGGAAGCGCGTCATGGGCGTCCGCAGGTCATGGGCCACGCTGTCCAGGGAAGCTCTCATGCCTTCGATCAATTGATTGATCTTTTGGAGCATGCGGTTGAAAAGCTCTCCTAATTCGTCGAGCTCATCGCCGGTGCGGCTCGAACTCACCCGGGCATTCATTTCGCCGGCCTCGATGGAGGCTACGGTATCGATCAGGTTGCGCAACGGACGCAGCGTACGCCGAGAAAAGAAGGCGCCGCCGCCGGCAGCTAGTAAAAGCAGGGGAATGGAAACCAGGAAAAAGCTCTCGCGATAACGGCCCAAAATTGCCAGGCGATCCTGGGTGCTAATACCGACCTGGAACAGTCCGCCGTCCGCCTGTTTGGCGGTGTAAAGTTCCAGGGCATAGGTGCGGGTACGATCCGGGATCGAGATCCACTGCCCGGGGGTTGGTACGGGCATCTTCCCCAAGCTCGCTAAATCGAAGTCTTTCCAATATTGGGGGAGAAAAATCCGCTCGTCCCTTCCGGCCCCTCCCACGGCGCGGGTAAAGAAGGGGTTGTTTTTGCGTAGATTATCGTTTTCCAACACCTTTTGATCGAAAACAGCCCATCCACCGGCATTGTATTGTTCCTGGAGGTATTCGACTTCGCCGGCGATCATCACCCGCGCCTGGCGAGCCAGGGTGCCTTCCAGAAAGAGATAAGCAAAAATCGTCAGGCCGATGAAGCTGCATGCGAACAACACGGAGTAGCCTACGGCGATTTTAAAGCCGATGGTTTTACTGAATTTAAGAATCCGCGATGACATACCCGATACCACGTATCGTTTGAATCAGTTTGTGGGCAAAGTTTTTATCGATTTTGTTTCGCAGACGGCAGACCAGCACATCCACCACGTTGGTTTGGGGATCGAAATGCATATCCCAGATCTGCTCCATGATCATGGTTTTGGATATCGTGCGGCCCCGGTTGCGCAGCAAGTATTCCAAAAGGGCATACTCTTTGGGCTGTAGATCGATAACCAGGTTGCCGCGCCGGACCTTGCGTTCCAGCAAGTCCACCACCAGGTCGCCGCATGTGATGCGGTTGCTTTCAAGGGGCTTTGAGGAGCGGCGTGCCAGGGCCTGCACCCTGGCCAGCAATTCGGCGAAGATGAACGGTTTGACCATGTAGTCATCGGCCCCCCGCTGCAAACCCTTGATTCGGTCATCGACGGTGTGTTTGGCGCTGAGTACCAGAATCGGCATATCGATCCGGCGATGGCGCAGAAGGTCGATGAGGCTCAGCCCATCCAGTTTCGGTAACATGATGTCGATGATGGCGACATCGTAGTTGAACTCCTTGGCGAGTTGAAAGGCCTGTTCGCCATCTTCGGCGCTGTCGACGACAAAGCCCGCCTCGTGCAGCCCCTTGGCGACAAACGAGGCAATTTTGGGATCGTCTTCTACGAGTAGAACCTTCATAAGCTTCCTTGCATTCTACAGCCTGTCGCGGTGCGACCTTGCCTTACCGGATCGGTGGAATACTAGATACCGTAAGCGCGCTGAAAAAACCATAAGCGATTGATGGGAAGAAAAAAGTCAAGGCCCCCTGGAGCGGATCCGGGGGGCCTTGGATATGGCGGGATGGGGGGCGGAAGTACCCTACTCTTCAGATTCCGGCGGCACGATCAGTACCACCGAAGCTTCGAAAACCGCATCGCCCATCTCGGCAGGGCAGGTGTATAATCCGTAGAGCAACAGCGTGTCGCCGGGCTCGACGGCATTCAAGAAGGTCGGGGGCAGGGCACCGGGACGCAGGTCGCGCACGTGCGCCAGCGGCTGAACATAGACGGTGCCGTCAGTGGTCTCCAGCAGGCGGCTGTCGAGGTCGATGGCAGTGACCGTGGTGTTGAGCGCATCCGGCAGGACGGTGACCCATCCGGCAATTCCCGTTGGGGTGATTCCAAGATTTATGCTGAGGGGCGAAATGGCTGCTTCTGCCCTGCAAGCGACCATTTCGGCTAATTGGTCTTGTGTAAGCAACCCGTCGAACTGGAGGTGAATCGGCGCCCAGTTAGGAAGGGAAATGGTTCGTGAATCGTTTGCGGTGGTGATCGTCAAGTCGTATCCGTCAACGGTGGGTTCCATCGCCGTGAGTTCGCCATTAAGGAGTTGGGGCCGCAGCAGAACCGCCACTGCGATGATGCTGCCATCGGGCTGTTGCTTGCCAATGATGCGGGCGCGCATGCCCGCTTGAATGGCATCGGGTGTTAAACGCACATCACAAGCCCAGAGAATCAAGGTTTCTGGCAGCAGAAGTATGGTCTGCCCATCGGGATTTTGGTCAAAATCGAGATCCAGCACAAATTGGTTGTCGGATACGGCTTGGGCAACTTCCCCAGTGAAAAGGTCCACATCGCCGACCACCACCAGGCTGGCCAGTACGCCACCCTCTTGCAGCCTGCCGCGGACACGAACCTCGTCGCCAACGCTCAAGGCCTGGGCATCGACGCTGTTGCCATCCGCATCGATATAGCCCGTGTCGGCATCCAGCAGGATCGGTACCGGGATGTTGCTGTGGGAAATGGACAGGTTGAAGCCCACGACCGTCTCATCATCCTCGTCCAAGACCAGGCTCTCGATGGTGCCGTGCAAGACCCGGGGGCAAAGCTGGAAGGCGCCCACGAGTTCCACGTTGACGAAAACCACCGGCCGGAAATTCTTATGGTTGCCTGATATATGGATGGACTTCTCGCAGTCGATATCCACGGTGACGACGATGGTCGATCCCACCACAACATGCACGCCGCCCCTGAAATTGAGATCGATTTTGCCGCTGGGAAGCTTGAAGTAAGTGAATTCAGATGATCCGTCGACCAGAATTTTTTCGCCGACCACCACATACGCCTCCGTGCTGCCGGAACCCTGGTTTTCCGCGATCTCCAGGCGGATCTTGCCGTACACACCCACGGGAACATCGGCCATGGTCAACAGGGCGCCGCCATCCTCTTCATCCTCGGTGCGCAGGCTGAGCAGGTCAAATCTCACCGGCTGATCCGGATTATAGATCACTACCGGGTTGCCGCCGTTTTCCGGCAGCAATTCGGCGCGGGCAATGTCGATCCAGATGTGGTCGTAATCGTCAACCGGGCTGTCGGTCAGCATCACGGCCACAGTGCCAGTAGAACCCTGGGCGGTCGAGGTTGTGCCGTCGCTCGATGAGCCTCCGCCGCCGCAGGCCGTCAGGGCCAGGATAAAGACCAGGCCTAATAGAAGAGCCCAATTACGTTTGTTTTTCATCGTCTACCTCCTTTGGTGAATGATGTGGTTTGCCAAATGGCGTGTTCAAACCTTAACGAATGATGGCCATGGTTTCGTACAGAAGTTGGGCGCTCTCCCAGGCGCCAGTGACCCGGACCACCGAATCGACGGCCAAATCCGACAAGAATGCTTCGGCGCTCAGGGAGGCCTCTTGGGCATCGTAAAAAGAGATTCCTTCGTTGGCGTTCGTGTCGATGGGTGTGCCCATCAGGTCGAAAGCCGGCGCGCCGACATCGGTGACCGGTCCCTGCAAGATAAAACGCGCATCCTGGGCATCGGTGAGGCTTTCAAAGAGATCGACGGCTGTGACGGAGCCATCCTCGCGGTACTGGCCGAAGATGCGCACATGATCGCCCGGCTCGATCCCGGAAAGGGTCAGGGCGCCGCCGTGGATGAAGGTGAGGATGTTGAGGCGGATGGGAATCGCCGCCATGCCTTCCAGGGTAATGGTGCGATTGTCGGTGTCCACCGAGGCGACGTTGGATTCCATGCGCACGCGGCTGGTGATCTTAACGCGGCGGGCCTCCAGCAGGCGCGCTCGCAACCGGCCCTGCACCACGACCCGGATGCCGGCGGCCAGATCGTCCGGTTCCAGCCCTTCAAACCCGGTGGCGACGTCGATCCGGATTCGGTAGGGGCCCATGCGCCACTGACCGGCACCCGAGGGAGCGGCGATGAACCCATCGATGGAGAACTCCTCCATGGAATCGAAGAGATCGGTCTCGAAGCGCTGCAAAGAGGTGGCGACGAGGATGGCGTCGCTCAGCGTACCCTCGACGGCAATCGAGCCGTCTTCTTGCAGCAGTTCGGCCGCATCCACCACCTGGCTGCAATCCACAACCAGATCGTTGATCCGGAAACGATCGGCATCGAGATCCAGATCTTGAACGCGGCCTTTGACGGTCACGGTGCGATCAACCGTCATGGCCTCGGCCAGAAGGGCCACATGCCCGGCATGAACAGCACCCTGGGCATCCAGGGTGCCGCTGACTTGCAGCACCATATCTTGAGCCAGGTCCGCCAGGGCAATACCGGCCAAGGTGGTTTGCGGGTCCACGTATACCGTCTGGCCCATGACATCGAGGCCCACGGTCTGGGCATCCACTTGCTCCACCTGCCATACCGGCCCCTCAACATAATAGAAGGCATCGACCCGCAAGGCGTTCCCGCTGCGCTCGTTCTCGATGTCGCCTTGCACGACTACCCGCTGACCGATGGGCAGATGATCGGCAACCGCTTGATCGCCGGCACCCACCAGGTCGCCTTCCACATAGATCTCCGCCTGGGCGGTATCCAGCTCGATCCCATTGACGAAGATGCTGCCATAGTCCGAGACCTCTCCCACCGTCACGCCGCTGCCGCCGATGCCGCCGCTGGCGCTCAGGCTGTCCGAACCGGAACCGCAGCCGCCGGCGAGCAGGAGCAGGGCGGCGACCCCCAGCCAGATGTGGCGTGGTTTGAACCATGCGCCGAAACGTTTCATTTTATTCATCGTTCACCGGCTCCTCAAAATAGTAGATCCCCACACCGGCCTTATAGCGTCCCGTGCCGCCGACGTCCGGACGGTTGTCGCGGTCCTGCTGGGAAAGATGCTGGTCCAGGGTCTCCAGCAGGGCCTGGGCCTTTTCGGTAGCCAGGCGGCGGAAGGGGGCCAGGGCCTCTTGGGGAAGATTGTCGTAGGCGACTTTGCGCTGCAAATGGGCCTGGGACGGGTCGGTGTGTAGGTTGTGGCCGATGGTGGCGATCAGGTGGGCCACATCGGTGCCCAGGATATGCAGCTTCATCTCGGCATCGTTGGATGGCAGATAGGCGCGCACCAGCAGTTCCACCCGGCCATCCTGCGATTGGGCGACGGCCTGGATGCGCTTGAGTTCGTCCAGGATGGCCCGGGCCGGTACATCGCCGCTGTAGCGTTTCACCAGGGAAGCAAAGCTGCCCGCGGTTCCGTTGAACGGCAGGCGTTCCGGCCGGCCGTCCGGCGCCTGGAACTCCGGGTCCCGCCGCCAGCCGGCAATCACGCGTGCCGCACGGTTATAGGACTCGCCCAAATCATCGGTTTGTTCGACCGGCTGTTCCATGGCTTCCTTAACGGCTTTGCGGGTCAGGCCGGTGATCACCGCCACGCGCGAGATGGATTGCTTGCGGCCCTGGATATCGAATTCCTGCAGGGCCACGCGGGTGAACACCTCTTTGGCGATCTCGGCGAAGGTGCCATAGGAGACCCCGCTACGCAGCAGGATGCGCACCAACGGCGTCAGCACGCGAACGATTGCGTTTCGCAGGGGGGATGGCGTTGCCATTCCGATCTTCCAGCTCTTTGTCTAAGTTTGTTGCCAACCGGGTTTCGGGTCCGTGGGAATACGGTTCTGAGGACAGCAAGAGTCACCCGGCGATTATGATTTGGGAAAATATTCCCAAAAAAGCTTAATGTCAATCGTAAACTTCATAACCTTCCGCGCCGGCGGTCCTTTCCAACGCTGACGATTGGACAGCCGGCGCGGCGGTGCTTACTTTGCCCGCTATCGAAAAGATGAACGAACCACAGCAGCAAAGGAGCACACCCCATGTCCACCCTAAAGTTTCACATCCCCAGGATTTCATGCGGCCATTGCACCCGGACCATCGAGAACGAACTCAAGGAGATCGCCGGCATCCAGAAGGTCGAAAGCGACATCCTGGCCAAGACCGTGACCGTGGACTTCCAGGCACCGGCCAGCGAGGATCAGATCCGGGCCACGCTCAAGGAGATCAACTATCCCGCGGCCTGACGAGTCTAAGAAAAGAAGAGGAAGATGATGACTACTTTCGACGAGCTTTTGAAAATCCGCCGCTCGGTCCGGGACTATACCGATCAAGCGGTGCCAGTGGAACTGATCGAGACGTTGATCGCCGAAACCACCTGCGCGCCCAATGCCAGCAACGAACAGCTCTGGCGCTTTTCCATCGTGCGCGACAAGACCTACATGCGGCGCCTCTCCGATGAAAGCAAAAAGAATATCTTGTCCACCATCCAGGTGGACCCCAACTCGCCCATCGCGCGTTACGAAGCGGCGTTGCGCAATCCTTCGTTCAACGTCTTTTACAACGCCCCCTGTCTGGTAGTCATTTCCGGTCCCAAAGAGCGCCCCATGACCCCGGTGGATTGCGCCCTGGCGGCCGCCTACTTCATGCTGGCCGCCGCGGCGCGCGGGCTGGGCACCTGCTGGATCAATCTGGGTTCGTATATCGAGGATGCGGCCATGCGCACCGAGCTGGGATTGGACAACCAGACCCAGATCGTGGCCCCCATCATATTGGGATACCCCAAGCAGGTTCCGGCCATGCCCAAACGCAATC
>JAKAFO010000170.1 GCA_021819735.1 Deltaproteobacteria bacterium
ATCCATGAGTTCGGCCAGTTCTTCGGCCAACCGGCGGCTCTTGCGGGACACTGCCTGCCAATAGTCGATCCGGCGGTCGTCGTCCTTGAAAAAGGTCCAGAAGTCGTTGCGGTCGGGGATTTTTGCAAAAGGCAGATCGGCCACGAACTCCCGGGAAGGCGCGACCATGAGTACATGGGCCATGTGCTCGGGGTGGGGCTTGCGCCAGGTGAGTTTCTTGTCGAACCAGCCGGGCGTGATGCGGTCGGTGTAGTGGGGAAAAAGCACCAGGCCGTCGTCGATGCCGAAAGGGATGTCCAGGTGATAGTCGACAATGCCCCCATCCCGGTAGGCCCCCAGCGGGGCGCCGGGGATATCCAGCACCCGGCTCATGACCAGGGGAATGGAACCCGAGGCCAACAGGGCCTGGCGAAAATTGGCCTCCGTCAGGCTGACCCGCCGGGGGCTGAAGCCATTCACGGTTTGAAAGGGCGGAAGCTGCCGGGGGTCGGAAAAGAGGGTTTGCCGAAAAAAGTAGGACAGGAAGCGGCGCCGGCAAAGATTGGCCAGGCCGGCGCCGGCCAGACCCACGGCCAGGGGCAGCCTGGCGTCCGTGCCCAGCAACCGGTTGCAGCGCACGGCCAGCATGTTGAGGCGCATGAAGGGGTGGTTTAGAATTTCCCGAGTGCCGGCATCGTCCAGGAAAGCATCCATGACCCGTTGACTTTCCCGGCTGACCTCCAGGGCCGTGGGCTTTTTATCATAGCGCTGGTTGATGTAAGCGCTTTCAAAACGATCCAGAGCCGCCAGGGGCTGCCGGCGCGCCAGGGCCGCAAAGCGCCATGCGCCGATGGAAGCGCCCACCAGGAACAGAGGCGCGCGGCGCGCTTCAAGCCAGGTACCAAAGATCAGCCGGTCCAACCCGCTTAGCACCAGCCATTTGGGCCCACCGGCCGCCCCGGCGATCACCCGGATGTCCTGGGGCCTGAGCCCCCGTTCGCGCAGGATGCGCATCGCGGCCGTGCCTGCCCGGAGGGTGAAAGAGTGGGATGTCGCCATTCTGGAACGCTCCTGTCCGTTGCCCCCTTAAAACCTACTTTCGGATTCAAAGTCAAGGTGGGGCAAAATGACGGGGCGGCACTGGGTTTGATCGTAGAAAAAGTCCTGGCTGACCAGCCGCACCTCGCCGGCCAAGCGGTGCTGTGCGTCGACGGGCACGCAACACGTTCCAATGTCCGCGAACTGCGCAGGATATTCATCAATATCGGTACGTGTTCGATATCGCCATACAAATGTTTGTCGGATATCCTTGACACAAAAAGCGAATGTATTGTAGTTGGAACATTACCATTCTACAGCCCAGAAGCCATGTCCTTTTCCGCTTATCTGTAGGGCCAAGTACCGCCTTGTTTTACAACATAGCAAAGGAAGGGAGAATAAAATGAAGAGAATATCGATGTTCGCATTGGCAGTAGGGCTACTCTTAACGCTTTTGGCGGCGCCGGTCTGCGCGGAGGTCGTTTCCATCGGTTTCACCGGACCGTTGAGCGGCGGAGCAGCCAAATACGGTAAAAATAACCTGGAAGGCCTGGAACATGCCATTGCCGAAATCAACGATGCCGGCGGCATCACCGTGAACGGCAAGCAATACACCTTCAAACTGACCGCCTTGGACGATATGTACAAACCCGCCGAAAGCGTCTCCAACGCCCGGCGCATGATGACCACCGTGTCGCCCAAGCCCATCGCCGTCTTCTGCCCCCACAGCGGAGGTATTCTGGCTATGGCCAAGTTCAGCGAAACGGAAGGCTTTCTGATGCATGGCTATACCGACAATGTGGCCGTGCTCAAACAAGGCAACCAACTGCTGGTCAAGGGCCCCATGTCCATGACCTTTTACAATTCGGGACCGGTCGAAATCGGTTGGAAACGCGGTTATCGCAAAGCGGCCCTGTTGTGCGGCGCGCATGAAGCCGGCAAAATCGCCGAAACGATTTTCCAGGCCCAGTGGAAGGAAAAAGGCGGGCAGATTCTATCCGTGGCCAGCATCGATTTCAAATCGGTCACGGATTTTTACCCCTACCTGACCAAAGCGCTCGCCGACAAACCCGATTGCCTCTACCTGTACGGCCCGTCCGAATCTTCGGCCATGATCGTCAACCAGGCCCGTGAACTCGGATTCAAAGGCGGCTTTCTGCTCGGCTCCCAGTGCAAGCTGGACGAAATGGCCAAAGTGGCCTCCATGGACGCCCTGAACAATTCGGCCGGCGTAGCCCCGGCCGCCTTCTATCCCTTGCCCCTGATGCAGGAATATGCCAAGCGGCATAAAGCACGCTACGGCGCGGATGCGATCCCCACCGCCGAATCTTCTTATAACTACGAAGTAATGTACATTTTCGCCGAAGCCATGAAAAAAGCGGGGACCGTGAGCGACCCACACAAGATCCGCAAGGCCATCCCAGAAGTTGTCCCGGTGGGCGACCACTCGGTGCGCGGCATCAAGAAGATCACTCCCGAAGGCCAATTCATATCCGGCTACTATGCCATGGAGGTCTTGAACGGCAAGTTCTCGGACCCCATCGAGATCGACCCGATTCCCTGGTATGAAAAGTACGGTGCGACCTACATGCCGGAGTAAACGCCGTATCCATTCGTAACGCTTCAAAGCAACGGGCGCGAGCCGCGTTCGGGAAACATCGCGGCTCCGCTCGTATCGAATGCCGAAGTGATGGCGCAGGGCCGGGAATGCGCAAGCAACGTTCAGCGGGGGCAGCATGGACCTTTTTCTGCAGCAGGTGATCAACGGGATCATGGTCGGCAGCGTCTACTCGCTCGTGGCGCTGGGGTTGACTATCATTTACGGAATTCTGGGAGTGCCGAACTTCGCCCACGGCTCCCTTTACATGCTGGGCGCCTACATCTCCTTTCTGCTGGTTACCTACGGCGGACTCAATTTCTGGCTGGCCCTGCTGGCGGCCATGGCGATTCTGCTGCTGATCGGCATGCTCATTGAGCGGGTCGTCTTCCGCCCCCTGCTCAACGCCCCGCACCTGAACAGCTTCATCGCCGCCATCGGCTTAATCTACATCATCGACAACCTCGCCCTCATCATCTGGGGGCCGGATTTCAAACGCTTCCCTCCCATCTATGACCAGCTCTACCGGGTATTCGGTGTCACCATCACCCTGCACCGCATCATCATCGTTGTCACCGCCATCACGCTGATCGTCCTGCTGCAACTGTTCATCCGCAAGACCACCATCGGCATGACGATTCTGGCCACGGCCCAGGACCGGGTCGGCGCCCGGCTTTCGGGGATCAATGTGACGCGCGTGGACATGATGACGCTGGGCCTCGGTACATCCCTGGCCGCGGCAGCCGGCGCCTTGATCGGACCGATTCTGCTGGTTTACCCCTCCATGGGCGGAGCGGTCACGCTCAAAGCGTTCGTCATCATCATTCTCGGCGGCATGGGCAGCATCCCGGGTGCCATCATCGGCGGATTCATCCTGGGACTCATCGAAAGCATCGGCGGTGGGTATCTGACCACCGATTACCACGAGATCCTGGCCTTCGGCGTTCTGGTCACGGTTCTGGCCATCAAGCCCACCGGATTGTTTGGAAAGGCGCACTGAAAGTGAATGCAAAGCTCCCGCTGTTGAAGTATTCGATTTTGTCGCTGGTGATCCTGCTGGCGGTTTGCGCGCCGCTGTTCAGCGCCAACCGCTATGTGCATCACCTCCTGATCATGGCCTGCATATGGGGCATCGCCGCAACCGCCCTGAATCTGATCATGGGCTTCGCAGGGCAGGTCAACCTGGCCCATGGCGCTTTTTTCGGCATCGGCGCCTACACCTCGGGCCTGCTGATGCTCAAGCTGGGCCTCAACTTCTGGCTGGCCATGCCACTGGCCTGCCTGACCGCGGCCTTTTGCGGGTTGCTGATCGGCATGCCTTCGCTGCGCACCAAGGGGGCCTATTTCGCAATTTGCACGCTTTGCTTTAATGTTATCGTGACCATGATCATTGATCGCTGGGACACGTTGACCGAGGGGCAGCGCGGCTTGATGGGTATTCCGTCGCCAGCGGACATCCCCCTGCCTTTCGGGTGGACCCTCCATTTCGGCAGCAGCATGCTCGCCAACTATTATCTGCTCCTGGCGATGCTGCTGGGCACCGTCTGGGTCACGCACCGCATCGTCGGGTCTTTGTCGGGCCGAACCTTCAGGGCTGTGCGCGGCAACGAGGAACTGGCTGCCTCCATCGGCATCAATCCTTTTCGCACCAAGTTGACCGCCTTCGTGTCCAGCACCTTCTTCGCCGGCCTCGCCGGCAGCCTCTATGCTTCCTACATCGGCTTTCTGAGCCCGGAAATTTCCGATTTTCACATCACTTTCGAAGTGCTGATCCAGGTGATGTTCGGCGGCATCGGGACCCTGGTCGGCCCTATCCTGGGTGCCATTGTCCTGCCCGTGATTTCCGAAACGCTGCATGCCCTGGCGGCCTACCGCATGGTCGCCTATGGCTTCATGTTGATCCTGGTTATCATCTTTCTGCCTTCCGGTGTCGTGGGCGGCTTGAAACTCTACTGGTCGAAACGAACGGGAACCCAATAGCCCCAAGAGGCTCGCTATGCTATTCGAATCAATCGAGTTAACCAAACGCTTCGGTGGCCTGGTTGCAGTCAAGGACCTGAGTTTTCATATCGAGCAAGGCGAAATCGTCAGCGTCATCGGACCGAACGGCGCGGGGAAATCAACCCTTTTCAACCTGATCACAGGCGTCCACCGCCCCTCCCAGGGACGTATCCAACTGATGGGCCGGGAAATCGTCGGTTTAAGACCGTACGATATCGCCCGTCTGGGGGTCGCGCGGACATTTCAGTCAACCACCGTGTTTGCCCAGGACACTGTGTTTGACAACCTCGTGATCGGTCATCGACTGCGCACAGCCAGCGGCATCTTCGGCGCCGTCTTCGGCAGCGCCGGTGAGCGCTCCGATCAAAAAAAGAGTTTGGCAAAAGCCGAAGAGATCCTGGATTTTCTCAACCTGGCGATGTTCAAGGATGAAATCGCTGGCAATATTCCCCAGGAAGCCCAAAAAAGGCTCTCCATCGGTATCGCACTAGCCACCGAACCGAAGCTGCTATTGTTGGATGAGCCCACTGGCGGAGTCAATCTGCAAGAAGACGACAGCCTGATTCGCATCATCCAGCGGATCAAGAAAGCAGGCGTCACGATCTGCCTGATCGAACACAAAATGAAAATGGTGATGGATATTTCCGACCGCGTGGTGGTCCTCAGTTACGGCCAGAAGATTGCCGAGGGCGCCCCCAGCGCAGTCAGTCGCGATGCAAAAGTCATAGAAGCTTACTTGGGACCGGGATATGCTGCTTAATTTAAAAAATGTCGACACCTTCTACGGCCGAGGCCAGGCCCTCAAGGGCATCACGCTTCAAATCGAAGAAAAAGAACTCGTCACCCTCCTTGGCGCCAACGGATCGGGTAAAACCACGCTGCTCAATACGATTTCCGGTCTGATCAAGCCCAGGAGCGGAAGCGTGGAATTCGAAGGCAGGCGCATCGACGGTCTGAGCACCGACACCATTGTCAAATCCGGCATTTCGCAATGCCCTGAAGGCCGCCGGCTTTTTCCGGAATTGACGGTTTTTAAGAATCTTCAACTGGGCGCTTACATTCACCGAAGGAATCCGCACCAGGTCAAAAAGGACATGGATGCGGTGTTCGAACTTTTCCCCATCCTCCACGAACGCCAGGGTCAAATGGCTGGCACTATGAGCGGTGGTGAACAGCAGATGCTGGCCATCGGGCGGGCGATGATGGCGCGTCCAAAACTGCTTTTGCTGGATGAACCCTCTCTGGGGCTGGCGCCCCTTATCGTGTCCAGGATTTTCGAAGCCATCGCAAACATCAATCACAGCGGCACCACTATTTTCCTGGTAGAGCAGAATGCTTCCATGGCCATCAATATTGCAAGCCGCGGTTATGTGCTCGAGAACGGTGAGATAGTATTCTCGGGCAACCGGGAGCAACTGCAAAAGGACGAAAAGGTCAAACAAGCGTATTTGGGCGTTTGATGTTGTCCGCTTCGCCACCCATTTAAAAAACCTTGACAACCAATTCGCAAGCACAATATGAATACTATTCAGTTTCTACTTCGGACAATGATGTCTGAAATCTAATCTCGCTTTAGCTTGGACAAAGGCGTCTCTGCGCAATGATCGTAGAGGCGCCTTTCTTTTTGCATTAGCCAGGCTAATTAATTTCTAAATAAGTTAATAAAAATGATATGAGCCAGAGATCCCAATCTAAAATTACTGTTTTTCACTGCATCAATGTCTTCGGCGACGGCGATGCGCTGCCGGCGGCTGCAGAGGCGGGCGGCGAGCTGAATTTTATCAAATTGCCGTGCTCGAGCATGGTCAAGGATGTCTATCTGATGCGTGCTTTCGAAGCCGGGGCCGACGCCGTGGTGGTCCTGGTATGCGCCGAAGGCGCCTGCCGGTATGTGGAAGGCAACCTGCGGGCCAAAAAGCGGGTGAAGTGGGTAAAGGCCTTGTTAGATGAAATCGGAATGGATGGCCGGCGCTTGGCGCTCTTCAACGTGGCGGCCGGAGATACCCGCAGCGCCGGGCGATTCATCGAGGAGGCACAGGCGGTGGCGGCCGCCTTGGGTCCAAATCCTGCAGCAGCGCGCTCCTTGTCCGCTGTTGCGAAGGCTTGATCCATTATGATGCGCTGTTTCAGAACGCTAACTCAGGAAGAATAAAAGAGACCCTGTCCGGTCTCGAACGGAGTCAATGGGATGATCGTCGGAGCACAAAAACCAATTTCGGAAATCAAGCAGATCATCGCACCTTACCAAAAGATATTGCTTCTGGGGTGCGGCACTTGCGTCAAAACCTGTTTTGCCGGAGGCGAAGATGAGGTGGCGGTTCTGGCCTCGGCCTTGCGTATGGTCTGCAAAACAGAGGGCAAGGAGATCCAGATCGAGGAACAGACCGTCGAACGGCAGTGCGAAGATGAATTTATCCAGGAGAGCGCACCGGCGGCAGCGCGCAACCAGGCCATTCTCTCTCTGGCGTGCGGGGCCGGCGTACAGGCCATGGCGCGGCGTTTTACGACCACGCCTGTGCTGCCGGGCGTGAACACCACCTTTATGGGGGTTCTGGAAAAGCCAGGCCTTTTCACCGAGGAGTGCTCGGGTTGCGGCGATTGCAAGCTGGCCGTCTTCGGCGGTATCTGCCCATTCACGCGCTGCGCCAAGAAATTGCTCAACGGGCCGTGCGGCGGCTCCCAGAACGGCCATTGCGAAGTAAGTTCCGAAATCGATTGCGCCTGGCACCTGATCATCGAGCGCCTGAAGGCCCTGGGTCAACTGGATAATTTGCGCGTTTATCATCCGCCCAAAAACTGGGCGGCCAGTTTGTCTTCCGGACCTCGCAAACTCATCAGAGAGGATCACATGCTATGAAGATCGAATCCACCGGAAAATTGCAGCGGGTTCTGGAGAGTGGTGGGTTTGCGGTTACCGCGGAGTGTGGGCCGCCGCGCGGTGCCGATGCGGACATCATCCGCAAAAAGGGCGAGCTGTTAAAGGGGTGTGTCGATGCCGTGAATGTCACCGACAATCAAACCGCCATTGTCCGCATGTCCAGTATCGCCGCCTGTGCGCACCTGGTGACCATGGGCATCGAACCGGTCATGCAGATGGTCACCCGGGATCGCAACCGCATCGCGCTCCAATCGGACATCATGGGTGCGTATTCTCTGGGCATCCAAAATATTCTCTGTCTTTCGGGGGATCACCAGAGCTTCGGCAGCCAACCGGATGCCCTGAACGTGTTCGATATCGACTCGATGAATCTGGTGCGCACCGTCCAGACGATGCGCGAACAAGGTCAGGACATGAGCGGGTTTGCGCTCAAGGGTGCGCCGCGCATGTTTATCGGCGCGGCCGCCAACCCCTTTGCCGATCCCTTCGAATACCGGGTGATGCGGCTGGCCAAAAAAATCGATGCCGGCGCCGATTTTATCCAGACCCAATGCGTTTATAACCTGGCGCGTTTCAAGGCCTGGATGAAAATGGCCCAGGACGAAGGGTTGACCGAAAAGGTGCATATCCTGGCCGGGGTGACCCCCATGAAATCCGAAGGCATGGCCAAATACATGGCCAAACGGGTGGCGGGCATGGATGTCCCCGAGGCCCTGATCAAGCGCATGGGGGGTGTGGCCAAACAAAAGGCTCCGGAAGAGGGTATCAAAATCTGCCTGGAAACCATCGCCGAGCTTCGTGATATCCAGGGTGTTCACGGCATTCATTTGATGGCCATCGAGTGGGAAGAGGTCGTCGGTCACATCGTCTCGGAAGCCGGGCTTCTGCCACGGCCGTAATCGGAGAAACCTGGCTCTCGTTTGATATTTCTTCTTTGTACCATCGTATCCTGGCAGTTGAAATGCTACGGAGAATCTCATGCCCAAGAAGTACCATATCCACACCAAAACCGCCGCTCCGCGGTTCCATCCCATCGGCAAGTACGCAACGGTCGAGTTTCGCGAGAACTGCGCCGGCTCGTGCAGGCAATGCGTGAAGAAGAAGTGCGTCTACAATATCTTCAAGGAAAATATGCTGCACATGAGCGCGATGGACGAGCCCGAGTACCTGTACACCTGCATGAGTTGTTTTCGCTGTGTCCAGGAGTGCACCAAAGGCATCTTTTCGCGGACGATCAATCCGGAGTACCGCACCCTGGGCGATGCCTACTGGCGCGCGGAAAACCTGCACCGGCTGTGGTACCAGGCCCACACGGGCAAGATACCGGTTTCCGGCGCCGGCTACCGTGGGCCGTTCGCGGGGCCCGGATTCGATGCCATGTGGACCGACATGTCCGAAATCGTCCGTCCGACGCGCGACGGCATCCATGGCCGGGAGTATATCAATACTTGTTTCGAGCTCTCCAGGCGCCTGACGCCGCTTGAATTCAATGCGGACATGTCGTTGGCTTCGGAAGTGCCGCCGCTGCTGGAACTGCCGCTGCCCTTGCTTTTCCGGTTGTCGCCGCGGCTTTTGATCAACGACCACGTTTTGCTGCCCATGGCCCGGGCGGCCAAGACCCTGGGCACGCTGATGTTTGTCCGCCCGCAGGATCTGACCCCAGCGCTGGCCCCCTATGCCGGCCACCTGATTCCCTGCCTGACCCCGGACGATATCGGGCACCACGACGAGACCCTCCGCCACAGCCGCGTCGTCGAACTGGCCGATGGGCCCGGCATCGAAGCCGCCGTGAAGAGCTTGCGGGCCGTTCATCCCGAGATGATCCTCCTGGTGGGTTTGGCGCTCGACCGAACCGCGCCGGCGCGCGCCGCGGCGCTGGTGCATAGCGGCGTGGATAGCCTGCACTTTTACGCGGATGATAACGGCAATGAGCTGAATGCCGCCCAGCCGCGGTTTTTAAAGGAGCTGATCCGCGAGGTCCACCTCAATCTGGTGGCCCAGGGCGTCCGCCAGAAGATCAACCTGGTGTTTTCGGGCGGCATCGCCATGGCCGAGCATATGGCCAAGGCCATCCTTTGCGGGGCCGATGCCGTCACCGCCGATCATGCCCTCCTGGTTGCGCTGGAGTGCCGGTTGTGCGGCCGATGCCAAAAGGGCCTCTCCTGCCCGGTCCAACTGGATGAACCCCTGGATGCCCAGTGGGGCGCCGAGCGCATCGTCAATCTCATCGCCGCCTGGCAGAGCCAATTGATCGAGCTGATGGGGGCCATGGGCATCCGCGAGGCCCGGCGCCTGCGTGGGGAGGTGGGCCGCTCCATGTGGTTTGAAAATCTGGAAAAAGATCATTTCGGGCCCATCTTCGGGGAACGCAAAGTACCGGGACTAGGATAACCATGAGCCAACAGCCTCAACAACAGACATTGCCGGCGGTCAGGGAAGCCGAGTCGCGCTTTCGCAACACCATCGGAAAGTATACGCTCAAAAGAAGCTCGGCCTGTGTTTCCTGCGGGTTGTGCGCCAAACTCTGCCCGTACGGAGTCCATCCGCGCTACGAGAACTTCTCCAAGCCCATGCGGCCGGTCGAACACAAATGCATCGGATTCCAGTGCCAGCACAATGACTTCTATTGCATCGACCGCTGCCCCCAGCAGGCCCTGACCCTGCGGCTCAATCCGATTCTGGAAACCCTGGGAGACTATCGCTGGCCCGCTGAAATGCTGATCGCCCATTGGGCGATGGCCGAGACCGGCACTCTGCCCTCGGTAGAGCTGGAGTACAGCCTGGGATTCTCCGGCGGCGGGTTCGACAAGATCCGCTTCAAACGGCCGGACCCGGCCCTTTACCGGCCGATCGGCGACGCAGCGCTGGATCTGAGCCTCGATCTGAACAAGCGCAAGGACGGCCGGCCGGAACGGCGCCTCTCCCTGCCTTGCTACAGCGGCGGCATGTCCTACGGCTCGATGGCCTTGACGGCCTTGACCGGCCGGGCCCGGGCGGCCCAGCGCTTGAACACCCTGACCTGTACGGGCGAAGGCGGCTACCCCAAGGAGTTTGTGCCCTACGCCGATTTTGTCATCACCCAGGTGGCCACCGGACTTTTCGGGGTACGCGAAGAGACCATGCGCTTTGCGCCGGTGATCGAGTTCAAATATGCCCAGGGCGCCAAACCCGGTCTGGGCGGGCATTTGCTCGGTGACAAAGTGACCCCGGAAGTGGCCGCCATGCGCGAGACGGTGGTGGGCAATTCGCTCTTTTCGCCGTTCCCGTTTCACAGCGTCTATTCGGTGGAAGATCATAAGAAGCATGTCGACTGGGTCAAGGAAGTCAACCCGCGGGCCATCGTGTCCGTTAAAGTCTCCACGCCCACGGATGTGGATATGGTGGCCGTGGGCAGCTATTATGCGGGCGCGCATATCGTGCATATCGACGGCAGCTATGGCGGAACCGGCGCAGCCCCGGATATCGCCAAGAAGAATATCGCCATGCCCATCGAGTATGCCATCCCCAAAGTCCACCAGTTTCTCAAGGATGAAGGCATTCGGGAAGAGGTTTG
>JAKAFO010000504.1 GCA_021819735.1 Deltaproteobacteria bacterium
TTGTTGATATTGTGGGCGATGCCGCCGGACAAGGTACCCAGGGCCTCCATTTTCTGGGCGTTGCGCAACTGGCTCTCCATCTTCTTTTGGATGGTGACGTCTCTTAAAAAGGAGAGCGCCGCCGGCCGGCCTTCCCAGGCGATCAACACCGAATTGAGTTCCACGTCCTTGACACGGCCGGCCCTGTCGAGCATGCGGAAAGCGAGGCCATCCGGAAGACTTTCACCGTCCAGGCGTCGGTGATAGCGGTCAGCGATCGTTTCGCGGTCCTCCGGATGAACAAAATCCAAGAAGGGACGGTCGGCGACGTTTTCACACGTGTCGCCCAAGATGGCCGAAGCCCTCGGATTCATGAATTTGAGCTTGTGATCCTGGGTCACGAAGATGGCATCTTTGGAGTGTTGAACGACATTGCGGTACTTCTCTTCGGAGAGCTTGAGCGCCTCTTCGGCCTCTTTTAAATCCGTGATATCCACCAGCGCGCCCTGAATGCCAACAAGCGCCCCATCCCGCATGATCGGCCGCGCATTGGTCCGCACCCATTTGAATTCGCCGGCTTTGGTCCGCATCCGGTATTCGGTGGCCTGTTCCTCGCCGCTCAGAATCTTGAGAAAAATGTCCATCCGGCCGACGAGATCGTCGGGGTGCACGAAGTACATGAAGCTTTTGCCGATGACTTCATGGGCTTCATAGCCGGTGAGGCGGAAGATGTTCGGGCTGACATAGGCCACGTTGGCCTTTTCGTCATCGACATAGACGATCTCGTTCAGATCTTCGAGCAGGGCACGGTAGCGGCCGGTCTCGATCTCTTTTTGCTCCGGCGTGCCGGGCCAGTTCACCGAGGCGGCCATCACCAACCGGCACTCTCGCCCGCCCAGGCGAACCGTTTTGATGTGCGTATCGATCAGGGACCGAATGCCGCTGGGCGCAACAAAGTGCGCGATGCTTTCGTCCAGAATGCGCAAGCGCAAGGGGCATGACTCATCGCCCCCGAATGCATTGCGCAATATCCGGGTGCGCTCTTCTTCGGTCAATTTCAATACTTTGCAGAAATGCTCATTGGCTGCGATTAAACTTCCGTCCGCCGCGTCGAATACGGCCACCGGATGGAGCAGCGCATGCAGGAGATGGAGAAGATCTTCCGTGGGGCCAGGGAGAGGAGAAGTCATAAGCGTGCGGCCTCAGCTATTCAACTTTATTGATCGGCGCTCCTTCAAGCTTTATTCATATAACCCCAAATTGTCCGACGACGCAACTATCTGCAAAAGTAAGATATAATTGGTGCCGCGGCTTACGCCCCGTGAAGGCCTTTTGGAAGCGGGCGCGCCGCAAGAAATTGGAGCATATCCTCCTCGCGGTCCAATCCGTCCGGCGGATTATTGTAGGCGCCATCTTATCTTTTGTTAAAAGCCAATTTTACACCAAATCCAATAAGCGAAATCCCAGCCAACCGGGGGGCCACCAAACGTAAAAATCGCTACCGAGCGTGCCGCTGCGCCACCCAATTGCCAACGAGGACTGAACATGGATTGCATCGCCCGATTCCCTGCTTAACCTATCCGACAAGCCGTAACCTGGCTGCCCCCCATCCAGTTTCAGCGATCCGAATCGATTCCAGATCGCCTGTTGGGAGCAAGAATAGATTGGAAACGTCGCAGCCGAAAGAGAGCTGTTTTTATCTCAATCCACCCGCAGCCGAAAGGAGCGAATGCGCGCCGGTGCGGCGTCTCGTCTTCACCGGGCTGGCGCTGACCGCTTTTGCCTCCAACAGCATTCTTTGCCGCCTGGCGCTGGGTCATGCGCTGATCGACGCGGCCGGATTCACGATGCTCAGACTCACCTCCGGGGCCGTGGCGCTGTGGCTCATCACCGCCGCTATTGCCGCCAAGCCGGCCTCAGCGCCTGCGCCCATGCGCTCGCTCGTTTCGGCGGCTTTTCTGTTCTTGTATGCAGTGGCTTTTTCTTTTGCATACATCAATCTCAATACGGGCACCGGCGCCTTGATCCTTTTCGGATCGGTGCAGGCCACCATGTTCATTGCCGCCGTGATAGGTGGTCAGAAGCCAAACCCTTATGAATATGTCGGGTTGCTGGTCGCGCTGGGCGGCCTGGCGTATCTGGTTTTCCCGGGCCTGAACACACCCCCCTTGTGGGCTGCAGGCCTCATGATGGCGGCCGGCACCGCCTGGGGCATCTATTCCCTGCGCGGTCGCAGTTCGAAGCTTCCCATCGTGGACACGAGAAACAATTTCCTCTACAGCTTGCCCTTTGTCCTGTTGCTGGGCCTGGTTGCGTTCCCGTTCCTGCAGGTTTCACCCAAGGGCGTGTTGTTTGCGGTAATATCAGGCGCCGGTGCCTCGGCCACCGGGTACATCATCTGGTACGCCGCCTTGCAGAACCTGAATGCGAAACACGCCGCCCTGGTGCAACTGCTGGTGCCGCCCCTGGCAGCCACGGGAGGCGTCCTTTTCCTGGCAGAACCATTGAGCTGGCGGCTGGTCGGGGCGGCGGCCCTGATACTGGGCGGGATCGCCACGGCCATCTTTTCCACGTACCGCGGTTTGAAAAACCGAAGCAGCTAATGCGCTCGGCGCCCAAATCGGCGAGCACTTGTTTCATAAGCGGAGAAGCGCTGATTATACATTGGGATGTTT
>JAKAFO010000171.1 GCA_021819735.1 Deltaproteobacteria bacterium
TATCGCTTGGCAGGGCATCGAGTGCTTCGCGCAGGGGCGAATCTTTGGGGATGACCGAAACGTCGAACATGGTTTTTAAATTATTGCACTGCATGGCGTCTTGCATACGGCGCTGGAAGGACAACAGGGATGGATCCTGAAAGAACATCATGGCCAGCGCACTCATCAAGCAGTCGTGCAGCGGGTTATCGACCTTGCCGGCCTGGCGCTCATCTGGCAATTGGGAAAAGAGGACGGAAAGTTCTTTTCTCAATGCACTGAAGCTCAGGTGTTCTTTTGTATGCAATGTCATCCCCGGCATATTGCGTAAGTCTTTGACTTCTATAGCAATAAACAGGGGCCGTGTCTAGGCAAATATTTCCTTTTATTTTAATAAGTTACGAAGGTTGTGAAAAATGACTTTACGAAATTTAGTTTTCACTACATCGGGAAAGCCCCATCAAATCCGCTGAATCTCATTCAGCGAGAACTGCTGCTATGGGCCATTCGTCTCAACGCATATCCACCTGGCCCACGGTGAATACCGGACCGTCCACGCAGACGTGGCGATACCCTGCCTGGGCGTCGGCCGCGGGCACGGCACACCCCAGACAGGCGCCCATGCCGCAGGCCATCATGGTCTCCAGGGAGATCTGGCAGGGTACGCCGTGGTGCTCGGCGATACCGCTCACACATTGCAGCATGCCATGGGGGCCGCAGGCACATACCAGGTCGGGCGGCGTCTGCCGAATAGCCTCCTCCAACGGGTCCGTGATCAGGCATTGCAGGCCGGCACTGCCGTCGTCGGTGCTCAGAGTGACGGCGATGCCCAGGGACCGGAATTCATCGGCACACAAGAGATCCTCCTGGCTTCGACCACCCAGAAAAAGCCGGATGCCGGTTGGGTCCGCACCGCCGGCGATCAGTTGCGTCGCCAGAAAACGGATAGGCGCCACGCCCATGCCGCCGGCCGCCAGGTAGATACGCCGGCTCTCGGGGGCGACCGCAAAGCCGCGCCCCAGGGGACCGAGCAGGTCCACCGTGCGCCCCTGTGTCCATTGGGCCATTTGATGGGTGCCGCGCCCCAGGGCCTTATAGAGCACCTCGATGCCCTCGGGATGCGCAGGGGTACCGATCACCCCGAAGATGGAAAACGGCCGCCGCAGCAGCGGCGTGAGCGCCGGGCCGCTCTGAATCATGACAAATTGGCCGGGCACGGCGACTTCGAAACCCCGATGGCACGAAAGCCCAAGCCGGTAGCAGTTCGGGCCGACGATATGGTTCCATAACACGGTTGCAGGTTGTTGATGCATCGTTGCTTTCCTTCAGCCATCCAATACGACCACGGCGGCGAAGCGGCCGGCGGCCTTGCCTTCCGCGCGATAAGAGAAAAAGAGATGGGAATTGCAGCGCGTGCAGATGCCGCCGACTTCGATCCGTCCCCTCGGTATGCCGGCGGCGGCCAGTTGATCGACACTCAGGCGCCAGAAATCGAAATGGTCGCCGGGACGCCGGTAGGGCCAATACTCGGCTGGAATCTCTTGGCGGTAGTTTACGAATTCGGCGCAGCAGGGCCCCAGCGAAGGACCGATGCCGGCCAAAATATCCTCTGCCCGACACCCGTAACGCGTCCGCATGACACCGATGGTCTGACCGACCACGTTCTGGATGCTGCCCCGCCATCCGGAGTGCACGTTGGCAACGACGCGCCGCACCGGGTCGGCCAGCACCACGCTCTGGCAATCGGCGGTTTGAATGACCAGGGCCGCACCGGGCACATCGGTGATCATTGCATCGCCGGACAGATAATGGGCTTGGGCTGCTGCCGGCTCGCTTTCCGCCTCAGGCTCTTCCCATCTGGCCACATCAGCCCCATGCACCTGGCGGGCGAAGATGGCCTGCCGGCCACCGCTGGCTTTCAGCATCTGTCGGCGGTTGCGCCAGATCTGCGGCTCGGATGCGCTGCCGTTCAAACCGAGGTTGAAACTTCTGCGCCGACCGCTTTCATCCAGGGCATACCGCGGGAAGATGCCATGCCAAACCCCCGGCACGGATGCCAAAGCGCCAAATTGAAGGTAGTGCAGCGTATGGTTGCATCTCCATTGCATCGTCGTCTATCCCTGGGTCACCACCGCCCGGGCCAAGGTCAGCACCCGCACCTCGGCCGCACCCGCCGCCATCAGCGTTTGGGCACAGGCATCGACGGTCGTGCCTGTGGTCATGACATCATCCACCAGCAGCACCCGCAGATTTTTCACGCCCGGGCCGGAACTGTGGGGGTTTACCTGAAAAGCGCGCCGCAGGTTGGTCACACGCTCTTCGCGCTTCAGGCCGGTCTGGGGTTGGGTGGGACGCTCACGCCGCAGCGTCCGCCGATCGATCCAATCCGGCGGCACCTGATGCCCCTGGCGTTTGGCCAGCAGCGGCCATTCCCGCACCAAAACGGCGGCCTGATTAAAGCCCCGCTGGCGTAAGCGCCGGGGGTGGAGCGGCACCGGGATCACCCGATCGAACTGGGCCGGCTCCCAATGGCGCCCCAAGGTCTGCCACAAGAACCTTCCCAGGGGTTGGGCCAAGGCGTCACGCCCCTGGTATTTGAGCTGCTGGATGGCGGTCCGCAATCCGCCCTCGTAAAGACCGGCGGCCCGGGCTGCGCTGAAGCGGAAAGGGCGCTCCTGACATTGCCCGCAGAGGTGATCGGGGCCATGGGGTGACGCGAAGGGCTGGCCGCATTGGGGGCACAAGGGCGAACGCACGGCTTGAAATGCCTGGACGCAGACCTCACACAGGAAGCGATGCATCCATTGCTCGAAAGTGACGGCCTGCTCCGTACGCCGGGGCAGCCTGAAGAGCCGGCCGCAACCGCAACAGATCCCTGGGAAGCAGACTTCGGCGCCAATGGCGCCGAGCCGCCGCACGGTTCGTCGAGCCCAGGTTTGCCAGCGGCTGGAAGCGATCATCGTTAAACATCACCCTCTAACAGCGTTCGGCAATGGCCGCCGCGAAGGCCGAACATTTTACTTCCCGGGCACCAGGAATCTGGCGTGCCAGGTCGTAGGTCACCACCCCGGCCTTGATGGTGGCCTGCAGGGCGGTGCGCACTTTATCGGCCGCCTCTTTCCAGCCCATATAGTCGAGCATCATGGCGCCGGAGAGGATCAGCGAACTGGGATTGACCTTGTCCAGGCCGGCATATTTGGGTGCCGTGCCGTGGGTGGCTTCGAAGACCGCACAGCGGTCGCCGATGTTGGCCCCCGGCGCCATGCCCAGACCGCCCACCTGGGCGGCCAGGGCGTCGGAGATGTAGTCTCCGTTGAGATTGGGCGTGGCGATGACCGAGAACTCGTCCGGGCGCAACAGCACCTGTTGAAAGAGCATGTCGGCGATGCGGTCCTTGATCACCACCTTGCCGGCCGGCGCCTGGCCGCCGTATTGGGAGTAAAGCTCGGCTTCGGTAATGGTGCGATCGCCGAAGCGCTCCTTGGCGACGTCATACCCCCAGCGGCTGAAGGCGCCCTCGGTGTACTTCATGATATTGCCTTTGTGCATCAGGGTGACGCTCGGGCAGCCCTGTTCGAGGGCATAGGCGATGGCGGCCGCCACCAGACGCTTGCTGTTGACCTCGCTGATGGGTTTGATGCCGATGCCGGTGCCCGCGGATAAGGTCGTGCCCATCTGGGTGTTGAGAAAGTCGATCAATTTGGCCACATCCGCGCTTCCGGCCTGCCACTCGATGCCGGCGTAAAGATCTTCGGTATTTTCGCGGAAGATGACCATATCGATCTTTTCCGGCTGTTTCATGGGGCTGGGAACCGGATCGATATAGCGCACCGGCCGCACGCACGCGTAAAGATCGAGCTTCTGACGGATCGCCACGTTCAGGCTGCGGATACCGGTGCCCACCGGCGTGGTCATGGGCCCCTTGATGGCAACCACATGCGCGCTGATGGTTTGCAGGGCCTCGTCGGAAAGCCACTGTCCGGTCTGATGAAATCCCTTTTCGCCGACCAGCAGTTCCAGCCATTCGATGCGGCGCCGACCCTGGTAACTTTTCTCCACGGCCTTATCGAGCACCAAACGGGTGGCGGGCCAGATGTCCCGCCCCGTGCCATCCCCTTCTATAAAAGGTATGATGGGCACATCGGGAACAGTAAGTTCACCTTTATCGGAGACCGTAATTTTCCGGGGCTGTTGATCTGTCATGGCAATTCAACTCCTTCTTTGCCGAAAGGCTTCATAGATGATCACGGCTGCGGCCGCCGAGGCGTTCAAGGAACCGATTCGGCCGGTCTGGGGAATGGCCAGGGTGAAGTCGCATTGCTTTTTCACCAGGGGCCGCAACCCTTTTTCTTCGCCTCCAATGATCAGGGCCAACGGCCCTTTCAGATCGGCATCAAAAACACATTGGGCACCTTCCTGTTCCGCACCCGCGATCCAGAACCCTTGCGCCTTCAAGCGCTGGGCAGCCGCCACCAGATTGGTAACGTATGCCACGCGCATGTGCTCCAAAGCGCCGGCCGAAGCTTTGCTGGCCGCCGGCGTGGGCGGCGCCGAACGGTCCTTGGGGGCCAAGATGCCGTGCACACCGGCACAATGGGCCGTGCGCACAATGGCACCGAAGTTCTGGGGGTCCACCACCTGGTCGAGCATCACCACCCAAGGTGCCCCACCCTTAGCCGCAGGCTGGGCCAGGATCTCTTCCAGGGAACTGACCGGGTAGTCCGCCGCGTGTGCCGCCACATCCTGGTGCCGCCGGTGCCCCACCAGAGCCGTGAGCTTTTCCGGGCTGGTCCACTCGACTTTCACGCCGGCCTGCTCGGCCAGGTCCAGCAACTCCTGACGGCGCACGATACCCTTGCCCTGGGCCAGATGAAGGGCGTTGACTCGGCGCCGCCCGGCTCTCAAGGCTTCACGCACCGGATGATAGCCATATAAAAGGATGGTGGCAACACTCATGGGGAGATCCGTGGACGACCCGTACCGGGCATGGCGCGGTAGTGGGTCAAAAGGTCGATCAGTTCGCGCGTGGCCCTTTCCAAGTCGTCGTTGACCACCACATGACGATAAAGATCCTGCTGGGCCATCTCCTCTTTGGCATTGGCCAAGCGCAACGCCCGGGTGGCGGCGTCATCGGTTCCCCGGCCGGCCAGGCGTGCTTCGAGCGCGGCCATGGAGGGCGGGCAAATGAAAATCGTGATGGCATGGGGAAAGCGCGCAAGCATCTGGCGGGCGCCTTGGACATCGATGTCCAGGAGAATGTCCTTGCCGGTAGCCAGGGTCTCGTCGATCCATTGGGCCGATGTGCCGTAGAGGTTGCCATGCACCCGGGCCCACTCCGCCCAGCGGTTTTGGGCGATGCCGGCCTCGAACGCTTGCCGGGTAATGAAAAAATAGTCCTTACCGTGCTGCTCCCCCGGCCTGGGGGTGCGCGTCGTGTAGGAAACGGAGTAGGCCAAGTCACCGAAATGGCGTCGCACGGCCGAGCACAGGGTCGTTTTGCCCGCACCCGAGGGAGCTGAGACCACGAAAAGACGCCCTGCGCCGCTCGTTGCGGCCCTATGCTCAGAATCGCCGTCTGTCACGGACTCTCCTCGCCCTCCCGGAGGGTTTCGAAGCGCTGGGAGATGGTTTCCGCCTGAATGGCCGACAACACGATGTGGTTGCTGTCCATGATAATGATGGAACGGGTACGGCGGCCGTGGGTGGCATCCACCAGGTGCTTTTCATCCTTGGCGTCATCCTTGAGCCGCTTCATGGGTGCCGAATTCGGTGACACGATGGCCACCACGCGATCCGCTACAACTGTGTTCCCGAAGCCGATATTGAGTAAATTCTTCTCCATCCCGCTCTCTTTTCCGCTCCCGACGCCCCATAGGGCGCGATAAGCCCCCGGCAGCCGCCAACCTGACCGCTTGCCAGCCTATTCGATATTCTGGACCTGTTCGCGCATTTTCTCCAGTTCGGCCTTCACCGCTACAATGGTGTGGGAAACTGCCGCCTGGCCTGTTTTGGATCCCATGGTATTAAACTCCCGGTTGAATTCCTGCAATAGAAAATTGAGCTTGCGTCCGGCCTGCTCCTCCCCGTCGAGAACGGATCGGAACTGGGCGATGTGGCTTTTGGCGCGCACGATCTCTTCGGAGATATCGCTGCGATCGGCCATCAGGGCCGCTTCCTGGGCGATGCGCATGGGATCGAGGGTGACAACGCCCTGCGTCAATGCCTCGATGCGGCTCTGCAAGCGGTCGCGATAAACGGCCAAAAGACCGTCGGCGCTGGCTTCGATCACCTTCAACTGCTCCTCGATCCAATCGAGGCGCTGGATGAAATCGGCCCGCAGGTGGTCGCCCTCGCGCCGCCGCATGTGATCCAGATTTTCGAGGGCTTTGGCCAGGCACTCGGTCATGAGCGGCCAGTGCAGGTCGGCCGTCTGCAAATTTTCCGCCGACTGTATCAATCCCGGCAGGCCCAACAGATGTTCCAGGGTGAGTTCCCCTGACAGTTTCAGTTCCGTTTTCAAAGCAGCCGCGGCCTGACAAAAGGCCCGTGCCTTGACCATATCCACCTCGAAGGCCGTGGCCTTCTCGGATGCATCCTTGACATAGATGCGCACCTCGATCCGGCCGCGCACCACCTTGGCTGCGATCTGGGCTTTGATCTTCTCTTCAAGGACGGCATAGCCCGCGGAGAGCCGCAAGGCGATATCCAGATGCCGGCTGTTATACCCACGCATCTCCACACCCACCGTCAGGGTCTGATCGCTTTTTTCTTCACACGCATAGGCTGTCATGCTCTTGAGCATGGATAGACTCCTTCATTTTTCAGTGCGCCGTTGTGCCGACGTCGGCGCCGTACTTACGGCGCACCAAACCCAGAAAGACGCGCATGTCGGCGGCGGCATAATCGGGATAGGTCCAGGGCAGCGGCTGGTAATCCCCTTTCTGGTACATGAGCGTCAGATCGGCGTAAATGCCCCGCCCGACATGAATGCGGTGGGTGTAGTTCTTGCCGGTGGCCAGCACGAAGCGTTCCAGAAGCAAGTAACCCGGGTCGATATTGACGCCGCGCCGCCCCTCCGCTGAAAATCGGGCTTCCAGGCCGTTGGTGAACTGCTTGATCCCGGGTAGCCGATCCTGGTCGATCAACTCCCGGAACACCAGCATGCGCCGGTAAAGGGGGCCGCCCATCTCGGCATTATAATAATCGGTATAATCGAAGCGGAACCAGGGGCTGAGCATGTCCAAGGGGCCGAACTCGCGGCAAAGACCGTCTGCTACCTCGTGCAGCAAGATCTTTTCTTTCAGGAAAACACCGATCACGAGCTTGGCCGGAGCTGGCGGCAAAGGGTGGCTCATGGGTCAGGCGTCGGCGCTTTGCAGCGGTTTGGCCTCTTCGATGAGCATGATGGGGATATCGTCCCGGATTTCGTAAACCAACCGGCAGGCGTCGCAAACCAACCCGTCTTTGCGGGCCGTCAAGCGGATATCTCCTTTGCATTTCGGACAAACCAGCAGATCCAACAGGTGCTGATCGATGGCCATACCCCCTCCTTGGTGTCTGGAATGGGCGCTAACTTTCCATAATTCGGGAAAAAGTGCAACCGCGACGTTGATGTGGACATTGAAATCGCTATCGGGTAGAAAAACATCAAGTTACTCCAATGACATCATCGATGAAGGGGGAAAAGGATGCATCTGAACAAGCGCATTTTGATCACGGGCGGGTGCGGCTTTCTAGGTTCGCACCTGTGCGACCGGCTGGTGGCCCAGGGACACGACGTCCTATGCGTGGACAACTGCTTTACCGGCGCCAAACGCAATATCGCGCAGCTCATGGACCACACCAACTTCGAATTCATCCGCCACGATGTTACCTTCCCGCTCTACCTGGAGGTCAACGAGATCTACAACATGGCCTGCCCGGCCTCGCCCATTCACTACCAGTTCGACCCGGTGCAGACCACCAAGACCAGCGTGCACGGCGCCATCAACATGCTGGGCTTGGCCAAGCGCGTGAAGGCCAAGATTCTGCAAGCCTCCACCAGCGAAGTGTACGGCGATCCCGAAATCCATCCCCAACCCGAGGCTTACTGGGGCCGGGTCAATCCCATCGGCATCCGCTCCTGCTACGACGAAGGCAAACGCTGCGCCGAAACGCTCTTCTTCGACTATTACCGCCAGCACCGCCTCAGAATCAAGGTGGCCCGGATCTTCAACACCTACGGTCCGCGCATGCACCCCAACGACGGCCGCGTGGTCTCCAACTTCATCGTCCAGGCGCTCAAAGGCGAATCCATCACCATCTACGGCGAAGGCAACCAAACCCGCTCGTTTTGTTATGTGGACGATCTGGTAGAAGGTCTCATCCGTCTGATGAACTCGCCGGACGATGTGACCGGCCCTATCAACCTGGGCAACCCGGGGGAGTTCACCATTCTGGAGCTGGCCCAGAAGGTGATTCAATTGACCGGTTCCAAAGCCAAGATCATCCATAAAGAACTGCCCCAGGACGACCCCCGGCAACGCAAGCCGGATATCGCGCTGGCCGAGCGGACGCTCCAGTGGCGCCCCAGCATCGATCTGGAATCCGGGCTGAAGAAAACCATCGCCTATTTTGACCAGTTGTTGAAAGAGATCGGTTAAGCAAGCTTCGGCGCCCACAAGACCTTTTGCGTCTCGAGGAATTGAAGCATGGCCCTTTACTCCCATGTCAGCACCGGCTGGGACAGCCTGGACACGATCATCGATCACTTGCGGCCCGGCGATAATGTCGTCTGGCAGGTGGATAACATCGACGAGTACCAGAAGCTGGTTTCTCTGTTCGTCAACAAGGCCCTGACCAACAACCAGCGCGTGGTGTACATGCGCTTTGCCCGGCACATGCCGCTGCTGGAGGCGCGCCCGCACGTCACCATCCATCAGCTCAATGTGGAAAACGGGTTTGAATCCTTTTCGGCCGAAGTGCACGGGATCATCACCCAAGAGGGCAAGGATATCTTTTACGTCTTCGACTCGCTCTCGGACCTGCTGCACGTGTGGGCCACGGACCTGATGATCGTCAACTTCTTCTTTATCACCTGCCCTTACCTGTTCGAACTCAATACCATCGCCTATTTCGCCATCCTGCGCAATCGCCACTCGTTCAAGGCCATTGCCCGTATCCGCGAAACCACCCAGGTTCTGATCGATGTTTATGGGTACCAGCGCCAACTGTGCGTGCACCCCATCAAGATTCAAGACCGCTATTCGCCCACCATGTTTTTCCCCCACATCAAGCAGAAGAACGAGCTGGTGCCGGTGATCAACAGCGTCGAGGCCAGCCAGTTGTTTGCGCACTTGTCCCGGGACAATGCCGTGGATGCCCACCGGCATCTGGATTTCTGGGACCGCCTGTTTCTGCAGGCCAAAAACCTGCTGCAATCCGATGCGGCCCCGGACGAGAAACAGGACATGGTCGAGCAGCTCAGCCGGCTGTTGCTCAGCCGCGGCAAGCGCCTGCTCTCCTTGATCCGCAAGTACTTTTCGCTTCAGGACCTGCTTCAAATCAAGGAGCGCCTGATCGGCACCGGCTTTATCGGCGGCAAATCGCTGGGCATGCTGCTCGCAAGGAAAATCCTGCTGCAGGACGATCCGTCCGGCTGGTCCAAGATCCTGGAACATCACGATTCCTTTTACATCGGCTCGGATGTCTTTTATTCCTATATCGTGCAGAACGGCTGGTGGAAGCTGTTCATGGAGCACAAGACCCGGGCGGGCTATTTCGACAAAGCCATGGTGCTAAAAGAGCGCATGCTCAAGGGGACCTTTCCGGAAAGCCTTCGCGAGCGTTTTCAACTGATGCTCGAATACTTCGGCCAGTCGCCGATCATCGTGCGTTCGAGCAGCCTTTTGGAGGATGCCTTCGGCAGCGCCTTCGCCGGTAAATACGAAAGCTTTTTCTGCGTCAACCAGGGATCGCCCGAACAGCGCTATGAAAATTTCGAAGAGGCGGTCAAGCGCATCTTCGCCAGCACCATGAATGCCGATGCGCTGGCCTACCGCCTCCAGCGCGGTTTGGATCAAATGGACGAACAGATGGCGCTGCTGGTCCAGCGGGTCTCCGGGGGTTATCACAAAAGCTATTTTTTTCCGGCGCTGGCCGGCGTGGGGCTTTCGCACAACCCTTATGTCTGGAAAAAGGGCATGGACCCCAATGCGGGCATGTTGCGTCTGGTCATGGGATTGGGCACGCGGGCGGTCAACCGGGTAGAAAACGATTATCCGCGCATCGTGGCCGTGGACGAACCGCTGGTCAAGCCCCTGAGCACCATGAAGGATTTGAAAAAATACTCTCAGCACTACGTGGACCATCTGAACCTGGAGGACAATGCCCTGCAGACCATCCCCTTGCGGGAGTTGAACGAAAAAGAGTTCTCCATCGACCTGCCGCTGATCGGGGTGCGGGACACCGAAACATCGGCGCAGCCGGGCAAGGGGCAATGGATATTGACCTTCGACCCCTTCTTGACCGCCACCCCTTTCATCCCCGTGATGCGCGCCATGCTCTCCACGCTTCAAGCGGCCTATGCGGCGCCCGTGGATATTGAGTTCACGGTCAATTACAACCAAGCCAAGGAGATGCAGGTCAACCTGTTGCAGTGCCGTCCCTTCCAGACCATTAGCGCCACGGGCGTGGAGGCCTTGCCCGACGGGCTCTCCTCCGAAAAGATCTTTATTCAAACCGAGGGATTTTTCATGGGCGGCAATGTCTTGTTGCCCATCGACTGCATCATCTGGGTGGACCCCCGGGCCTACATCGAGCTTTCCTTGACAGAGAAATACAGCGTGGCGCGCCTGATCGGCAAATTGAACCGGCGCATCGTGGACCGACAAACCCACCCCACCCTTTTGCTGGGGCCTGGCCGTTGGGGAACCCACACCCCGGCCATGGGCGTGCCGGTCACCTTTTCGGAAATCAATCACATCAGCGCCATGGCCGAAATCAGTTATCAGGATG
>JAKAFO010000505.1 GCA_021819735.1 Deltaproteobacteria bacterium
CCAATATCAGTCCCAGGATGCGTTTTGTTATTGTCCAAAGCGAATGCACAAATACCCAGGCCCCCACCCCGGCAAAGAACAGCCCCAGAAACATTGGAACCTTTCCCGATTCGGTGACGGAAAGATCTGGATCGCCGGAGTTGAGGTACCGATTGATCTGGTCCGCTTTTTTACTGCACGAACTATATTTGCCGGTTAAGAAGTCCGCGATGGGCACCCGCATCTCGTGGGTCGCCAGCATCACCTGGTAATGGGACTTGCCCTTGGAGTCTCGGGATTCCACGACTTCGGCCTTTTGGATGTCGCTCAGGTTCAGCGTGACGTTGATTTCCTTGGGCCTGAAGATATTCTCTTCTTCGATGATGCACCTGTTTTCGCTTCGCTGGCAGATCAAGGTGAAACTCGATCCCATAAAATAGACAACGGCCAAGCCCGCCGCCATAAAGACGAGCGCGAGAAACAGTTCCCCGATCGGTCCGAGCTTTTTTTTCACCCTCATCACGAGATCCTCCTTAGGATAGCGCCGAATTCAATTCCTTCGACAGGGTTGCAGGTGCGCGAACATCGCCGATGTGCTTGCCGTAATAGGCATAGGTGATGATCTTCATTGGGTTGACCACAAACGCTGCCGGAAGCTGTGTCTCCTGGCCTTCGAACCTTCCATGGCGGAAACCCCGCACGATGGATTGGATGGCGGCGATGGCGCCGGCCGGATGAAGGTATTTTAGAACGCCGCCGGGCGCCACATGGAATTTCCGGAAGATAGACCCGTTAGGATCGCACACAATCATAAAAGGCCAGGCTTCCATATTCGAAGACGAAGCCACCGATTCAGGCGAGCTTTGCAAAAATACAAGGACGCGTGCGCCCCTTTGGGCAAACAAGTCGATTTCCCGCTTCAGGCGGGCCATTTCCATCTGGCAAACGGGGCAGCCCCGGTAACGCAGGAAACCAACACCGCCGGGTCGTTGCCGATGATGTCATAGAAGTTTTGACGGGGTGCCCACGGGGTCCGGAAGTCAAAGTCGGGCACTCTATCCCCTGCCTGCAATCGTTGGGCTTTCATGTAGCGCACGCTCCTGTGTAGAAAATGACTTCTAACGACATGGGTTGGTCGGGTCTCCTTCCGCTACCATCCGCTCCAGCACGCGCTTCTCCGGTGCGCCCGGGACGATACCGGTTAAAGCGGCTTCGATGACAATCTCCCCGCGCTGGTTTGTGAACACCGCCTCGGCCTTGGCCCTGCTGCGCTCATCGAGATCGGTGATGGTCACCCGACATGCGACGGTATCGCCAAAATAGACCGGCTTCTTGAAGATAAAACTCATTCCCGAGGCGAACCAGCCGATCTGCCCGCCCACCTCGGTGAGCAGGCTGCCGACGAGCAGGCCATGGCATACGCGGCCCTGCAGGTTTTTGACATTGGCAAAGCGGTCGTCGAAATGGACAGGGTTATAGTCTCTGCTGATCTCCGCAAAGGTCGTCGCCTCCTGTTCCGTGAAGGTGCGGGAGGCCGTGAACGCGTCCCCTCTCTTCAGCCCCGCAATCGCTTTTTGGCGCATGTACGACATACAGCGTACCTCAATTTCTCCATCGCCGCGGCAGGCCGCAAACCCGGCGGTTCGAGGCCTTGACGTTAAGCACTTATCTTTCTCAATAACCATGCCATGTTCTCGCCTAAAATCGTCATGGTATTCAGGCCTTCTTCATCTTTCTGTACTTCTTTTTCTCCCAGCCCAAAACCCATGTTCCAATAGACCGATCCCGGCACGATCAACTGGTTGATGAAAAAGAATTTGTTGATCGCATCGAATGCATTGGTCGATCCGGCCCGGCGGGCCGCGACCACAGCCGCGCCGACCTTTCGTTTCAGCATATACCCATTGGCAATCGCGACCAGCCCGGCTCTATCGATCAGCGCCTTGACCTCCGTGCTGACGTTTGCAAAGTAGGTGGGCGAAGCGATGATGATGCCGTCCGCTTCGAGCATCTTGGTCACAATCCCATTCAGGCTGTCATTGTCGATGGAGCACCGCTTATCCTGATTTTCGAAACACTTCATGCAGGCCGTGCAGCCATGAATCTTTTTGCCGCCGAGCTGGACCCGTTCCGTCTCGATGCCTTCCTTGGTCAGTTCCGCAAAAACCGTATCGATGAGCATTGCGGTGTTCCCGTTTTTTCGTGGACTTCCATTGATGGCTAAGACTTTCACGTTTGTTCCTCCTCGATTATCGATGCATGCAAGTGGCTGTTCGCTCCATTTTGTGCCTCATCCCAGAAAGCATCCTTATCGCATCTTTCGACGATCTTCAAAGGGCGACCGCCCCTTGTGCCGTCCTATTCGATTTCGACGGCGCCGGCGGTGCACGGCTCGCCCCGCGGCCTGCCGCGCTGGTCGGTTTCGGGACAGCCTGTGCCGAGCCCTTTTGCCGGGCTCGCGGATGAGGGTAGCATCGTCTCGGTTTGGCCGCCATGGTCGCCCAGTGTGCCGAGCAGAGGGTCTGCAATGCGCGCGCTCGCGGCGCACTCCGCGCCGTCCGGCCATTCGAGGTTGCCGCCGCCGTCGCCCAATAGATCGCTGCACCCGGGCGCCCAGGTCCCCGAGGTGTTGTTGGCGATGATGGTATTTT
>JAKAFO010000172.1 GCA_021819735.1 Deltaproteobacteria bacterium
GCATGGATATTCGCAGCCTGGGTCATATTCCTTCATATCTCAAGCCTGGGGCAAAGTGAAATAAAAGGTGGCGCCCCGGTCGGAATTGTTTTCGACCCACAGGCGGCCCTGATGACGTTGGAGGATCGAGCGGCAGATGGACAGGCCCAGGCCCATGCCGTTGGGTTTGGTGGTGTGGTAGGGGTTGAAAATGGTTTCGATGTCGTGCGCCGGGACGCCGCATCCGGTGTCGGCCACGGCCACCGTGACCGCCGATGCCCGCACGCCGGTGCGAATGGCGATCATGCGCGCCCCCCGGGGCTGTGCATCCATGGCCTCGAAGGCATTCAACATCAGATTCATGATGACCTGCTGCAGTTGAATGCGATCCCCGCGCACCAGGGGCAGGTTGGGGTCCGGGTCGGTTACGACCCGCACGTTGCGGCCCACGGCGTTGCTGTTCAGCAAGGCCACCACCTCGCCGACGAGGGCATTCAGGTCGAGGGGTTCTACGGTCGTAGCGGATTTTTTGAGCAGCGCCCGGAGGCGCTGGATCACTTCGTCGGCCCGGGCCGCCTCGCTGACGATATCGGGCAGGATCTCCTTGACTTGGTCCAGATCCGCTGCCTCCAGGAAGCGTCTGGCCGCCTGGGCATTGCTCATGATGGCGCTCAGGGGCTGATTGATCTCGTGGGCCAGGGCCCCGGCCAATTCGCCCATGGTGGAGATGCGGCCGGCGTGCAGCAGCGCATCGTGCAGCCGCAGGGATTCCTGGCGGGCATGTTCGCGTTCGGTCACATCCATCACCAGGGCATAGAATCCGAACACGTGGCCGAGCGCATCCATGTCCGGCACATAGATGGCATCGATATAGAGGCCGCGTCCGTCGTCCAACTCGACCTCCTTGGCGAAACGGACCGCCTCACCGGTCAGCACCCGGGCGACTTCGTCGCCGATACTCCGGTAGAAGCGCTCACCTACCACCTCGCGGATGGTGCGGCCGATGGCCGCTTCGGGGGCGATGCCGAACCACTCTCGATAGGCATCGTTGAGGAACCGATAGCGCTGCTGGCGATCCACCTGGGCGATGAGCGCCGGCAGTGCGTTGGCGATCTGGCGCAACCGCTGTTCGCTTCGGGCCAGATGGCCTTTGGTCTGGCGCAGGCGGTTTCTTTGCACCCACAGACGGGCGATCAGAAGGCTCTGGAGCAGCAGCAGGATCAGGGCGGCGACGATTCTGCCGCCGTACAGTTCCCAGGCCGAGGGCTGGCGGAAGCGGATCGCAGCCCCGGGCGGCAGGCGGTTTTCATCGATCTTCCACCGCCGCAAGGCCCGCCAGTCATACATGGGGGCGCTGAGCTCCTGGAGGGGCACCACGATACGCGCCGCGGGCGTGCCCTGGAGCAGCCGCACGGCGACCTCTGCCGCCTGCACCCCGGCCGCGTGTTCGGAGAGCAGTCGGCCGCCCACGGCCCCTGAGCCGAAAAAGCTTTCGAACAGGACGAAGACCGGGGCGTCGGCCTTCTCGACGACGATTTTCAGCGCATCGGCCGGTTCGAAGAGCATGCCGGCCGAGTCCGCGATCATGAGCCCGAAGAAAATGGCGGTGTCGGGCGGCAGCACGGCCACGCGCTGCTGGATCTCTTGAAAAGAGAGCCGGTCCAGGTATTCGAACGCGACCCGGGGGGAAAAGGGAGCGAAGGCCTTGCGGCACTCGTCCCCCCAGAAGCGTTCCAGGGGCGAGGCGCCCAGGATCACGGCCACTTGCCGGGTGCGCGGCAGCAGCCGCAGGATGCCGTCGATGACGCTGGGCAGGTCAACGTTCATGGGGGCCACCACCGTCTGATCGCGCCGAGCTAGGTTCCCCGCAATCTGGTGCGCCACCCCCGCGACCAGGGTCGGCGTGCCGGGAAAAAGCAGGTCCCGGTGCTCATCCATGAACCCGGCGGCGGCACCGCCCGCGGAGACCACCAGGGCCGGTTGCGGCTCGGCGAACCGCTCCCTGAGAAAATCGACGACCAGGTGCGCTTTTTCCGGCTGGGAAAAGCGCGCCAGCTCCAGGGAGACGATCTGGATATCGAGCGGTTCGGGGCAGCGCGCCGTGAGTTCGGTGCGAAAGACCGATATCACCCGGCTGATGGGCGCCACGTTGCGGCCGTACGAGTCGAGCAGCAGGACGGTTCGCGGCGCCTCGGCCCCATGCGCCGTGGCGCAGAGCCCCAGGAGCAGCCCGGTCATAAGACCCCATGCAGGCCATGGGATGCGACGCCGATGTTTTATACCTTTACCGTCGCCCAGGGAAATGCTCCTTTCACGCTCTAAATGAAGTGCTGTGCTTTTACTACCCGCATGCGGACCCAAATGCAAGCGCGCACCCGGGTCGACCCGTCCACGGGACGGATAGAAAATAGAGATTTTCGGCTTCGGGATTAAGTTTCCATTATTTGTCCGGGTGCGGCTTGTCCGGCCCCGGGCGTTGTTTCAAAGGCGAGGGTGGGATTCGGCGGCGCCCTACTCGTAGCGCAAGGCTTCGATGGGGTCCAGGCGCGCGGCTTTGCGGGCCGGGAAGTAGCCGAAGACGATGCCGACCGCGCCGGAGAAGAAGAAGGCGGTGATCACGATGCCGGGTCTCAGGACAAACGGCATATCCAGCAGACGGGCGCCCAGCACCGACAGGCCCAATCCCGAAACGATCCCGATGATGCCGCCGAACGAGGCCAGCACCACGGCTTCGACCAGAAATTGCATCAAGACCTGCCGTTCCAGGGCGCCGATGGCCAGCCGGGTGCCGATCTCCCGGGTGCGTTCGGTCACCGAGACCATCATGATGTTCATGATGCCGATCCCGCCCACCAGCAGACTCACCGCGGCGACCGCACCCAGCAGCGCCGTGAGCACTTTGGTCGTATTGGACAGGGTGTCGATAATCTCTTTCATGTCGTGGACGTTGAAATTGTCTTCGTTGTGACTGTCGATCCCGCGCAGTTCGCGCAGCAACTTTTCGAGATCGGCTTTGACCCTGGGGGTGGGCACGCCGTCCTGGGCGGAGACGATGATGCTGCCCACCTCGGTGTTGCCGGCGATGCGCCGATGGAACGTGCCGATGGGGATCAGAATGAAATCGTCCTGGTTGTTGCCGAAGCCGGAGCCCTTGGCTTCCAGCACGCCGATGACTTGAAAGGAGACTTTACCGATGCGGATATTTTGCCCGATGGGATCTTGGCGGCCCATCAGCTCCTGGCGCACCGTGTCGCCCAGCAGGCAGACGGCCTGCCCCGCGTGGGATTCGGCATCGTTGAAGACGCGCCCCTGGGCGACCTTCCAGTCGCGCACCTTTAAATATTGAGCCGTGCTGCCCGTGACATTGGTGGATCGGTTGCCGCTGCCGAAGACCACGCGCAGGGGCTTGATGGCCACCGGCGCCACGGCGTTCAGCCCGGGCACGCTCTTTTCGATGGCGGCCGCATCGCTTAATTTGAACGCCGGTGCGTCGGAACGCACGCCGCCCGAGCGGCGGAAGGCCTGGCCGACCCACACCTGAAGCATGTTGCTGCCCAGCTTGGAGATGTCGCCGGTGACTTTGGCCGTGGCGCCGCTGCCCAGGGTGACCATGATGATCACCGCGGCCACCCCGATGACAATCCCCAGAACGGTCAGAGACGAGCGCAGCGCATTGCGGCGGATTTCGCGTTGGGCCAGCAGATAGGTTTCGTAAAGCATACGCAAGGCCTCCCATGTCGTTACAGCTTCAGTTCGATGCGTTTCCATCCGCCGCGTCTGAGCCCGCAGGCCATGATGGCAATCCGTGCGATAAGGTCCGGAAACATCGAGCACCAGATCACGAAGACCGGCGGATGAAGCAGATAGTATATGGCAAACGCCAGGACAAGTCTTCCGCCATAAACGCCGATGGCCGAGGCCAGCAGCGGCAGCACGGTGTCGCCGGCGCCCCGCAGGCCGCCGGCGATGGAAAAGGAGATGCCCATCAGCGGCATGGTCAGCGCCAGAATGACGATATGCGTGCGACCGTAGGCCAGCGAGCCCGGATTCAGATCTTCGAAGAAAAAGGAAAAGGCAGGCGAGAGCGCAAAGAGCAGGGAAATGGTGCCGAACGCGGCCAGCACCAGACCGCCCAGCAGGGCGCTGCGGCGAAAGACGCACTCCGCCCGGGGGTAATTTTTGGCGCCGACCATCTGTCCGACCAGGGTGTTGGCGGCGGTCTGAAATCCCATGGTCAGCGACTGGGCCAGGGCCACCACGGCCATGCCGGCAAAAAAGCCGGCCAACGCCTCCGGGCCATAGCGGACGATGACCGGGATGTAGAGCAGGACACCCAGTTGGATCAACAGCCATTCGGCCGCGGACGGCCACCCGATTCTGAAAAGCGAGCGGCAGGTGGCCAGGTCCGGCCGCCAGCCTTCGGCGGGCAGCGTCAGATTGGTTTTCTTCGCGACAACGCACAGGGCCAGGATGCCGCTGAAGGCCAAAAAGGAGATGTCGATGGCCAGCGCCGCGCCCATGGCTTCCCAGCGCGGCAACCCCAATTTGCCGAGGATCAGGCCGTAGGACAAGACCAGGGTCAAGGCGCCCATGACGATGCCGGCGTACATGGGCGTTCGGGTGTCGCCGGTGCCTCTCAGGCCGGCGGCCAGAAAAAAGCCGGGAACCATGAACGGCACGCCGAGATAGAGCCACAACAGATATTCCGACCCCAGGGCCGCGGTGGCCGGGTCCGTCCCCAGGATTTTAAAAAGCGCATGGCGGGTGCATACACCGAATACCAGAATGGCCAAACCGATCGCCACGCCGACCATCAAGCTTTGTTGCAGGATTTCATCGGCCCGCCCTTTCCGGCCCGAGCCCCAATTTTGCGCAATCAAGGTGGTGCTGCCGACGGCCGCGGCGGCCACGACGGCGACGATCAGCAGGAAAACCAGCATGCCGACATTGATGGCGTTAAACGCCTGGGGGCCCAAGCGGCTGACGATGACCCGGCCGACAAAGGCCACCAGGCCGTTGACCCCCTGGGCGATGAAGACCGGCATGGCCAGCGTGAGGATATCGCGGTTCAATGTGCGCCGTTCGAATCGGCTGGATGCGTCCCTAAATAGCTTCAATTGGCCGCGCTCTCTTCCCCGTAGCCGAAGCGCTTCAGGATCTCCTGAAAGTGGGCTTTGAACTCCTGCTCGCCGATATTGTACTTTTCGAAGGAATAGCGGTTTTTACTGACATAGCTCTTTTCCTTTTGGGATCGTTCGGCCAAGGCCTGCTTGAGGGCCTCCGGGCACTTGAGCCCAAACTGTTGGAGCAAATTCTCCACGGTGGTCTTGGTATCGGCCACCAGATCCTCGAAGCGGATCATGGCATGGTGGACCTTATCGCCGAAGTCGAGCGTTTCCATCGGATAGGTGTATTGCATCTTCAGCAATTCGAAGAGCGCCTTCTTGATAAAGTCGTCATCGACATAGCGCAGATAGTCCTTGAAATAGGTGGACAGGCTGATGGCCGAAGGGGCCACCTGGTAGGGCGTGCGGGCCATGAAGATGAAGCGCGCGTTCTTGAAATGCGCCTTGAGCGTCAAGATGTACGAGCTGAAGAACGGATTCTTGCTCAGAAAGGTCTTGTCTTTGCCGAAGACGAAGAGATGTTTTTGGATGCACTTCTTATAATAGTCCATGAACTTGGCCTGGTAGTCGGCCGAAGTGCTGTGGTCGAAATCCATGAACGGTGTTTTGAGCTCGTAAAACGGGAAGAAAAACAGGAAGAAGGGCGAGTTGCCGCTGTGGTAGAAGAGCATGGCATCTTCTTCGAAATGAAACAGGCTCGTGTCGTGGATCTTTTTAAACTCGCCGAACAACTTTTCGTTGAGCTTAAGGTACGATTTATAGAGCGGGCTTCCCAGGCAACGATCCATCTTGCCGAGTTGCAGGTAGAGCAATTTTTCGCAAATGGACGGCGCGAACTGCAACTCCCACAATTTCATCGATGTGATTTCGTCGCTCTTGTTGAGCAGGTCCTGGAAAAGGCTCGTGCCGCAGCGCGGCGGGCCGACCATGAAGATCGATCCGTCGGTCGATATGTCCCGATAGGAAGGGAAAAGGATATCGTCCAGGATAAAGAAGAATTGATGAATGAGGTGATTCACGGAAAAGATGGGCAGCAGCGCCAACAAGTAGCGCCAGGTGGTCGCGCTCAGCCCTTTATGCTTTAAATGCAGTTTAAGAATCCGCAATTGCATCTCATGGTCGAAGGGTATCATGGGGTCCTCTTGGGTCTCGCCGGTCAGCGCGGCAAGTCGATGCTAAGTTCGGAAAAATCCTCGATCGGCAAAGGGGCGGCCATGGCCACGGTCTCATGGCCATGCCGGGCGGTCAGTACCGATAGGGGGGTTATATTCTTTGCCGTGCGATCGTCGGTCCGGATGCTGTACTGGCCGGAACCGCTTTGGTCGGCGACGATTTGCGATGGATAAACGAAGATCTTTTTTTGTTGCAGCAATCCCCTGGCCGCATCTTTAAGGGCAATATATTCCGTCAAGCGTTCGATCCGTTGTTCCTTGGGCAACCGGCACCAACGCCGATATTCCGTGGCGTCCAGATATAACCGCGCCACCCAGTCCGGATCGATGCCCGAGAGTTCACCGGCATCCATGCCGTAAAATGCGTAATACGCCATGGCCATCGCGTTAGGCTGCTCCTTCTTGCGGGCCAGCAAGGTTTTGGAGGGATCGTGCCAGGCCGCGAGCAGACGCTCGGACCATTTCATGCGCCAATCGCGCCAACCGGCAACCGTCATGAAAATCTCGTCGCCGCTGGCCAGCACCAGGTCGAAGCGAACCAGATTGGAATCGTTCTGGCGGATGATCATCCGCGCCCGGACGGCTGCGCCGGGCAAAGGGGCCGGCCGGTAGAGCATGATCCGGTCGATGGATACCGGCGCCACCCAGTTGTTGCGCGTCTGCATGGCCAGGTCGAAACAGCAGATCAGTTGCGAGGCGACATCGATGGTTTGGACCGGCAGAAGCATGGCGCGGCCGTCGCGGCCGGCGAAAAAGCCTTGCGCGGAGGGGACGGTCAACACGGCGTCAACCCCGCCGTCGTTGGTCTGCAGGATGGTTTCCAGGCCTTGAAAACAGGGGCCGTGATACAGGCCGCCGGGCCGATACAACTGCTTCGGATCGAGGTTGTCGAAGACCCGCGTGGCCTTGGGCGCCGCCGCGAGGGCCGGCGCTTGCGCCGTGGGGTAGTAGCGATCCGCCAGCAGGACGGTGCCGGTCAGGCAAGGGTCGGCGGCCGCGCCTTCGATGGCGATGGCACAGGCGACTTCGATCTCTTGCCCAAGCGCCTGGCCCGCGACCCGCGCGCTGATCAGCAGATCCTTGTGCGCCTGGTTTTCGGTCAGACCGATCCAGCGCTTATTGGCGATATCCTTCAAGCCGCGGACCACTTTGCCGGGCAGCAGGGTCGCGGCCGCTTCGCAAATAATTTCGATGGCCACGGCCATGGGCAGGGTCGGCAGCTTTTCCTCGGGCGCCTTGATGTCGTTGGGGCAGGGGATAAAGGCGTGATCTTTTAAAAACAGATCGGATCTTAAATCGAGTCTGCGCTTGACGACGATTTTTCGATCCGGGATATGGTCGACGATCTCTCCGACAAACGGCAAGGGTTCGGCGGGCCGCTTGGCCGCGGGCCGCGCGGTGGCGGCGGCCTGCGAATGGCCGCTTTCAGACAGGATCAACTGGGCCTGGCAGTCGAGCATATTCAGAAAGTGAGCCATATCGCTCAGCTCGTCTTCTTTTTGCAGGGCATAGATGCGGGTCATGGTATCGATCTGCTCGGAGATGATCTCTTCCCAGGGCGATCTGGGTTGCGCGGCAGGCTGCGGCCGGGGCTGGGCAAGCGCCGGCGGTGCGGCTGCGGGTGCGCTGGGGGCGGCGTGTGCTTGCGTTTGCGCGGAGATCTTCAGGTGCGGGTCCTTGATCTCGAATTTCGGGACAGCCATTTTCAGGTTGATGGTGAAATCGGTGCGTTTGCTTTTTGCCGCCACCGAGCGATTCAGGTAGCGGTTGCGATGTTGAAAGAGGGCATCGACTTTGACTTGCGTGTGATGCGCGTACAGGCCGGCAATCAGGTGTTGCAGTTGTTCGATGGGATGCCGGTTGGCCACATCCAGTGAGAGCATTGCAAACGGTTTGCCTTCCAAGGTTTCATGAATCGGCGTGGCGATCTTGCCGCCGCCGCCGAGCTGCACGAAGATCCGCGCGCCCTCGGCATAAAGCTTCTCGAAGAGCGCGCGCATCTGCACCGGCAGGATGGCGTTGTCCGCCAACAAGGTCCTCATTTGCTCGGGGTCGTTGGGAAATTGCTCCGTGGTGGCCGCGCTGTAGACCGGGATCTTGGCCGGCGAAACGCGCAAGCCTTGCAGCCGTTCGTGGATAAGGTCGGCGATGGGCTTGCAGACCGGGCTATGAATCGGAAACAGGTTGAGGTACTTGGCCCAGATCCCGGCGTCGTTGAGGACCTTACAAAAAGCGTCGACGCCCTCGCGGGTGCCGGCGAAGACCACTTGCTTGGGCGACAGATCCATCGAGCAGGTGACGGTGACCTGCTCGCGGTTAAACGCATCCAGGTAGGGTTGCAGCGTGGCCAGCGGGCACTGGCTCAGGCCGATGGCGCCTTTGATCTCATCGATCTCCCGGCCCTGGGCCCGGGCCTCCAGGGCCGCTATTTGCTCCATTTCCACCATGCCGGCGGCCGCCACGGCCGACCACTCGCCAAGGCTGGTGCCGGTAATCATGTCCGGGAAAATGCCCAGGCGGGTCATCAGATCGTGGCCGGCCGCATTGGCCACGAATACGCCGGAGGCCGAGTTGTCCAGCACGCGCAGCTCTTTTTTGAGCCGCACGAATTTTTCATGTTCGATTTTCGGCGGTGAAAACATGATGGTGCTGTAGCGATAGGACTTGTCGGCCAAGCGCTTCTCGAGGTCCAGCATGTCGAAGTAGACTCTGAAGAACGGCAGATAAAGGCACAGTTCGCCCAAGCGCTGGGTATAGTCATCCCCGAGTCCGGGAAAGGCGTTGCCTGGAAAAACGAACGCGATTTTGCCGCCCTTTTTCAAGGGCGCGGCTTCGAAATAGATGCCGTCGCTTTGGATGGACTGCCGCCCCTGGGAGGCTTTCAGCAGCGCCAGGGTTTCGCCCAGTCGTTTCGCCAAGACATCGAAGTTCTCCGCGGTGAGCGCCAGCCGGTAGTTCAAAAACAAGTTGCCCGAAGTACACACCTCCCGGCTCAACAGGCCGAGCAGGCGATGCTGCGCCCGAAAGTCGGCTTGCCGTTCGATCAGCCCCTCAATGGCGGCCAGCAGCCCATCGAGGGTGTCGGCGCTGAGCAAAAAGAGCTCCATGGGCCAATCCATCACCAGGTCGTCGATGGCAAGCCCGTTGGCGTCATGCTCTTCGAGGACCACATGGCCGTTGACGCCGCCGAAGCCGAAGGCGTTGAGGCCGGCCCGGCGCCGGGCACTGGGCGGATGGACCCAGGGGCGCGTGGTCGTGTTCAGATAAAAGCTGGAACCGGTCAAACCCTCCGCGGCCGCATCGTCACACAGGGTCGGCGGCAGTATTTTATGATACAGGGCCAGCGCCATTTTAATCATGGAGGCCGCTCCCGAGGCGGGCATGGTATGGCCGATCATGGACTTGACGCTGCCCAGGGCCCGCGTCGGAATGCCATCGGTACTCGGGCCGAAGAATTCGTTGATCGCCGCCAGTTCGGTCTGGTCGCCGATTTTCGTGGCGGTGCCGTGTCCTTCCAGCAGATCGATGGTGCGCGGATCGATGCCCGCATTGCGATAGGCGCGCTGCAAACAGGCCACTTGCCCTTCCTTGCGCGGCGCCAGCAAGCCCGCGCCACGACCGTCGCTGGAGGTGCCGACACCCTGGATGAGCGCATACACCCGGCGGCCCGCTTTCAGTGCGTCCGCCAGGCGTTCGAGGACGAGGATGCCGATGCCCTCGCCGGCCAGCATGCCGTCCGCGAACTTGGAAAAGGGCTTGATTTTTCCGGAGGCGGAGAGCGCTTCCAAACTTGCAAACAGCCACCAGAAGGAGGGATTGCTGGCCAGGAAGATGCCGCCGGTAATCACCCGGTCGCAGCGCGCCTGACGCAGGGACATGACCGCATTCTCCGCGGCGATCAGCGCCGAGGCGCAGGCCGCGTCGATGGTATAATTGACGCCCATCATGTTGAAGCGGTTGGCGATGCGTCCGGTGCTGACATTGGGAATGGCCAGCGGCGCGCTGTCCGTATTTAAATGGCTGAAGCAGGACCTCAGTTCGGCTCTTATTTTGGACAGTCTGCTTGGGCTGACATCCGGCAACAATTGCTGCAAGACGTGGATCACCTGGGGCAGCACATCGATATATTGGTGCCCCTGACGCAGGAAGCTGCTCAGATAACCGCCCCGGCCGACGATGATCTCGGTATTGCCGAGATCTTCTTGCTGCGGATCGATGCCGGAATCCTTCAAGGCGCGATCGGCCATCTGCAGGGTCAACAATTGCTCCGGGTCGCCGTTTTCGCAGATGCTGGGCATGATGCCGTAGGCCAGCGGCGAAAAAGGAATTTGCGCATCCAGAAAGCCGCCACGGGTGCAGATCGGCGGCTCCGCGTACGCCGTGCCTTCCAGCGCGGGGACGATCTGGCGCTCCTTGGGAACCGGGCCAATGGCGCTTTTGCCCGCCAGAATATTCTTCCAATAGCTATCCAGATCGTATGCCCCGGGGAATATGCAGGACATGCCGGTGATGGCAATTGCTTCGTTGCCCATAAGTCGCCTCTGCCGGCTAAGCGCCGAGCGCCGTTTCTTTGCGGATATTTCCTTGCCGGGTCCGATTCAGATCCTTTTTCAAGATCGG
>JAKAFO010000506.1 GCA_021819735.1 Deltaproteobacteria bacterium
CATCGCCTGCTCCAATTTCGGCGAGCAGACCGCGGTCTTCGGCGGCGGTGTCAACTTGAAGCTGGCCCTGGAGAACATCCGGCGGCAGTACGATCCGGCCCTGATCGGTGTGGCCACCACCTGCTTGTCGGAGACCATCGGCGACGATGTGCCCATGTTCATCAAGCAGTATCTGGCAACCCAGCCCGCGGCGAGCGTGCCGCCCATCGTGCACGCCAGCACGCCCAGCTACCAGGGCACGCACATGGAAGGCTTCCATCGCGCCGTGCTGGCGACGGTGGAGACCCTGGCCCGCGTGCGTACCGCCACGGAACCGGCCCGCGTCAATCTCTTCCCGGGCATGCTCTCGCCGGCCGACATCCGCCACCTCAAGCAGATGACGGCGGCCTTCGGCCTGGACGCCATGGTGCTGCCCGACTACAGCCAGACCCTGGACGGCGGCCTGTGGGAGAGCTACCAGCGCATTCCCGACGGCGGCACGCCGGTGGAAGAGATCGCCAAGGCCGGCGATGCCGCGGCCAGCATCGAACTGGGCCACACCCTGGCGCAAACCGGCGCGACGGCCGCGACGCTGCTCGCCCAGCGCTTCGGCGTGCGCGCCGCGCGCCTGGGCTTTCCCATGGGCATCCGCGCCACCGACGCCTTTTTGCAAGCCCTGGCCGACATCAGCGGCCGGCCCATCCCCGAGCCGTTCAAGGAAGAGCGCGGCCGGCTGCTCGACACCCTGGTGGACGGCCACAAGCACGTCAACACCGTGCGGGCCGCCGTCTACGGCGAAGAAGATCTGGTGGTCGGTCTGGCAACCTTCCTGGCCGAAATCGGCATCCATCCGGTGGTATGCGCCTCGGGCGGCCAGAGCCGCCATCTCACCCAGGCGTTGCAGGCTTTGGTGCCTGCGGCGTGGCACGCGGAGATGACGATCCTGGAGGGCGCCGATTTCGCCGCCATCGAAACCGCGGTGGCCGCAGCCCGGCCCGATCTGATCATCGGCCACAGCAAAGGCTACGCCATGGCGCGCCGCCTGGATATCCCGCTGGTGCGCGTGGGCTTTCCCATCCATGATCGCATGGGCGGTTCGCGTCTGCTGCATGTGGGCTACGAAGGCGCCATGGCGCTCTTCGACCGCATCGCCAACGCCTTGATCGAACAGCGCCAGGACGGATCTGAAGTCGGCTACACATACATGTAAGGGGGTAGATATGAACCTGGAACAACATCCCTGCTTTAACCGCAAGAGTCATCATCGGTATGGTCGCGTCCACCTGCCGGTGGCGCCGCGCTGCAATATCCAGTGCAAGTTCTGCAACCGGCTCTTCGACTGCGTCAACGAGAGCCGCCCGGGCGTCACCAGCGCTTTGCTGTCGCCGGCCCAGGCCATGGTCTACCTGGGGCAAGTCATGAAGCAAAAGCCCAACATCAAGGTGGTGGGCATCGCCGGACCGGGCGATCCCTTTGCCAATGCCGAACAGACCCTGGAGACCCTGGCCGGCGTGCGGAGGGAGTATCCCGACATGATGCTCTGCGTGGCCAGCAACGGCCTGAACATCGGTCCCTATATCGACGATCTGGCCCGCCTGCAGGTCAGTCATGTGACCCTTACGGTCAATGCTGTGGACCCGGCCATCGGCGCCCAAATCTACAGTTGGATGCGCATCGGCAAACGCGTGGTCGCGCCCGAAGAGGGCGCCCGCCTGCTGCTGGCGCGCCAAATGGAGGCCATCGCGGCGCTCAAAAGCAAGGGCATCCTGGTCAAGGTGAATTCCATCATCCTGCCCGGCATCAACGACGGCCATATCGCCCAGATTGCCCAGGCCGTGGCGCCCCTGGGCGTGGATCTGTTCAACTGCATGCCCTACTACCCCAACCAGGGCAGCGCCTTCGAGCATCTGGACGAGCCGGACAAAGCCAGTGTGGCCGCCCTTCGGGAGCAGGCCGGCCGGCATGTGAAGCAGATGAGCCACTGCACGCGCTGCCGGGCCGATGCCGTGGGGCTGCTGGGCGAAGCGCCGTCGCCCAGGCTGATGGAGACCCTGAACAGTTGCCAGCACCTTTCCGTGCTCCCGGTCGAGGGGCAGGCCGTGCCCACGCGCCCGTATGTGGCCGTGGCCACCATGGAGGGGGTTTTGATCAACCAGCACCTGGGCGAAGCCCAAAAGCTGCTGATCTACACACACACCCAGGGTCGCATCGATATCGTCGAAGCCCGCACCGCGCCCCCGCCGGGCGGCGGCCCGGAGCGCTGGCAACAACTGGCCGACCAATTGAGCGACTGCCGCATGCTGCTGGTCTCGGGGGCCGGCGCCGCGCCCCAGAAAGTGCTCGCCGAACGCGGCGTGGCGGTGACCGTCTGCGAGGGGCTCATCGAAGAGGCCGTGCGCCGGGTGTATGCCGGCGAAAGCCTGACGGCCATGGCCGTACGCAAACCCCGGGCCTGCGGGGTTTCGTGCGGAGGAGATATGATGGGGTGCGGAGCTTAAAACCCAAAGCCATTAACCAAGATAGCTCATAACTAGTGTCCATCCAGAATTACCGTTTTTTTCCTCGATAGAGCCGGTAAAATTCTAGTGGGGGTTCAACACACGGTAGAAATTGACCCATTTTGATGATCGATCCGAAGATA
>JAKAFO010000173.1 GCA_021819735.1 Deltaproteobacteria bacterium
GCAGCAGATAAAAGTAAAGTTCCTTGTATTCGGCAAAGCCCTGTACCGCGACTTTGTTTTTTTCCAGGCTGTCGATGGTGCCGTAGATCTTCTGCAAGCTCTCCAGATCCTCGGCCCGGAAGAAAAGACCGCCGGTCTTTTCGGCAATGGCCTTCAAGCCTGTTTCGTCCAGATCGTCTTCCTGGTAGACATAGCGCCGGCCGAAGATCGGATCGTCGATGGGCACCGGCGCCCGGCCCTTGCCGCCCACGCCGATGGTGTAGATCTTGATCTTCTTCTGGCCGGCGATCTCCGCCGCGGTCAAGGGCTCCAACTCGCCGGCGTTGCTGCGGCCGTCGGTGAGCAGGATGATGATGTTCGAGCGGCTCTCGATGTCGGCCAGGCGCTTGACGCTGATGCCGATAGCGTCGCCGATGGCCGTGTTGCGCCCGGCCGCGCCGATCTCCAGACGATCGAGGATGGCGCCGATGGTCTGATAGTCGCGGGTCAGGGGCAACTGGGTGTAGGCCTGGCTGCCGAAGACCACCATGCCGATGCGGTCGCCGGCGCGCCGGGCGATAAAGTCGCGCACCACGGTCTTGATGGCCGCCAAGCGATTCAAGCGCCGGCCCTGGTAATTGAAATCCTCGGCCGCCATGCTGCCCGACAGGTCCACGGTCAGCACGATGTTGATGCCTTCGGTTTCGGTGGGCAGACGCTCCGTGCCCCACTGGGGCCGGGCCAGGGCCGCGATCAGCAGCACCAGCATCAGGTAGTAAAGGCCGGGCAGCAGCCAATGGAGTCTCAAGGCGGGCGAGGAGGTCAGCTCGCCCGCCACGCGCGTCTCGGCCACCGCCATGGCCGGCGGCCGGCGGCGATGGCGATACCACACCAGCAGCGGAATCAGCGCCAGCAGCAGCAAAGCATATGGGGTGGCCAGACGGAACATCTTCTTCAGGTTTCCATTTTACCCGAAACTTCCTCCGGTTCGGGTGTCGTACGCTGCACCAACTGTCTTACAAACGCCAGATCGGCGGGCATTTTCCCCGGATCGGCCGCGGCATCGGCGAATTTAATCGGCTCGGCCCGGCGGCACAACACCTTGAGCGGTTCGGCCAGTTCGCTCGCCAACGGCAGGCGCGCCACCTGGGGCAGCAGCTCTTCCACGGTCATTTCGGCGGCCGGAATCGCATAACGCCGCTCCAGGTAGCGTTTGAGGATCGCGGTGAGATCGAAGTAAAACCGTTTGCCGTCGGCCGAACCATCGGCGGCCAGCGCATCGAGGGCGGCCAGGGCTTCGGCCTCGGGGCTCGGCAAAGGTTCGGTCGCGATCGTCTCGGGCCGCCGGTGCCGGCGGCGCCACCACCGCCAGACGAGTAAAATGACAACCGCCGCAATCAGGATCGCCAGCAGCCAGGGCAACCACCCCCAGTCGATGCCCACGGCCAGCAGCGGTTTGATGTCGTGGATATCCTTCATCGCTTGCGCCGCTCCCGTACACGAAAATAGCGGGTCAAGGCATCGGCGGCCGAACCGGCCGTGCCGATCTCGATGCAGTCCAGACGGGCGGCCTTGAATTGGTCGGCCACGGCCTGGTGCGCCGCGGCCCGGCCTTCGGCGAAAAGCCGCCGCGTGCGGGCATGGCCGGCATCCAGGCGCACCCGGCGGCCGGTCTCCAGATCCTGGACCGTGACAATACCGGCTTCGGGCAGCGCGAATTCGCCCGGATCGCTGATGCGCACCTGAATCAATTCGTGTTTGCGGCTCACGGCGCGCATGGCGCGGTCCACCACGGCACCGCCCCCGGGCACGATAAAATCGGAGATCACAAAGGCCGTCGAGCGCTTGCGGCACACCCGGCCCAGGTAGGCCACGGCGCCGGAGATGTCGGTGCCCGTGTGATGGGGCGCGTGGCTGAAGATCTCCTTGATCACCCGCCAGACATGGCCGCTGCCCTTCTGGGGCGGAATGTAGCGCTCGACCTGATCGGTGAAGAGAATGGCCCCCACCTTATCGTTGTTGCGCACGGCGTTGAACGCCAGGATGGCGGCGGCCTCGGCAGCGGTCTCCTGCTTGTTGGCCGCCCTGGTCCCGAAGCGGCCCGAGGCGCTCAGGTCCACCAGCAGCATAATGATCAGCTCGCGCTCTTCGCGGTAGCGCTTGATGAAGGGCCGCCCCAGGCGCGCGGAGACCTTCCAGTCGATGCTCTTGACGTCGTCGCCCGGGGTGTAGTCGCGCACCTCTTCGAACTCGATGCCTGCCCCGCGGAAGACCGACTTGTACTGGCCGGCCATTAGGGTATTCACCGTCCGTCCGGTGCGGATATGCACTTTTTTGATTTTCTTGATCAGGTCGGCGGGCAGCATAAAGGTTGCTCCTAGGGCACCGGCACCGCATCGAAAATCCGGCCGATGATCTGGTCGGTGGTCACATCCTCGGCCTCGGCCTCGTAGGTCGGGATGATGCGGTGGCGCAGCACCGGCAAGGCGATGCTCTTGACATCCTGGGGCGTCACATAGGCCCGGCCGTGCAAGAAGGCGTAGGCCCGGGCCGCCAGGCTCAGGAAGATGGTGGCCCGGGGCGAGGCGCCATAGTGGATATATTCGGCCACATCGATCTTCAGGGCCTTGGGGTCCCGGGTGGCAAAGACCAGCTCCACGATGTAGTCCCGCAGCTTGTCATCCATATAGATACTGTTGATCAGGCGACCGATGGTCTCGATCTGCTGGGGCGAGAGCACGGCCGCCACCTGGGCCGGGGCCTCGAATCCCACGCGCTGCATGATCTGCTTCTCTTCGGCCTTGTCCGGATAGTCGATGAGCAGCTTGAGCATGAAGCGGTCCACCTGGGCCTCGGGCAACGGATAGGTGCCCTCCTGTTCGATGGGGTTCTGGGTGGCCAGCACCAGGAACGGATCGGCCAGCTTGAAGGTGGTGTCACCGATGGTCACCTGGCGCTCCTGCATGGCCTCCAACAGGGCCGACTGCACCTTGGACGGCGCGCGGTTGATCTCGTCGGCCAGGATGATGTTGTTGAACAGCGGGCCTTTTTTGATCACGAAATCGCCGGTCTTGGGCCGGTAGACCTCGGTGCCGATCAGGTCGGCCGGCAGCAGGTCGGGCGTGAACTGGATGCGCTTGAAGTCGGCCTGCACCGTGTCGGCCAGGGCCTTGACCGCGCTGGTCTTGGCCAGGCCGGGAACGCCCTCGATGAGGATGTGGCCCTTGGTGAACAGCCCGATGAGCAGGCCTTCGACCAGGTTGGCCTGGCCCACCAGCACCTTGCCGATTTCAGCGCGGATACGGTTCACCAGGGCATGCTGCTGCTCGATTTGACGGGTCAACTCTTCCACGGAACTCTCCTTCGATGCGTGCCGGAAATGGCTGGGATGGTTAGCGAAAACCGGCGATAAGGTAGAGAGATCGGCCGGCCTTGTCAAGGGTGCCGAATGGGTCATTTTCCGCTTGTGTAAATACCCGCTGTTGAGTATGGTGTCCCTTCTTTTTTTACGAAGGCTTCCGATCCCCGACCCCATACTTTATCGCAAGGAGCGCGCGAGCCGTGACACCGCAACTATTTTCGGGTGCGAAACAGCAGCAGGATGTGGCCATCGATGTTCAAGCCCTGGCGGATCTGATTCTTTCCATGCAGCAGCCCGACGGCGCCATCCCCTGGTGGCCGGGGCACAAGACCGATCCCTGGGATCATGTGGAGTCGGCCATGGGCCTGACCATCGCCGGCGCCTATGACGGAGCCCAGCGGGCCTTCGCGTGGCTTCAAAACAACCAACTACCCGACGGCAGTTGGTACGCGGCCTATACCGACGGCCGGCCCACCGACCGCACCCGCGAAACCAATCACAGCGCCTATGTGGCCGTGGGGCTCTACCACTACTATCTGCGTTGCGGCGATCTTACTTTCGTGCGCCGCATGTGGCCCACACTCTCCCGGGCCATCGATTTCGTGGTGCGCCACCAGACGCCGTCCGGCGAAATTTACTGGGCCATCAGCCCCCAGGGCCGGGTGGACCGCATGGCCCTGATCACCGGGTGCAGCTCCATCACCTTCAGCCTCAAATGCGCCCTGGCCCTGGCGCAGCGGGTCGGCGTCGAGCGCCCCAAATGGCGGCAAGCCTTGGAAGCCTTGCAAAACTGCCTGCAAAACAAGCCCCATCGCTTCAACACCACCAAGGCCCGGTTCTCCATGGACTGGTTCTACCCGGTGCTCAGCGGCGCCGTCACCGGCCCGGCCGCCCAGCAGCGCATCGAGGCCTACTGGAAAAAATTCGTGGTCCAGGATCTGGGCGTGCGTTGCGTATCCGACCGGCCCTGGGTCACCATCGCCGAATCCAGCGAGCTAATTCTAGCCCTGACGGCCATGGGCGATCATCAGAAAGCCGGCATCGTCTACCGCTGGATCTGCGACCACACCTTCGAGGACAACACCTTCTGGTGCGGTTTCACCTTTCCGGACATGGTGCGCTGGCCCGAGGAAAAGATCTCCTGGACCAATGCCGCGGTACTCCTGGCGGCCGATGCCCTGTTCAACCTAACACCGGCCAGCCAGCTTTTCAGCCATGCCCATTGGCAACGCAACGATGAATAACCGATAGCCGCCGTGCGCAAGGATTACCGACCATATGTCCTGAAAAAGGGGTGGCTCAAGTTCCAGAAGTTCTACACCCACCATTTTCTGGAACCCCAACTGCAATCCCTGGGCAAGGGCTTCGCCTTCATGGGCCCCTGGCATGTCGAGATCTTCGGCGGCCCGATCCACATCGGCCGCTTCGCCACGGTCATCGCCACGCCCGATAAGAAGGTGCGCCTGTCGGTCTGGCCCGAAATGGCGCACCAGGGCGCCATCCGCATCGGCGACTACACCCTGATCTGCCCGGGCGTGCGCATCAGCGCCGCCAAGGAGATCGTCATCGAGGACAACTGCATGCTGGCCAGCGGCGCCTATGTCACCGACAGCGACTGGCACGGCATCTACGACCGCATCTCCATGGGCCGGGCCGAGCCGGTGCACCTGGGCAAGAATGTCTGGGTGGGCGACAGCGCCATCATCTGCAAAGGCGTGACCATCGGCGACAACAGCATCATCGGCGCCGGGGCCATCGTGGTCTCGTCCATTCCGGCCAACTGCGTGGCCGTGGGCAACCCGGCCCGGGTGGTCAAGGAGCTGGACCCCAACGAAACCTTCACCACCCGCGCCCACTTCTACGCCGACCCGGCCCGCCTGGCCCGGGAATTCATGCGCTGGGAGCAGGCCGTGCTCAAGGGCAACACCTTTTTCGGCTGGCTGCGGCACACGATCTGTCCACGGCGGGACGGATAAAATCACTGATTCCGCATTTTGCCCGTCAAAGAATACGCCGCGAAAATCAGACCCCCCAAAAGCGCAATCCCAGCGCTGACGGCAAACAGGTTGTGAGCGCCGATGGCCTGGTAGAGAGCGCCGCTGAGGAAGAAGCCGGCCATGAGCCCCAGGCCGTAGCTGACGGCGTTGTTCACCACCTGGCCCAGGGTCTTGGATTGGGGGGGCGCCAGATGATCCATATAAAGGATGCTGGCCATGTGAAAGGTGCCGTAGGTCATGGCGTGCAGTACTTGCAACAACAGCAGGGCGGTGGCCGAAGTGGCGGCCCACAACCCGCCCCAGCGCAAAACGGCGACGGCGAACGAGAAGACGAGCACGCTTTCGTAACGAAAGCGCTTGAAGATGCGTTCGGAGAAGAACATGGCCAGGATCTCGGCGGTCGAGGCCACGGCCCAGCTCAAGCCGATGAAGGCGGTGTCGTAGCCCAGGTTGGCCAGGTGAATGGAAAAAAAAGTGTAGTAGGCGCCGTGGCTCACCAGCATCAAAAAGCCGCAGATTTGAAAGACGGCCAGGCGCGGCGTGAGCAACCGGCGCCAATCGCCGGCCCTGGCCCGCTCGACCGGCGCGGCGGTTTTGGGGAAGCCCAGCGCGGTCAAGGCCTGGGCCCAGGCACCGGCGAAGATCAGGCTGATGATGATTTTGACGCCGTAAACATCGATGCCGCGGCCCAGGGCCAGTACCACCAGAATAAACGCCACCGAACCCCAGGCGCGCATGCGGCCGTAACGCTTTTTGTCCCGGCCCAGGGCCTCCATGGCAAAGGCTTCCAGAAAGGGGATCAGGGGCGCGTAGAAAATGCCGTGAATCACGGTGATGGCCAGCATCCAGTAGAATTCGGCCGTGAGCAGGAAGAGGCCCCACAGGGCCGCGCTGATAAAATTGCAGGCGATGTAGATTCCGCGCCGGGAGTGGAAGCGGTCGGCCAGCAGGCCCCAGACGATGGAGAGCAGGATCAAGGTCACCGAACGGGTGGCCGAAAGGGCCCCGATCTGCCAGCCGCTGAATCCCAATTGATAGCAATAGAGATTGAAAAAGGGCAGGTACATGCCCATGGCGCCGAAGTATAAGAAGTACTGGACGGCCAGGATGCCGCGTCCGGAATGGATCGATCTCATGGCGGCCATGATAGGGAATACGGGGCCAAAGCGCAAATCAAATCAACCCGAAACCTGACAGCGGCGGTTTCAAAACCTTCCCTGTCTTGAAACCGCCGCCGGCCTCGGTCAATCGATGGAGACCGATATTTTTTTGGGTTTTTCTTCTTCGGGCCTGGGAACCAGCACGGTCAGCACGCCGTTCTTGAACGTGGCCTTGATGCTATCGGGGGGCACGCTGCCGCGCAGGGCGAACGAACGTTGGAAGGTGCCGCAACTGCGCTCGCGGCGGTAGTAGCGATCCTCGCTCAGCGGTACATCGACCTGGCGCAGGCCCTGGATCACGAGCAGGTTGTTTTTGACTTCCACCGAAACATCTTCTTTTTTAACACCGGGCAGATCGACCTGGACCACGACGCCCTCATCGGCTTCATAAATATCCACCGCGGGACGCCAGGCGCATGTGGCGAGACCCTCTTCCTCATCGGCGGCCCGGGGAAAGGCGTCTTCGAAGAGACGATTGATCCGATCCTGCAAGGTGGAAATATTTTTGAAAGGATCCCAGCGCATCACCGACATGGTCACACCTCCCGATGGTTACTCAATGAGTGAAACTGGCCCGAAACTAAGCACCTGCGTACCCTTGTCAATATAACGGGGACGAGGGCGCGCGGCAAGGCGGATCTGGTCGCGGGGCGGGCATGTTGCTTTACAAAACCGGGATGCGATGCTATTTTACGCACAATTTTCGAGCCTGGGCATCTTGCTGCATCGAATCGTTACAAGATGCCTGCCCCCCGGCACCGGGGCCCCACTTTAAAACCCGCAGGAGTCGCCCATGGACTACATCAAAATCCGGTTCGGTGACGAGTTCGACCGTATCGGGTCCAACCTGGAACGCACGCTTCAGGATATCTTCCGGCCCCGTCCGGTCAACCCCATGTTCGCTTGCAAGGATTGCGGCTGGATTCCCCAGATGGATATCTTCGAAACCGAAAAAGAGGTGTTTATCTGGGCGGAGCTGGCCGGCGTGGCCAAGGAAGATCTGGAGGTCGAGGTCAACAACAAGGCCGTGCGCATCCACGGTGTGCGCCGGGAGCTGCCCAAACCTTCCGATGGCGCGTATCGCCTGGCGGAAATCCGCTACGGCCGCTTCGAGCGGGTGCTCTACCTGCCTTCCCAGGTGGACACGGAGGTGGTCTCCTCCTCTTATGCCAACGGGTTTCTGACCATCCGCATGGTCAAACTCGATGTTCACCAAACCCACAAAGTCCACATCAGCGATGGATGACCTCCGGTCATGCCGCCCGGGCTCAGCGATCGGGCCGGCCATGCACCCGAGGAGAAATGGAAGCCGCTATGGAAGCACGTAAGCCTTCAACCGACAAGAAGGAGGGTGTAATGCCCGAGAACAAGCCATCGGTGGAGTATAATTCGGAAAACCTGCCGACCGTTCTGCCCATCCTGCCCCTTTACGATGCCGCGCTCTACCCCAAAATGGTGCTGCCCCTGGTGGTCATGCAGGGCGATTCGATCAAGCTGGTGGACGAAGCCATGGCGCGCAACCGCATCATCGGCCTGGTGGTCTCCAAAAAACAGGAGGGTTCGGCCAAGCCCGATCCGGTCAAGGACCTATCCAAGATCGGCTGCGCCGCCCTGATTCTCAAGATGGCCAAGACCGACGACAACCGCGCCCAGATGCTGGTCCAGGGCCTGGGCCGATTTCGGATTCAAGCCTTCGTGGAGGGCAAGCCCTACTTGCAAGCCGAGGTGGCCCATTTCGAGGACATCGAGCGCGAAAACGACGAGACCTCGGCCCTCATGGCCAACGTGGTCAAGCAGTTCACACGCATCGTGGAGCTGTCGCCGGGCCTGCCGCCCGAGATCGGCCAGATGGCCAACTCCATCAAGGAGCCGGGCACCCTGGCCGACATGATCGCCTCGACCATCAACTCCACCACCGAAGAGAAGCAGCAGGTGCTCGAACTCCAGGATGCCACCAAGCGCCTGAAGCTGGTTACCAAGCTGGTCAACCACCAGTTGAACATCCTGGAGCTGGGCAACAAGATCCAGTCCCAGGTCAAGGGCGACATGGACAAGCGCCAGCGCGAATACTACCTGCGCCAGCAGCTCAAGGCCATCAAGGAAGAGCTGGGCGAGACCGAAGAGAGCGGCGTCGAGTTGGACGAGTACCGCACCAAAATCAAGGAACGCGGCCTGCCGCCCGAAGCGGTCAAAGAGGCCGAGCGCGAAATCGGCCGCCTGGCCAAGATGCACCCCTCGTCGGCCGAGTACACGGTGGCCTCCACCTACCTGGACTGGCTCACCGAGCTGCCCTGGAACAGCGGCACCGCCGACAACCTGGACATCGCCAAGGCGCGCAAGGTGCTCGACGACGATCACTTCGGCCTGGAAAAACCCAAGCGCCGCATCATCGAATACCTGGCGGTGCGTAAGCTCAAGCCCGACTCCAAAGGCCCCATTCTCTGCCTGGCCGGTCCTCCAGGCACCGGCAAGACCAGCCTGGGCGCCTCCATCGCCCGAGCCCTGGGCCGCAAGTTTCACCGCATCAGCCTGGGCGGCGTGCGCGACGAGGCCGAGATCCGCGGCCATCGCCGGACGTATGTGGGGGCGCTGCCCGGCCGCATCATCCAGGGCTTGCGCCGGGTGGGCTCCAACAACCCCATCTTCATGATGGACGAAATCGACAAGGTGGGTTCCGACTTCCGGGGCGACCCCTCCTCGGCCCTGCTGGAAGTATTGGACCCCGAGCAGAACTTCTCCTTCTCAGATCACTACCTGGATGTGCCCTTCGACCTGTCCAAGGTGATGTTTATCTGTACGGCCAACGTGCTGGATACCATTCCCTCGGCCCTGCGCGACCGCATGGAGGTGATCCAACTGCTGGGCTACACCGAAGACGAGAAGGTCAAGATCGCCAACAAATACCTGGTGCCGCGCCAGCGCAAAGAGAATGGCCTGAAGCCCAACGAGATCAAATTCTCCACCACCGCCATCCGCAAGATCATCGCCGGCTACACGCGCGAGGCGGGCTTGCGCAACCTGGAGCGCGAGATCGCCACCATCTGCCGCGGCGTGGCCACCAAAGTGGCCGAAGGCAGCGTGAAAAAAGGGGTCACCATCGACACTGCGGATATCGCCGAATACCTCGGACCGGTGAAGTTTACTTCCGAAGCCAAGGCGCGCCTGAGCGTGCCGGGCGTGGCCATGGGCCTGGCCTGGACCCCGGTGGGCGGCGATCTGCTGTTCATCGAAGCCACGGCCATGAAGGGCAAAAAGGGCCTCACCCTCACCGGTCAGTTGGGCGACGTGATGAAAGAGTCGGCCCAGGCGGCCCTGAGTTTCATCCGCTCCCGGGCCAAGGAGCTGCGCATCGACGAAGATTTCTTCGAGACCCATGACATCCATGTGCACGTGCCGGCCGGCGCCATTCCCAAGGACGGACCGTCCGCCGGCGTCACCATGCTCACGGCCCTGGTCTCCCTGCTGACCAACAAAAAGATCCACAAGGACCTGGCCATGACCGGCGAGATCACCCTGCGCGGCCAGGTGCTGCCCGTGGGCGGCATCAAGGAAAAAGTGCTGGCGGCCCACCGGGCCGGCATCCGCACCATCATCATGTGCAAGGAGAACGAAAAGGATCTGGCCGATATCCCTGAAAAGGTGCGCAACGACATCACCTTCCACTTCGTGGAGCGCATGATGGATGTACTCAAACTGGCCCTGGAAAAATAGGGGCGAAAGCGGGCATGCAAAAAGTAATAAGGCCCCCCACGGGGGGCCATACCCTGATCCTCTGGTTGCTCTTGCTGGCATCGATTTCGTCCCAGGCCTGCTCGGTGCTCTCCGAGCGCCCGCCCGAGCCGATGCCGCCCACCGTTCCCGGGCAACCCAAGCCCTACCGCGTCTATGGCGAATGGTACCAACCCCTGGCCCATGCCCGGGATTTCGAAGAAGAAGGATTGGCCTCCTGGTATGGCCGCGACTTTCACGGCCGCAAGACCTCCAACGGCGAAACCTACGACATGTACGGCGTCACCGCGGCCCACAAGACCCTGCCCCTGGGCACCTATGTGCGCGTGCACAACCTTTCCAACAACCGCACGCTGGATGTGCGCATCAACGACCGCGGGCCCTTCGTCCGTGGCCGCATTATCGATCTCTCGTACACGGCGGCCCAGCAGTTGGGCGTGGTCGGTCCGGGCACCGCGCCGGTGAAGATCGTGGCCCTGGGCGCCCCGGTGGAACAGACCGCGCCCGGCCAGGCGCCCAAGTATGTGCCCCTGGATTACTACTCGGGCAACTTTACTTTCCAGGTGGGGGCCTTCGCCGAGCGGGCCAACGCCGAACGGCTGGTGCAGCGCCTGGCGTCATCGTACCCCAATG
>JAKAFO010000507.1 GCA_021819735.1 Deltaproteobacteria bacterium
CTTGCAGGCGGTGGAGCAGATCCTGGTCTTCGGCCCCGAAATCGAAGCGCCGGGGGGTGTGGTGATAGGCATAGGAGGCTTCGTCCCATTTGGCGCTATAGTCCACGATCTTGACCTGGTCGTCCGCATAGCCTTCGAAGACGATCTCGGCGGGCGGAAGTACTTGCGGCCCCTGGGGGCCGTCCAGGACCGAAAGATTGAACTCGCGGCCCTCGACGAAGGCTTCGGCAAAGCAGTGCCCGCCCAGTTGGGGCGCCCGCTGGCGCAGCCGCTCGGGCAGGCCGGGGGTGTCGGCGACCGCCACCAGGGCCTTTGCATCCAGACCGATGCTGGCGTGCTCCCAGACCGATTTGACGATCCAGCGCGCCGGCCATGTCTCCTTCGGCGGCAGCTTGCACAACCGGCGGCCGTCGCACGGTCCCACCCAGGCCGGGGTGGGCAAGCCGCCGGCCGAAAGGCGCTGCTTGGCCACGGCTTTGTTGGAGGTCAGAAAGAGCGCTTCGGCCGAGGCGCCGGCATAGGGCATGTGCAGGGCATCCAACAGGGAAGGAAAAAAATGCAGTAGCCGCCCGGTGCCGGCCAGGGACTCCACCAGGTTAAAAACCAGGTCGGGCCGCGCGGCTTCCAGTTGCTGCCTTACGGCTTCCAGATTCAGGTCGCAGGTCAGGCGCACGGTGGCGTGGCCCAGGCGCTCTAAAGCCGCCGTGACCGCTTCGGCCTGCACCAGCACGTCCTGCTCGTCGGGCGAACTCTGGTCGCCCAGGGCATTATGCACCACGGCGATGCGCATCTCAGTTGCCCTTGTCCGCCACTTTTTGGGCGCGGCGGATGCGCTGGCGCGCCGAATTCATGATGCGTTCGATGAGCTGGACGAAGGGAATGCCCAGATGGGTGCAGATGATGGGCAGATCGGAATGCTCGGGATGCAATCCGGCCAGGGGATTGACCTCCATGAACTGCGGGGCGCCGTCGGCATCGCAACGGATATCGGCCCGGCCGGCATCGCGGCAGCCCAAAACACGCCAGGCGTCCAGGGCCACCTTTTCGGCCTCGGCCACCACCGGGTCTTTCTGGGGTTGGCCCAGCTCGTAGCGCACCCGCTCTTCGCACTGCTCCTTGTTGGTGTAGGAGTAGACTTCGGGTTCGGCGTTTTGCAGCAGGTGCACTTCGATGGTGCCCAGCACCCGGGCGTCGTTGCCGGTGCCCACCAGAGCCACCGTAAACTCGCGGCCCGGCAGGAATTGCTCGACCAGCACCGGCTGGCGGAAGGTGACGATCAGATTGCGGCAGGCCGCGCCCAGATCGTCCCGGCGCCGGATGATCGAGTCGGGCGAAACGCCTTTGCCCGTGCCTTCGGCCACCGGTTTGATGAAGTAGGGCGGCGCGAAGTGCACGCTGCGCACATCGTCCGGCCCGGCCACCACGGCAAAATCGCAGGTGGCAATGCCGGCATCGCGCAGCACGCGCTTGGTCATGCCCTTGTGCAGCGTCAGGGCCATGACCAACGGGTCCGAGAAAGTATACGGAATGTCGTAGGCGTCCAGCAGGGCCGGCACTTGGGCTTCGCGGCCGATGCCGTACATGCCTTCGGCGATGTTGAAGACCAGGTCCCAGCGGTCGCCGGCCGCCAGGCGCTGGGTCAGGTGCCGGATGTGGCCGATGCGCTCGACGGCATATCCCAGGGAGACGAGCGCCTTTTCCAGGGCCTCGATGGTCTCTTCGCGATCGAACTCGGCCGTCTCTTCTTCACCGTAGCCGGCCTTCAGATAATCGGAGCGCAGGTCATAGGTTAATCCAACTTTCATCGATGAGCCCCTCCCAGACAACCTCGTCGTAAAGCAATTGATGCCACCGTGCGGCCTCCCCCTGGGCCACGCCGGCGATGCTGCGCTCCAAGGCCGCCTTGGCGATGACGCGCGCGGCCGGGCACTCCTCGTCCCAACCGTCGAAGATCCCCGCCGCCGAGTAGACATGGGGAAAGAGGCGGCAGATCAAGGGTCGCACAGTCAGCGGCAGTTGGCAACCCTGGGGGGAGAGAAAGAGGCAGTCGCCGTTGGCCTGGCGCTTGATCACCCGCCGGCTGCCGTCGGGCCGGAAGACATGTTGCTGCCAAAGGGGGTCTTCGCCTTGGTCGGCATAGGCCAGGTCGCTGCAAGGCCGGTACTCGTAAAAATCTTTGCGCCGGGTGTGGCTGCCGATCCGGCGGCAATCGCCCCAGGTGACGTAGATATCGTGCTCCTGGCAGCAGGTACGGCCCGCCCGGGCGCACTCCCGGCACAACCGGCTTTGATCCGCCTCGGCCGCCGGCGCGGTCTCGCGCCCCGCGGTAACACAATACGCTTTGATCGCACGCTCCGAACCACTCATATGATCGGCCTCCTTCCCGGGCGAAACCCTCGGAAGGCCGCGATATCCAAGCGGCTGCTCCGCCAACCCAACTGCTTTCCATAACCGCCTGAACGAAAACGCCCCTTTGAAAGGGGCTGGTCGATCGCGGCCGGACGAACGGGCCGAAGGTCGAAACGCTGACCACTTGCGTCAGGCGTCGACCTTCGGCCTTCCTGTTTCAGAGGGTATCCGGATACTGGAACAATTTGTCTTCGTAATTCTTGAGCAC
>JAKAFO010000174.1 GCA_021819735.1 Deltaproteobacteria bacterium
TTACTGCGGCCGCTCCTGAACCGCCATCACATCCATGAATGCCCTGAAGAGCACCACGTGTACGAACAGTTCGAGCGTGGCCAGACCGGTCGTGAAAGCCAGTTGGAAGATCGGATTGGGCATCAGGGTTACAAAGACACTCCCCATCGCCACCCCCAAAATCAGAATAGGAACCTGGGTGAGCAGAAGCAGCGCTATGATCAGTGAGATTTGTTTGTGGGTGGACTTAATACTTTTATCTATAGATTCCATTGGTTTAGTGAGAAATAATACCAAATAGAATTCGGCAAAGGCGAGATGACCCCATATCCAAATACCTACCACCATGCCAATGAACAATATAAAGTTACCCAATATGGCATTGCTTTCCCTTAACCAAATCCCTGGTACCAACAGAGTGCTAAACCCTACGAAAATTATGAACGACACCATAATCTTAAGCGATAAAAATCTGCCGTACTGAGGGATTGCGGCAGTGATCAGGGCGCTGCTGGTCGGTCGCTCCTGCCGGGCGCGACGGGCCATCAACTGAATCAGGGCACCCATATAGATGGGATAGATCACCGCATCCAAGGCCACCGAGGCCAGGAAAGCCATGGGGCTGGCCGGATAGGCCTGCTCCAGAATCACCTGGAACAGGGCGATGCCCAATAAAAATGGAAGGCACATCGTGGCGATTTGGCGGAAATTGCCCACGAAGAAGGTGAAGGCATCGCTCAAAATCATCTGGATTCGGGTGGCCAGGTTGTTCGGCATGGGTCATGGTTCCTTTTGGCGTCAATTTAAGGGTAGCGTTTACCACGACTGGACGGCCGCTGCCACTTCAAATGAACCAAAATAATTTGTCTTGACAACTTTACCAATTTCACTCATAGTGCCGCCATCCTTGATGAGGTGCTTCCATGCTCAACCCCAACGCCCCGATGCCGTTATACCGCCAGTTGGCCGATCTGCTCAGCGCCCGCATCCGCTCAGGGGAATATGCGCCGGGCAGCCGCATCCCCTCGGAGCACCAGCTCGCGGCGGCCCACGGCCTGGGGCGGCCGACCATCCGCCAGGCCCTGGATCTGCTGATCCGCAAGGGGCTGCTCACCCGCCGCCGCGGCTCGGGCACCTACGTGCAGGAACCCCAGCAGGAGGTGGACCTCTTCTCCCTGGACGGCACCAGCGCCTCGTTCCGCAAAAAAGGCCTGGCCGTGGAGACCCGCCTGCTGACGCCGATCGATTTGAAGAAGGTGGCCGGCGCGTCCGAGAACCCCTTCAACGGGCAGTCGGCCTACTGTTTTTCACGCCTGACCCGCGTGGCGGGCACACCGGTGCTCCTGGAGGCCCTCTACCTGCATGCCGCCCTTTTCGACGGCATCCACCGCCTGGACCTGGAAGGCCGGTCGCTCTCGGCCATCGCCGAAGAGCAGTATTACCTGCGACCCTCGGGCGGCCGGCAGAGTTTCCGCATCGCAGCCGCCGACGCCGACCAGGCCCGCCATCTGCACGTGGCGCCCCACACCCCGCTGCTGGCCGTCCAGCGCTGGCTGACCTTTGCCCAAACCCCCTGCGGCGTCTTTTCCGAGCTGTGGTGCCGCACCGATCGATTCGTCTTCACGCAAACCATCGGAGGAACCGGATATGCATAAACGCGGATACTACGACCGTTTCGGCGGCGCCTTCGTCCCCGAAATTCTGACCGCCACCTTCGACGAACTGGAGGCGGCCTTCGAGGCGGCCAAGGCCGATCCCGGCTTCTGGCCGTCGTACGTCAACCTGATGGCCAACTACTCGGGACGGCCCACACCGCTGACGTTCGCCGAGCGGCTCACCAAGCACTTCGGCGGCGCCAAGATCTACATCAAGCGCGAGGACCTCAACCACACCGGTGCCCACAAGGCCAACAACGTCATGGGCCAGGGGCTCCTGGTGCGGCGCATGGGCAAGAGCCGCGTGATCGCCGAAACCGGCGCCGGCCAGCACGGCGTGGCCACGGCCACCATGGCGGCCCGCTTCGGCTTTGCCTGCACCATCTACATGGGCGAGGTGGATGTGCTGCGCCAGCGGCCCAATGTCTTCTGGATGCAGCGCCTGGGCGCCACGGTGGTGCCGGTGCGCGACGGCACGCGCATTCTAAAGGACGCCATCAACGAAGCCTTCCGCGACTGGGTGGGCAACATGGACACCACCCACTACGTGCTGGGCACGGCCTGCGGCCCCCACCCTTTCCCGGAGATGGTCACCTACTTCCAATCCATCATCGGCCAGGAGGCCCGCCGCCAGATCCTGGAACAGGAGGGCCGGCTGCCCGATCGGGTCTATGCCTGCGTGGGCGGCGGCTCCAACGCCATGGGCGTTTTCTCGGGATTTTTCAACGACCCCGTCACCCTGGTGGGCGTGGAGGCTGGCGGCAAGGGGCTTTCGAGCGGGCGGCATGCATCGCGGCTCAAGTCCGACGACGCCAGCATCGGCGTGGCCCAGGGCTACAAGACCTACTTTCTCCAGGATGGCGACGGTCAGATGCGCGAGACCCACAGCATCTCGGCCGGCCTGGATTACGTGGGGGTTTCACCCATCCTGGCCCATTTCAAGGAGAACGGCCGGGTGCGCTTCGAAGCCGCCACCGACGACGAGGTGGTGGCGGCCCTGGCCCTGAGCATGCGCCTGGAAGGCTTGATCCCGGCCCTGGAATCGGCCCACGCCTTTGCCCAGGCCTTCAAGGAAGCGCCGCTGATGAAGCCCGACCAGATCATCGTCATCAACCAGTCGGGCCGCGGCGACAAGGATATCTTCACCGTGGCGGATGCCTTCGACGATCCGGAGTGGAAAGCGTTCATATGCGGCAAGGCGGAGCAGTATAAGCAAAGATAGAAAGGATCTCCCATGTTGGAAGCATACATACGCAAGCGGTTGGAAGAGAAGAAAATCCTTTTAATGACCCACATCGTCATCGGCTACCCTTCCCTGGAGGCCTCCTTCGAGATCGTGCGGGCCATGGTGGCGGCCGGCGTGGATCTGATGGAGCTGCAAATCCCTTTTTCGGAACCCATCGCCGACGGCCCGGTGATCCTCAAGGCCAACCAGGCTTCCCTGGCCACAGGCACCACGGTGGCCGCCTGCCTGGATTTTGCCCGACGGGCGGCCCGGGAGTTTCCGATCCCTTTCCTGCTGATGACCTACTACAATATCCTCTTCAAGTATGGCGTGCCGGCCTTTGCCCAGACCATGGCCCAGGGCAACCTGCGCGGCGCCATCGTGCCGGACCTGCCCCCCGAAGAGGGCCGGGAGTATTTGCAGGCCATGCAAACCCATGGCCTGGCGCCGATCTTCATCTTCGCCCCCACCTCGCCCGATGAGCGCATGCGCCAGATCGCGGAACACGCCCGCGGCTTTGTCTACTGTGTGGCCCGCAAAGGGGTCACGGGCCAGCAGACCGCTTTTTCTCAGGAGCTGCGCCACTACCTGGCGCGCTGCCGCCAGGCCACCCGCCTGCCGCTGGCCCTGGGTTTCGGCGTCAAAGACAGGGCCGACATCGACTTTCTCACCGGCCAGGTGGAGATCGCCGTGATCGGGACGCAAACGATCCGGGTGGTGGAAGAAAAGGGCGTCGCGGCGGTTGGCGATTTTATCGGAGGGTTAAGATAATGGAACTCGAAGCCAAAGACACCCGCGCCGAAACGTTAAAACAAGCCATTGCGCAACCGCCTTACGTCTGTGCCGATCTACCCGGCATCGGCGGCGCCATCAAGGCCACGCCCGAGCATTTCCAGGTGGAAGAGATCCTGCCGTATGCGGCCTGCGGCGAGGGCGAGCATCTCTTCGTCACCCTGCGGCGCAAGCTGTGGAACACGGCCGACGTGGCCGCCGAACTGGCCCGCTGTTTCGGGCTGAAAAGCATGGATGTGGGCTGGGGCGGCCGCAAGGACAAACAGGCCGTCACCACCCAGACCTTTTCCCTGCTGCTGCCCATGAGCCAGAGCCTCGAAGAGGCAGCGGCCCGTCTGGCAGACCTGCCGTTTGAAATCCTCGATCTCAAGCGCCACCGCAACAAGATCAAAACCGGCCACGTGGCCGCCAACCGCTTCCGCATCGTGCTGACCGAGGTGACCGCGGCGGCCCTGGCGCCGGCCCAGGCCATGGCCCAGGCCCTGCGCCAACGCGGTCTGCCCAATTTTTACGGCGAACAGCGTTTCGGCTTCAACCTGGCCAATATCGACCGCGCCTTTCAGTTGCTGCAACGGCGGCGGCCGGTGCACGGCAAGCAGGACGAACTGCTCGTTTCGGCCCTGCAGAGCGGCCTGTTCAATTTGTGGCTGGCCCAACGCATGACCCGCGGCGAGTACCGCACGTTGCTGTTGGGAGATGTGGCCCAGAAAACCGACACCGGCGGACTGTTCGTGGTCGAAGATCTGGCCGAAGCCGCTGCGCGCTTCGCCCAGGGCGCCATCACCTACACCGGTCCGATTTTCGGGCCTAAAATGATGGCCGCCGCCGATGCGGCCGGCGAACATGAAACCGCCCTGCTGACGGCCTTTGCCTTGACCACCGACGACTTCAAGCGGCTCAAGGCGCCGGGGTCGCGGCGCCGGGCGATCCTGAACCTGGAGGATCTGACCGTGCAGCCGGACGAACAGGGGCTGTGCTTCACTTTTACCCTGCCGCCGGGCGCCTACGCCACCATCGTGCTGCGGGAGTTCATGCGCCCGCCCGAGCCTTGAAGAGCGATGCTTTATTTTGAGAGCGAAATAGATTAAACAAACGCGGAATAATGTCGATACAATAGCAGCCATTCCCCAGGACGCGACAAACCCATCCCCTGCCGCGGTTTCCCGCCAGAATGGTTGCGCGTCGCTACATTGGATCGGAGATGCAAAGCATGGGGAGCCTGTTTCGCTGGCTCGTGTTTTTAGCGGTTTTCCTTTGCCTTTACGGCACGCTGCACCTCTACGTCCTGATCAAGGTGCGCCGATCGCTCTATCTGGAAGGGTTGAGTTACATCCTGCTGCTGGTCGTGCTGGTATTTTTGATGCTGGCGCCCATCCTGGCCCGGTTGCTGGAAAGCCAAGGGCACTCGCTGTTCGGCCTGCTGCTCACCTGGGTGGGTTATGTGTGGATGGGCTATCTCTTTCTTTTCGTTTGCATCGCCATTCCGGTGGACACCTACCACCTGATCGTCGGCGGGCTGCAGCGGCTGCTCGAGGTCGATTGGAGCGACTACATGCTCATGCGGCGCCACAACCTGATGCTGGTGGCCGCCATTGCCGGGCTACTGACCGTTTACGGCGCCCTCGCCGCGCATTTTGTGGGGGTCACGCATGTCGCCATCGCCTGTCCCAAGCTGCCGGAGTCCCTGGCGCGGGTGCGTATCGTCCAGATCAGCGATCTGCACCTAGGCCCCATGCTCTATCCCGGCCGCCTGGAGCGGATTCTGAAGGCGATCACCGAAGCCAAGCCGGACATCCTGGTGTGCACCGGCGACCTGCTCGACGGTCCGTTGGACGACAGCGTCGAGGTGGCCCGGTTGTTCAACGCCCTTCCCGCGACCATGGGCAAATATGCCATCCTGGGCAACCACGAATTCTACACGGGCCTATCCGAGGCAGCCCGGTTCATCCAAGCGGCGGGCTATCACCTGCTGCGCGGCGCCTATGCCGCCCCCCGGGAGGGCATCGCCATCGCCGGCCTCGACGACCCGGCCGGCCGAACCGCCGAAGGGCTTTCCGAACCCGAACTCCTGGCCCAAATACCGCCGGACCAACTCGCCATCCTGCTCAAGCACCGGCCCCTGGTGCGTAGCGACGGCCAGCACCGGTTCGACCTGCAGCTCTCGGGGCATGTCCACAACGGCCAGATCTTTCCCTTCGGCCTCGTGATTAAAATGCTTTATCCCTTTACCAAAGGCCTGTACGCCGTCGCGCCCGCGGCCCATCTCTACGTCAGCCCGGGCACCGGCACCTGGGGGCCGCCGTTGCGCGTCTTCGCCGCCCCGGAGATCACAGTCATCGACCTGCAGCGGCCGACAACCAACGGCCAACAGAGCGAGAAACCGAAATGAATACAGACCCGCCCGACCTCTGGCAGTCCCATGCCATCCGCTTTCTGGAGTGCGCCTTCCGCAGCGACCGCCACGAACGGTTGCAACAGGCCGACGGCCGCGGCCAAAAGACCCGCGAGTGCGGCGATTCCGTGGAAATTTTCGTTATCCTCAAGGGAGAGACGATCCAGAACATCGCGTACACCCTGAACGGATGCATCCACACCAATGCCTGCGTCAATGCGCTCATCGACCTGGCCGAGGGTCAAACCTTGACCAAGGCGCTGCAGATCACCCCCCAGCAGGTGGCCGCCTACCTGCAAAGCTTGTTACCGGAAGAGTTCCACTGCGCCGAACTGGCCGTAAACACCTTCCGCCTGGCCCTGGCCGACGCCCGCCGCACCCGGCTGGCACCTTGGAAGAAGGCTTATCGGTAGACCGTAGAAGAAGTACCAAGAGCCCCGTTGTTCGCCTTTGCCCCATGGCCCCCTGACTGTTTCTTAAACCCTAGTTTCAATCGGTTACGCGCGGTGGACATGCTGACTGACTAAGGTTTAGTACCTTCGAAACGCCATGAGTTGCAGACCCGTTTCAGATTGCGACGCATTGCCCTTTTTGGCTCTTACCTTCACGGAAAACAAAACCAAAACGTAATTGCACAGCATGCGCAAATCGGCGGCGCTTTGCGCCGAAGGTGGGCACCCGCTGGTTTCCAGCACGGGATTCCGCCTTGACACTTGTATATCATAACAATATACGGGAAGCATGGATCTAAACAAACTTCTCCAAGCGACCGGCTTTGAATGGGACGACGGCAACATCGATAAGAACCGGGTCAAGCATGGCGTCTCTCCGGCGGAATGCGAGCAAATCTTTTTCAATCAGCCCCTGGTGGTGGCCGATGATGTGCTGCATTCAGCACACGAGAATCGATATTATGCATTGGGCCGGACAAACCTCAACCGGCCGCTCTTCGTGGTGTTCACCCTGCGTGAAGGGTTGATCCGCGTCATCTCGGCTCGGGACATGAGTAGCAAGGAAAGGAGGGCTTATCGACAACATGAGACCGAATAAATTAAAATTCGAGAACGAAGCTCAAGAACGCGCCTTTTGGGAAAAGCACGATTCCACCGATTATATCGATTGGAAGAAAGCCCAAAAGGTCACGCTGGCCCATCTCAAACCCTCTTTGAAGACTATTTCCATTCGCTTGCCGGAAACGCTTCTGGAGGAGTTGAAGATGCTGGCCAACAAGCGTGACGTTCCCTATCAGTCGCTGCTCAAGATTTTTCTGGCGGAACGAGTCGAAGCTGAACTACGTAAAAAATCCGCTGCTTGACCTCTTAAGATTGTGGCTGGGCGCGCAAGGAGCCGGACATGGATCTGAAGAGTTTTCTGGGTGTGGACGATCTGGTGGCCTTGTTGACGTTGAGCCAGCGCTCCTTGTCATGCCATGACATCGGGGGGCTCAAACAGTTGGTGGCGAATTTGGGGGAATTGATCGGTTTTGAGTACGCGGCCTTGGCCCAGGCCAAAATTCCTGATGCGTTCATCGATCCCCAAGCCACGATCCATTCTTTGGATGTCAGCTATCCAGCCGGATATATGGATCTTTATATGAAAAACCGGCTCTATCTCACCGATGCCACCATCTGCACTTTTCTCTCCAACCTTGCGCCGGTCCACTGGCGGCGCGTAGATCAACACTTCGAAAATCCCTACCCGGCGGCGGCATTATCTTTGGATTTAGGGATGGTCGATGGTTGGACCCACGGCATCCTGGATACCGCTACGATGACCTGCACCGAGATGGCGTTGGGCTGGCCCAACGAGGAAAAAGACCCACGCACCGAAACCATGTTGGCCTATATCGCCCCCTTCATAACCCAGGCATACCGGCGCCTCTTGAATGGCCAAGGGCGAGAGGCCTTCCTCCTGACGGCTCGGGAGAAGGAGGTGCTCAACTGGCTCAAGGAGGGCAAAAACTCCTGGGAGATTTCCATGATTTTGCATTGCAGCCGCCGGGTGGTGGATTTCCATGTGGCCAACATCAAGAAGAAGCTCAATTGCACCAGCCGTTCCCAGGCCATTGCCACCGCCTTGTACCATGGGCTGATCCAATTTTAACGCACAGGCTCATGGGTATACCTTCGATGGCCTTAAGGTGGCGCGGATGGGGAAGTCCTACAACCCTTGAAATCCAATTGACATGGCGATAGCGGCCAGGCATAACGTGAATTATCGACCACACTCGATTTTACTCGCGATCAAAATCGGATAGGGGTGATTACGTTCATGCACATTCATCAGCGCTATATCCACGCAAGTGTCGCGGAGGACCTGAAGCGACGCATGGTTTTCATCGGCGGCCCACGCCAGGTAGGCAAGACAACTTTTGCGTTCTCTTTTCTCTCGCCCTCGACCGAGCCGCACCCCGCCTACCTGAATTGGGACGATATCGCCGCGCGCCAAAAATTGATTAGAGGCGAGTTGCCACCGGATCAATCCTGCATCGTTTTGGATGAGATTCACAAATTCGCCAAGTGGCGCAATCTGGTCAAAGGCTTTTTCGATACCAGAAGATCTCGGACATCTTTTATCGTCACCGGATCGGCTCGTCTCGATTACTACAGCAAGGGCGGCGATTCGCTTCAGGGTCGATACCACTTCTACCGGTTGCACCCCTTTTCCCTGGCCGAAATGACCGATGTGCCGGCCAAGGAGCAATTGGATTGCTTGATGCGGTTCGGCGGTTTCCCGGAACCGTTGTTGCGCGCGGAAGAGAAATTTTGGAGGCGCTGGCAAAGGGAGCGGCTTCAGCGCGTGATCTATGACGATGTTCGCGAGTTGGAGCATGTCAAAGAGATCAGCCTGCTGGAGTTGCTGGTTGAAGCACTCCCCGAGCGCGTTGGCTCTCCGCTTTCGGTTAAAAGTCTTAAGGAATCGTTACAGGTCGCCCATGAAACCGTTGAGCGTTGGATTCGTATTTTCGAAAGAATGTATGTCTGCTTTCGAATCCCGCCGTTCGGCGCTCCCAAAATCAGAGCGGTCAAAAAAGAGCAGAAAATGTATTTGTGGGACTGGTCCATGGTACCGGAATCGGGTCCCCGCTTTGAAAACCTGGTGGCCTCCCACTTGCTCAAATACTGCCACTTTGTGGAGGACACCCAGGGATATTGCATGGATCTGCGCTTTCTACGGGATATCGACAAGCGTGAAGTGGATTTTGTAGTGTTGCGGGACAACAAACCGCTTTTCGCCGTGGAGTGTAAAACCGGGGAAAAAGCGGTCAACCCATCCTGTTTCTATTTCAAGGAGCGTACGAAAATTCCGCAATTCTACCAGGTCCACCGGGGAGAAAAAGATTATGAAACCCAAGGCATCCGGGTGCTGCCGTTTATGACCTTTTGCCGCGACGTGCTCCATCTATAATCCTGATTTAACAAGCTTCTAAGCGCTTGCGCAAATTCTGGCGGGTTGCCTTCCCCAGACCGCCACCTCGCCGAACAACGGCTTCTATCGGTCGTGGGCAGGATGCTTGGCACCCACTGCAGGGGCTGCCAACGCCTTGGAACGCAGCAACCGGCGGCGATAGCGCCGCTGGCGCAGCAGGCCGCCGATGGCCTTCAGCGGGTCCATCAGCATGCTCACATTGCTTTCGGCGGCCGAGTCCTTCCAGTAGATGGGGATCTCTTCGATCTTGCCGCCGAACAGCTCGGTCAACATCAGGATTTCGGTATCGAAAGCAAAACCGATCTCGCGCAGGTAGGGCCGGATGCGGACCACGGTGGCGTAGCGCAGGGCCTTGAAGCCGTTTTGCGTGTCGGCGAAATCCAATCCCAGCAGGGTGTAGACGAGCAGGTTGTAGATCCAACTGCTGATCTTCTGCTTGATGCCGCGGTCCACCACGGTGGCGCCGTCGTGCCAGCGGCTGGAGAGGCTAAGATCGGCACCGGTCAGGAGCGACGCGATGAGGCTGCCGGACAGGCGCAGATCCGAGGAGATGTCGGCGTCGGTGTAGATCACGATATCCGAGGGTTGGGGGCCGAGGGTCTCTAAATGGCGCAAGGCCGTGATCACGGCCCCGCCCTTGCGCGAGGCCGCCGCGATCTCCGGGGCCAGTTCATCGAGAAACCAGACCCGAATCTGGCCCGCGGCCAATTTGTGCGGATAAAGCTCCTGGACGCGCTCGTGCACGAGGCAGCCGGAGTGGCGGTCCCGGTCGCCGTCGTCGATGAAAATCAGGCGCCATTGAAATTGGGGCGTGTGGGTGCTCAAGGCCTCCAGTTGTTCGACCTTGACGCGCACGAAATCTTCGCCGTGCGGATTGCCGATGGAGCGCGGATAGAGCCGGTTGTGTTCATGGAAGATCGGCACGAGGTAGTAGACGGTGCATGGCGGGGCATCGCGCAAGCGATCCAGATCGATGAGCGCGAAGTACAGGTAGTGCGCCAGGTCCTGAGGCACGGACTGGAAGACGAAAATCTGGGAGAAGAGAAAATTGAGGCTGACGTTGATGACCACGGCCGTTATCTGGCAGAGCAAGGGGGAAAGCCCCACCCACTCGACCAGCACGAGGGTCTGCACCAGGGTGGCCGCCAGCGTGATGGCGCGCGTCAGCAGATAGAGCTGCAACTGCTCGCCCACCCGGGGATCGATGCTGCCGAAGGTCCAGGTGCGGTTGATGTAAAAGGTGATCAGGTTGACGCACAGAAAAGCGATGGCCTGGCAGAGTAGGTAGTGCGCCCCCAGAAAGTAAATGGCGCTGAAGAAGAACAGGTGCAGCAGCGTGTTGAGGATGCCCACCGCCGAGAAGCGGCAGAAG
>JAKAFO010000508.1 GCA_021819735.1 Deltaproteobacteria bacterium
TTCCAGATCGCCGCTGGTGGCGATCTTCAAGGCATTCTCACCGACCAGTTGGGTCACTTCGCCGGCAAAGACCCGTGCCATGGCCCGATATTTTTCGGCGTCGGCCGCCTGGGCCTGGGTCAGCTTAACCGCCTTGCGCGCCAGGGCCGCGCCCACTTCGACATAGGTCATCATGTCGGCCAGGGCGAACATGATGGTCTGCTGGCGGGTGAGCCGGTTGTTGTGGGCCAGATCGATGGTGCGGTTCAAGGCCCGGGCCGCCAGGGCGTAAAAACGGCAGCCCGCATCGGGCACTTCGACGCCCAGGCGCTCCATCTCCGCGGCCACGCGGCCGTAGAACTCGCCCTTGCTCTTGCGGCTGCTCTTCCAGCGGAAGGTGCTGATGATGCTCTGCTGGATTTCGCTGGTGCCTTCGTAAATGCAGGTGATCTTCACGTCGCGCTTGATCTTCTCGACGCCGAACTCCCGAATGTAGCCGTAACCGCCCAAAGCCTGAATGCAATCGTTGGCCGCGCGGTCGGCCGCCTCGGTGGTGAAGAGCTTGCCGATGGAGCCTTCCACCTGCAGGTCTTCTTCCTTGCTGTCCAGCAGTTCGCCGATTTCGTCGATGTAGGCATCGGCCGCTGCCAGGCGCACCACGTTGGGCACGATGAGCTTGTGAGTGTAACCTTGCTTTTCGGAAAGGGGCGAACCGAACTGAATGCGCTCCTTGGCATACGGAATGGCGATCTCCATGGCCGCCTCACCCGCGCCCAGGGCCATGGAGGCCACCATCAGGCGGGTGTAGCCGAACACCACGTTGGATTGCTTGAGGCCCTTGCCCGGCTCGCCGCCGATGAGGTTTTCGATAGGCACGAAGACATCGTCGAAGGTCAACGGCGAGGTGTTGGAGGCGCGGATGCCGTGCTTCTCTTCGCCCTTGTGCTGCTTGAAGCCCGGCGCGCCCTTTTCCACGATGAAGAAGGTGTGGCCTTCGGGGGCCTCGGCCAGCACGGTCACGAAGTCGGCGTAGCCGCCGGTGGAGATGAACTGCTTGTTGCCGGTAATCTTGTATCCGGTAACCCGGCCATCGCCGTCGGTCACCGGCACGGCTTTGGTCTTGAGCGAGGCCAGGTTGCTGCCGGCCCCCGGCTCGGTCACGGCATAGGCCACCAGGGAGTTACCCTCGGCGATGCGGCCCAGCCATTTTTCTTTCTGGGCGTCGGTGGCGCCCACCAGGATGGGATCGGCCCCCAGTTGGATGGCGAAAAAGCCGGTGGCCACACCCAGGCAGATCTTGGCCATTTCCTGGACCACCTTGCAGCAGTCCCGGGCACCGCCGCCCATGCCGCCGAATTCTTCGGGGATGAACAGCAACTGCAGGCCGATCTCCGGGCCGAGCATCTCGCGAATTTCGGCTTCGGGGAAAATTTCGACCTTGTCCCACTCCAGAATATTTTCTTTGGTTAACAGCTTCTTGCGCAACTGTCGGACCGTGTCCACGACCATCTGGCGGGACTCGAGATCCAAACCCCGGTATGCGTTCTCATTCATCGATGACGCGTCCTTATAATATAGAGCTTATGTCCGAAATTATTCTTTTTCGGTCTCAACGGCCGTCCGGCCTTTGTATGCGCCGCAACTGGCGCAGGCATGGTGCGACTGGATCGCTTCACCGCATTCCGGGCAGGTGGACAGATTGGGAACCTCTTTTTTCTGGTGGGTGCGCCGCTTGTCGCGTCTTGACTTGGAAATCCTATGCTTTGGTAAGCCCATGAGTCATCTCCAAACTATAACTACTTGTTATTTAATTAGATTTATTACCTTCACCACCGTAGGCGAAAGCATCTAGTAGTTAAATTAGAGCGGCTTGTCAAGGAGTTTTATCCCAGGGCCCGCGCCCGCCGCTTGTGACCCCATCGGCGATATGCTATGAGAGCATCCTTCTCCGGTTGCCCTTTTTAGCGGGCGTAGCCTATTTACACCATTGGCAAAGGCAAGCGGGGGGCGTGGATGACACCACCCGCAGGCAAGGTGGTGGGGCGAATCCGAATGCACCGACACCAGCCCATCTAATTTCTTTGGTCGGCCTATTTGACTAGTTCGCCTTACTCATGCTTAAGTTAAAAGTAAATTACATAAAAAGGACATAAAATCAATGACCTCCGTACGAACCCGCTTTGCCCCCAGTCCGACCGGCTACCTGCACGTGGGGGGGGCGCGCACCGCACTGTTCAACTGGCTGTATGCCCGCCATATGGGCGGATGCTTCATCCTGCGCATCGAGGATACCGACCAGGTGCGTTCCACCGAACCGTCGGTCCAGGCCATCTTCGACGCTTTGCGCTGGCTGGAGATCGACTGGGACGAAGGACCCTTCTTTCAAAGCCAACGCCTCGATATCTACAACGCCCACATCGACCGGCTGGTGGCCGCGGGCCATGCCTATCACTGCACCTGCACGCCGGAGCAGATCGAGGCCATGCGCGAAAAGGCCCGGGCCACCGGCGACAAACCGCGCTACGACGGCACCTGTCGTGAAAAAGGCCTGAGCGCCGGCCCCGGATCGGTCGTGCGCTTCAAGGCACCGGCCACGGGCACCACGGTGGTGGCGGATGTGGTCAAAGGCA
>JAKAFO010000509.1 GCA_021819735.1 Deltaproteobacteria bacterium
GCTGCATGGCGGCGCCAATCAGGCCGTGATCGAGATGCTCAACGAGATTTATCGCGGCGGCGGCGATTATCGCAAGGCCGTGGCCCGGGCCAAGGATAAAAACGATCCCTTCCGGCTGATGGGCTTCGGTCATCGCGTGTACAAAACCTACGATCCCCGCGCCAAGATCATGAAGCGCATGTGCGACAATCTGCTGGCGGCCCTGAAAATCAAGGACCCCTTGCTGGATATCGCCAAGGAGTTGGAGGAGGTGGCCGTGAAAGACGCATATTTCATCGACCACAACCTTTACCCCAATGTGGACTTTTACAGCGGCATCGTGCTGCGGGCCATCGGCATTCCCACCAACATGTTCACCGTGATGTTCGCCATCGGCCGTCTGCCCGGCTGGATCGCCCAATGGAAAGAGAGCATCGACGATCCGGCCTGGCGCATCAGCCGTCCCCGGCAGATCTATACGGGGCCGACCGAAACCCATTACGTACCCATGTCCGAGCGCCAGGCGGGCTGAAGGCCGCAAGTCGCCAAAGCGTGGTAAAAGAAGAGGGGGTGGGCCGAGCCCACCCCCTCTATAATTTCAAAATGCTCCGGCTTGCGGGATTAATCGAAGTCGCCCAGCGGTCGGACGAAGGTCCATTTGGCGGGCCATTCCACCAGGGTGCCCCACGCTTCGCCGATATTCCCGCCCAGGGCCGAGAAAGGCGAGGAGATGACGAATAAACCGAATCCTCCCACGATGGCGACGATTCCCAGGGGACGGCATAGCAAGCCGTCGGCGGCCATGCTGCCCGCCGCAATCTGCTTGTCTTTGATCTCTTCACTGGGCTGGGCCATGGCAGCGCAGGTCGGTAGGAGCAGCGCCGCGATCAGCAAAAGAACGATGGAATGTTTGCCTAAACTATGCATATAGTCTCCTTTTTTGAACGGTCCGTCTATTGGGCTTCGAAGCAGCTTGGGTTTATCTGGAATGCTGTCATGAACCATCGTTACGAAGGACCATAGCAGTTCTTTTAACCGGCTGCAATCTTTTGCTAACACGATTATCGGCAACCCATTCCAGAACTTTAATTTCGATCATCACCGGAATCGAACTTGGCAACTTCCCCAGCGACATTCCCTTGCCCTCCAGAAGAATTCCCTCATTTGATCGATGTGGCCGTCTGTCTGCCGGTTTTCTCCACTTTTACCTACCGGGTTGACCCGGAGCTGTGGCCGGCGGTCGCTCCCGGCAAGCGGGTGCTGGTGCCGTTCGGCCGCCGCCGCGTTACCGGATATATCCTCGGCGAGGCGCGCCAGGCCCCCCAGGCCGGGCTCAAGAATATCGTGGCCGTTCTGGACGAGCGCTCCCTGTTCCCCGAGGTCATGCTCTCCTTTTTCAAATGGGTCGCCGATTACTACATGCATCCCTTGGGGGAAGTGCTGCAAACCGCCCTGCCATCGGGTATCAATCTGGCCGATGAAATCGGTTATGAACTGGCTGAAACAGAAGACCCCACCCTGGCGACGGCCCGTTCCGCCATGGCGCCCTGGGAGCAGCGCATGTTCGAGCGCCTGGCGCAGGGGCCTTGCAGCCGTGGCGCGTTACGCCGTTTGGCCGGGCGCGCCTTTGCCCCCAATGTCTTGAGCGCCTGGGAGAAAAAGGGTTGGATCGTGCGCCGGGAGCGTCTGGCCGGCGGCGGCACGCGCGCCAAGAGCGTGCGCTATGTTGGTCCCCATCCCGCGTTCAGCGACGTGTCCCGCTTGTCACCTGCCCGTCAGGCCGTCTGGCAGATGCTGCAAGCCCAGGGCCCCGTGGCCATGGAAAACTTGCGCGCCGCCATTCCCACCGCCGCCACGCTGGTGCGCAACATGGTCCGGGACGGTCAGGCGGTGGTGGAGCTGCGCGCCGTCTATCGCGATCCGCTGGGAGCGCCGATCGCTCCCGATCAACCCCCGCCGCTGACGCCCGAGCAAACGGCCGCGGTGGAGACCATGGCCGCGCAGTTGGGACAAGGCTACCAAACCTTTTTGCTGGCCGGGGTCACCGGCTCGGGCAAAACCGAAGTGTACTTGCAGATGGCCGCCCGGGCCTTGGCCCAGGAGCTATCCGTGCTGGTGCTGGTGCCCGAGATCGCTTTGATCTCCCAGACCGAACGCGCTTTCCGGGCGCGCTTCGGCGAGCGCGTGGCCCTGCTGCACAGCGGCCTGTCCGATGGCGAACGCCTGGACCAGTGGCAGCGCATCCTGGCCGGGGAGGCCGCCATCGCCGTGGGGGCGCGCTCGGCCATCTTTGCCCCTTTTGCCAAAATCGGCCTGATCATCGTGGATGAAGAGCATGACGACTCGTACAAGCAAGAAGGCGCGCTGCGCTACCATGCCCGGGACCTGGCCGTCATGCGCGCCCGGCAGCAAGGGGCCGCGGCCATCCTGGGATCGGCCACGCCCTCGTTGCAGTCGGCGTACAATGCCCAGAACGGCAAGTTTCGCAAGATCAGCCTGTTCGAACGGGTGGATCAGCGGGCCATGCCCGAAATCTTCGTCCAGGACCTGACGGCGATGCGCGAAGAGCGCGGCGCACGCCGGCATCTGACACCGGCCTTGCTGCAAGCCCTGGCAGAGACCCTG
>JAKAFO010000175.1 GCA_021819735.1 Deltaproteobacteria bacterium
GCGTATCGTCGGGCAATATCCTGGTAGGCCTGGTGTTTGCTTTTATTCTGGGCATAGAGGGCCAGCAAGGTCTCTTTTTCCGCTGTGGGATTGAATGCCAGAAGCTGTTGGTTCAATTTGTCGAGTTGACCACGCTTGGCATCCAGGCGTCGCTCCTGCCACGAGAAGATGCCGATCAAAGCAATGAGACAGAGCATGCACCCGGTTAAAATCTGCAGGTTGATGCGCCGGATATCTTCTTGCTTGTCCCGGTCCTGATGCGTGAAGAGTACATTGGGCGTCCGGGTATTGTTGGAGAGCGCCAAGCCGATGGCCGGGACGAAGCTTTCTCTTTCCGCCTGTGTTTCGGGGATATTGACGGGCCGGACAAAAGGCGTATCCGGTGTAAAAGGATTCATCACCTCGATGGGCATATCCAACTGGCGCCCGATGTAGTTCACGAGCGTCGGGTTGGCGGTTATCTGCCCCGAAAGGTAAATTCGACGGACGCCTTCGCGGTGAAAATTCTGGGCGTAGTGCTCGAAGGTGCGATCCACTTGCCTGAGCAGGCGCTCCAGGGCCGGCAAGAGCATTTGAAAAACTTGGGCCGGATCATAGGCCGCCTCTTTGTTAGCGCTTTGCTTGGCTTGGGGTGGCGCAACAAAGTCGAAGAAGATCCGCTGGGCGGCAGGCTGGATGGGTACGATGCGTTGCCCGGATGACGCCCGGCCGCTTTCGGAGTCGGCTTCGTCGGATTCGAGTCGGCCGTCCAGGTTCAGCATGGCCGCATTGATGGCTTCCACCATGCTGCGCATGCCCGCCTTGATCCCCCTCGATAAGATCAGGTTCCCGTTGCTGTAAATGGCGATGCGCGACCAGTCACGGCCGACAAAAAGGCAACAGGCATCCTGCTCTTCCTGGGTGATGATCTGTGTGCGAAACAGATTCTGCACGGCAAAGGGAACTATGGTGATCCCCTTGAGCGGGTAGCCGATTTGGTCGAAAGCCCATTTCAGATCGGCCACTTCGGTCTTGGGAGTTTTAAAGGCCATGATTTCGATTTTCTTGGCCCCCCCCTCGACAATTTCGCCGATGGTTTCATAGTCGAGGATCTCTTCTTTGTCGTCGAAGGCGACCTTCTTGGTGAAGGTCCAATAGATGGCATTGGGAATCTGCTTGCGGGTCAGTTTGGGAATGCGCAAGGAGCGGGTTTCCACCTTGGCCGAGGGGATGGCGCTCCAGATATCGCATTTCGGTCCGTCGCCCATGATCTGGTCCAAACCGGATTTCAAATGCTCCAGAAATTTTGGGTCTCGCAGGGATGCCTGGGTGTTGAGAGGGATGTCGATGTAATCCAGCAGTTCGTAACTCTTATCGGACAAGCGTTCGGTCTTGGCCAGCTTGATATAGGTGTGTCCGATATCGACGCCGATGGTATATTTTTTGGGAGCACCAGGGCCCTGGGTCAGCCACGGGCGTTTTTTGATTTTTGCGGGTTTGGCATTTTCTTCGGTCTGAGAGGCTTCAGGCTGCGGGTTGGGATTGGGATTGGGATTGCGGATCAGTGCAAGAAGCTTTTCAGTGGATCGGATTTCATCCGGCGCGGCCAAGGCAACTCTCCTTACCATCATCGCGAAACTGCGTGCATTTAAATTAGGTATGTGAATGGTCTTTTTTCGCAATAAAGAGAGCCCTTTGTCAAGCCAATTTCACCCCCGGGCAGATGTTACTTGCCGTTATTTTAGTAAAAACGGATCATTCAGGAATCTGAGCGGCCAATCGTCGCGGGCTTGCGGCGGTGCCGTCCGATAGACATCGTGCTTGAAAAAATGGGTGTGCCGGTGTATTTTTTGCTTCTCTCAATCATCAGCCGGCTGTTGCCGCACTGGCTGCAATATTCGGATTTTTAAGGGATGCGAGCATAACCAGATGGCCGTTGAAGGGCACAAACGCAAGCCTTCCGTGAACCAAGTCAATCGTACCGTGATCACCGACCACATGGTCCTGATCGGCTTCGGGCTCGCCGTCATATACTGGTTGCTCGATTCTTTTCTTTCGCTCTTCCTGTCCTACGATAATTTTTTTGAAAAAATGCTTGGCGTCGAACTGAATGACATCTGGGGACGGATCATCGTCTTGTGTCTTTTTGCCATTTTCGGCTCCCATGCGCAATTCACGATGAATGAACGCAAAAAGGCGGCCCTGAAGATGGAACGCGATGCCGCCACCCGCGAGAACTTTCGTCGCCTGCTTTCCCCCGATTTGGCCGAAATGGTGGTCAATGGACAGTTGACGGTCCAGCAGGGGGGGGAGAGCCGTTTGGTCACCGTGATGTTCACCGATATCCGCGGCTTCACGACGTTGAGCAGCAATGCCGAGGCCTCCTCCATTCTGCAGATGCTCAACGCTTATTACGAAGTTGTGGTTGAAATCGTTTTCCGCCATGAAGGCACCGTGGATAAATTCATGGGTGACGGCATGATGGTGCTCTGGGGCGCGCCGGTCAGTCACCAGGACGATTGCGCCCGGTCGATCCGGGCCGCCCTGGATATTCAGCGTGCCATGGAAGCATTTAATTTCGATCGCGCTTCCCGAGGCCAACTGCCCATCGAGGTCGGCATCGGCATCAACACTGGCCCGGTGGTTGCCGGCTATTTGGGCTCGAGCCGAACCATGAGCTATTCGGTGGTCGGCGACGCCGTCAATCTGGCCGCGCGGTTATGCGCAGCCGCGTTGCCCGGTGAAATCGTAATTTCCGAATTCACTCAGTTTCTGGCTCAGAACGAGTTTATCACCAACCTGCGCGATCCCGTGCATGCCAAGGGGAAAAGTCAACCGCTGAAAGCCTTCGCGGTGACGGGCATCCGGCATGCGCAGCCCCACCCGGAGACCCAACCACGGCCCGCACGGCCGGTTGCGCTTCCAAAAACAGAAAAGATATAGTGTCGATAACGGTGTTCCTACCCATCGATGAAGTGAGGCTTAAATGCGCATAGGCACAGGTTACGATGTGCACCGCCTGGTCGCGGGACGCCCGCTGGTTTTGGGCGGGATCACGATTCCTTTCGAAAAAGGATTGCTCGGCCATTCGGATGCCGATGTCCTGGTGCATGCCGCCTGTGACGCTTTGCTGGGCGCGGCTGGTTTGGCGGACATCGGGCATCATTTCCCCGATTCCGATGCGCGCTATAAGAACATCTACAGCATCGAGTTGCTTCGACGAACCTATGAACTGGTGCGCGAACGCGGCTACCTGCTCATCAATATGGATGCCACCGTGTTTGCCCAGGCGCCGAAGCTTGCGCCCCACCGGGAGGCCATGCAACAGACCATGGCCCGGGCCATGCAGGTTTCAGCGGATCGGATCAACATCAAGGCCACGACCACCGAAGGGCTGGGGGAAGTGGGGGCCGGCGAAGGGATGGCGGCCATGTGCGTTGCCTTGATCGGCAAGCAATAAATCCTATCTTTGATGTCGCTGTAAGCCCAGAGCATCACTGTCGACTTGAATGGCCGGCGTGGCCGGCTCAGGAATAATTATGCCGTCTTTCAAACTCAGTTCCAGCTTCATTCCCCGGGGGGATCAACCCGAAGCCGTGGAACGGTTATGTCAGGGGCTGCAAAACCGGCTCAAGGATCAGGTGCTGATGGGGGTCACCGGGTCGGGCAAGACCTTCACCATGGCCCACGTGATTGCCGCCATGGATCGGCCCACGCTGGTGATCGCGCCCAACAAGACCCTGGCCGCCCAGTTGTACCATGAGTTCAAGCAGCTCTTTCCTGAAAATGCGGTGGAGTATTTTGTCAGTTATTACGATTATTATCAGCCCGAAGCCTACATCCCGAGCAGCGACACCTATATCCAGAAAGACTCGTCCATCAACGACCTCATCGATAAGATGCGCCACTCCGCCACCCGCTCGGTGCTCTCGCGCCGGGATGTTCTGGTCGTGGCCAGCGTTTCGTGCATCTTCGGCCTGGGCGCGCCCGAAGATTATCTGGCCATGCGCGTCGAAGTGCAAAAGGACATGGAACTTTCAAGGGAAAAGCTGCTGCGCGATCTGGTGGCCATGCACTACCAGCGCAATGACATGGATTTTCACCGCGGCACATTCCGGGTGCGGGGCGACCGCGTCGAAATCTTTCCGGCCTATGAGGAGAGCCAGGCCCTGAGGATCGATTTTTTCGGGGATACGGTGGATGCCATCCAAGAGATCGATCCTCTGCGCGGCATAGCGCTGCGCGAGGTGAAGGCGATCTCCGTTTTCCCGGCCAGTCACTATGTGACCACCCGGCAGACGATTCAGCGCGCCATGCAGACCATTTTGGACGAACTCAAGTTGCGCGTGGATTACTTCCGCACCGAAAGCAAGCTGATTGAAGCCCAGCGGGTAGAAGAGCGCACGCGCTTCGATCTGGAGATGATCCAGGAGCTGGGGTACTGCAACGGCATCGAAAATTATTCGCGCCATCTGACCGGACGCAACGCCGGAGAGCCGCCGCCCACGCTGCTCGACTACTTTCCCGACGACTACCTGATGTTTATCGACGAGAGCCATATCGCCGTGCCCCAGATTCGGGCCATGTACAAGGGGGATCGCTCGCGCAAGGAGACCTTGGTGGAATACGGTTTCCGCCTGCCGTCGGCCCTGGATAACCGGCCGTTGCGCTTCGACGAGTGGCGCCGGCGGGTCAACCAGTTGATTTATGTTTCGGCCACACCCGCGGACTATGAGCTCGAAAAATCCCAGGGGGTGGTGGTCGAGCAGATCGTCCGCCCCACGGGTCTGGTGGACCCTCCGGTGGTGATCCGGCCGGCCGGGCGGCAGGTGGACGATCTGTATGCGGAGATCGTCTTGCGCAAGGCGCGCAACGAGCGGGTGCTGGTGACGACCCTGACCAAACGCATGGCCGAGGATTTGACCGAATACTATGCGGAGATGGGGGTCGCGGTCCGGTATCTGCACTCGGACATCGCCACCCTGGAGCGCATGGAGATCATCCAGGAGCTGCGCATGGGCAAATTCGATGTGCTCGTCGGCATCAACCTGCTGCGTGAGGGGTTGGACATCCCCGAAGTCAGCCTGGTGGCCATCCTGGATGCCGACAAGGAAGGCTTTTTGCGTTCCACCCGTTCGCTGATTCAAACCTTCGGCCGGGCGGCGCGCAACCTCAACGGCATGGTGATCCTGTATGCCGACACCGAGACCCCCTCCATGCGCCAGGCCATTGAAGAAACGGGGCGCCGGCGTCAAATTCAAAGCGATTTCAATACCGCCCACGGCATCGTGCCCTATACGGTGCAGAAAGAGATCCGGACGATTTTCGATCTGAGCCAGGCCGATGCGGACCAAGCGCCCATGGTGGCCGAACCGGCCGCGGATTATGGCCCCGCGGAACAATTGGAACACTCCATCGAGAAATTGGAAAAAGAGATGCGCCGGGCGGCCCACGACCTCGAATTCGAGCGGGCCGCTGAGCTGCGCGACCGGATCAAGGCCTTGCAGCGCAAATTGCTCTTCCAATCCTGAGGCGCGTCGGTCCGACAGTGCCCCTTCGTCATAATTTTGGCATACAAATTCATATCAAAATGAAATCATGTGTAGTTTTATGGGCCCCGGCTCGGCTCTAAAATTGCATCTCTTCATTTTTTATGGCGGTGCGCAAAGGTTTGGCGACCTCCAAATTCCATTAAATTATCGATAGGCGGAAGGGGTCGCATGAAACACCATTACCAATGCAAAAAGTTCTATTTCTACTTAGTGGCCATGCTGTTTTTTTTATTATCCGGTTGTGGCGGAGACGACCCGAGTCAGCTATCGGGATACCCGATAGATTCCGAAGTGTTAACGACACGACAGCGGACGGTCGTGCCCGACGCGATCCCTGCGGGTTCGGAGGCGATTTTTCCTTATGAGATTTCAAAATACGAGGAAAACGGCTATGGCGTCTGGCATTATGAATCCGGGACCGATTCCGGCAAGCAGCTCGACATCATGCCCAACGGTTACAGCGCTGCATCCGTTACGAATACCGCAAGGCTCTTGAATTTTTTTACGATCACCGACATCCACATCGCCGACGATGAAACGCCTTGTTCGGCGATCTTTTGCGGGTATCAGGGTGGGAATTCTTCGGCTTACTCGCCGGTAATGATGCTGACAACTCAGGTTCTCGATGCAGCCGTACAGACCATAAACGCCCTTCATCTGCAAAAACCGTTCGATTTCGGCATGAGTATCGGCGATGCCACCAACGGCTCTCAGTATAACGAACTGCGCTGGTATATCGATGTGCTTGACGGAGCGGATATAAGCCCCGATTCCGGCGACAAGGACGATCCTGTTTCAGGACCCTCCAATGATTATCAGGACGCCTACAAGGCGGCAGGGCTTGATAGGTCGATCCCCTGGTATCAAACGCTCGGAAACCACGATCATGCCTATCTGGGTTCCTACCCGGTCACCGATTACCTTCGACCGTTCTACACCGGCACGGATATCCTGTTGATGGGAGATTTGTTCGTAGACGGTCCGGACAGCCGTATTGACTATATGGGCGCAATCGACGGCTCGACGCCGGATGGCAGCATCATTGGCGCGGGAGTTGTCGCGGATTTCACGGTCAATGGCGTGCTGACGCCTCCGACGGTGCCGGCCGCCGACCCTGATCGCCGGCCGCTTTCCAGAAGCGAATGGATGAACGAATTTTTTAATACGTCGTCAAATCCCGTGGGTCACGGTTTTAGCCGGGACAACGTTACCGATGATTTTGCCTCGTATCGCTTTGAACCGAAGTCGGATATCCCCATCAAGGTCATTGTTCTTGATGATACACAATTATTCGACGTCGCCAATATGGACGAAGATTTCAAAATGCATGAAAATGGCTATATCAGTCAGGATCGTTTCGACTGGCTGATTAGCGAACTTGATAGCGGCCAAGCTGAAGGCAAGCTCATGATCATCTCGGCGCATGTGCCGATCATCGCCATCGGCATGTCACCGCCCCTTGCACCGTCCGCCATCAGCAGCGCAACACTGCTCACCAAACTGAGTCAGTATTCGAATCTCATCCTGTGGATCGCGGGACATCGTCATAGAAACGTGGTAACGCCGCGACCCTCCATTGACCCGGATTATTCAGGAGCGGAATACGGCTTCTGGGAGGTCGAAACCGCATCGTTGCGGGATTTCCCTCAGCAGTTCCGTACCTTCGAGATCCTCCGTAACAGCGACAATACCGTTTCAATCATTACCACCGATGTCGATCCGGCCGTCAAAGAGGGGTCGTTGGCGGCCACATCGCGTTCTTATGCGGTCGCGGCGGATTTTCTATTCAACCAAACAGTCTATTTACCCCCTTCGGGTGCATACAATGCGGAGCTTGTCAAACAATTGAGTTCCGAAATGCAGACCAAGATTCAAAACTACGGAACACCGATAGGCGAGTAGTTTTTTTTGAAAGCCGGCACCTCGGCCTTCCGTGCAGTGCTCGCGCCGTTTTGAAATCGTCGACGTGGCAAGCGTACGCCGCGGTTTCAGAACGGATGCGGCCGTGCCCGCCTTTAATCGCCCCTTGAAAAGCCGGAATTTAGCGATTACAAACATTTAAGGGACTGGCCCCCCGCCTTCGCGGAGATGACCAAATCGGACCCCCTGAGCCTTTTTAAAAGCTCACCAAGTTTATGGAAATCGAACCGACCGGTAAAACGCACATCAAAGAGACCCTGACTGAACAATTGGCCCATGTGGCGCACCTGCCCGGGGTCTACCTCATGAAGGACGATCAAGGTGCCATTATTTATGTGGGCAAAGCACGCGATCTGAAAAAAAGGCTCCAATCCTACTTTCAGGCCCATCGTCCGCATGACCCCAAAACCACGCTGCTGCTCACCAAGGTCGCATCGTACGAAACCATTCTGACGCACACCGAGAAAGAAGCCTTGATTCTGGAATCCAATCTGATCAAGCGCCACCGGCCGCGCTACAATGTGGTCTTGAAGGACGACAAGCGTTACCCTTCTTTGCGTCTGAACGTCACCGAAACCTATCCCAATCTCACCATCGTGCGCAAACCGCAAAACGACGGCGCGCTCTACTTCGGGCCCTATGCTTCGTCCGGCGCGGTGCGCCAGAGCATAAAATTCATCAACAAGACCTTCAAGTTGTGCAAGTGCCGCTGCGAAACCTTAAAAAAGCGAACCCGGCCGTGCCTCAACTACCAGATGGGCTTGTGCATGGGGCCTTGTTTTCAGGAGATCGATCCCAAAGCGTACCGGGAGATCGTCAAAGAGGTCGTGGCCTTCTTGAGGGGCCGCGCGCCAATCCTGATTCGTAAAATCAAACGGCAAATGGTTGCCGCGGCCGAGAACCAACAGTTCGAACAAGCGGCGCTGCTGCGCGATAAGATGTTTGCCCTGGAGCGCACGCTGGAGCGCCAGGTCACGGTGAGCAACGATTTTTCGGACCGGGATGTGGTGGGCATCGTATTGGAAGAAGATATCTCCGTAGTGACCCTGCTGAGGGTGCGGGGCGGATATTTGATGGGCAGCCGCCATTTTGTCTTCGAAGAGACAGTGGGTTCGGCCGAGGAGCAATTGGGCGCTTTCGTCAAGCAGTACTACGCCCAGGCCCATCTCGTCCCCAAGGAGGTACTGGTCAGCCATCTGCCGGACGATCAACCCCTGCTCGAAGAACTGCTGCACGAAAAAAGAGGTGGTAAATCCTCAATTGTCGCGCCCCAACGGGGGGATAAACAAAAATTGGTGGAAATGGCCCTGCAAAACGCCAAGCAGGCCTTGAACGACCATCGGCGCCACAGCCAGGATCAGACGGATTTGCTGCAGCGCCTTCAAAAAAGGCTGCACCTTAAGCGGCCGCCGATGCGCATCGAGTGTTTCGACAACTCCAATTTGGTTGGCACCGAACCGGTGGCGTCCATGGTGGTGTTCGAAAACGGAACGCCGCAACCTTCGGCGTACCGAAAATTCAGCCTGGAGGCATTGGGCAAGCCCGACGACTATGCGCACATGGCGGAAGTCCTGCGGCGGCGATTCCAGAATGAGGCCTTGGCCGAGCACGCCCCGGACCTGCTGCTGGTCGATGGCGGCAAGGGCCAGCTCAATGTGGCCATCGATGTACTGCGCAAGCTTGGACTTTCGGAATCGCTGGATGTCGCCGGCATTGCCAAAAAAGATCCGAAAGCCGGCGAGGATCAGGACCGAATTTACTTGCCCGGCCGGGTCAATCCGGTTCAGTTCGGCCGCGAACAGGATCTTTTGCGCTTGCTGCAGCACATCCGGGACGAGGCCCACCGCTTCGCCATCGCATTCCAGCGGCAGCGGCGCCGCAAAACAACATTGCATTCGCGGCTGGAAGAGATCGCCGGAATCGGCCCCAAACGCAGAGCGCAGTTGCTCCGGCATTTTGGGGGGCTGCGGCAGATCGAGGAAGCCACGGTAGAAGACTTGCAGATGCTGCCCGGCATATCCCCCCAACTTGCACGGACCATTAAAGAGATGCTGGCAACTAAATGAAGTTAGTGAGGTTGACGGTATGCATGCCGAGTTTGAACGGACTTCGGCATTGACATCTTTTTGGAATTATGTTTTCGCAAGCTTTTTCATTTGGAAACCGCATTTTTCGGAATGCTCGGCGTTTTTCCTTTTCCCTGAACACATCGTAAACCCATATGGAGATCGAACCATGAAAAAACCTGTACGCGTCACAATTACCGGCGCCGCCGGCCAAATCAGTTACGCTCTTATTCCCCGCATCGCCCATGGCGATATGCTCGGCAAGGATCAGCCGGTCATTCTGCAACTGCTCGAGATTCCCCCGGCGATGAACGCCCTGAAAGGGGTCGTCATGGAATTGACCGATTGCGCTTTCCCCCTGCTGGCAGGAGTGGTGGCCACCGATGATCCCAATGTGGCCTTTAAAGACAGCGATTATGCACTTCTGGTCGGCGCACGCCCCAGGGGGCCGGGCATGGAACGGTCCGATCTGCTCAAGGTAAATGCCCAGATCTTTTCCGCCCAGGGCAAGGCCATGGACCAACATGCCGGCCGCAATGTCAAAGTGCTGGTGGTGGGCAACCCCGCCAACACCAACGCCTTGATTGCACTCAAAAACGCCCCCAGCCTGAACCCGCGCAATTTTACCGCCATGATGCGTCTGGACCATAACCGATCCCTTTCCCAATTAGCTGAAAAAACCGGCAGCCAGACGACCAAAGTGGAAAAAATGGTGGTGTGGGGCAACCACTCGGCCACCCAATACCCGGATATCGCTTTTGCCACCATCGACGGAAAGCCGGCCAAAGCGTGCGTTGACAACGATTGGTATGTCAACACCTTCATCCCCACGGTTCAACAGCGCGGCGCTGCCATCATCAAGGCGCGCGGAGCCTCCAGCGCCGCCTCGGCTGCCTCGGCCGCCATCGATCATATGCGCGATTGGGCCTTGGGCAGCGGCGGCAAGTGGGTCAGCATGGGGGTCTATAGCGCCGGCAATTCGTACGGCATCGACAAGGATATCATCTATGCCTTGCCGATCGTCTGCGAGAAGGGAGATTGGCGCGAGATCACCGGATTGGAGATCGGCGCCTTCAGCCGTGAACGCATGCAAGCCACCGAGAAAGAGCTGTTGGAGGAAAAAGCCGCCATTGCCGATTTGCTGAAATAACGCTCGATCGAACCACCGGATGTATGGAAGGGCAGGGGACCGCCTCTGCCCTTCATGCTATTGATATATAGATCATTTAAATAACTATTAAATATTGACTT
>JAKAFO010000510.1 GCA_021819735.1 Deltaproteobacteria bacterium
CAACTACAGCGTGCAAGCCGACCGCATCACGGCCGTGGGCTTCGGATCGACCCGACCGATTGCCTCCAACGAAACCGCCGAAGGCCGGGCCCAGAACCGCCGCATCGACGTGATCATCCAGCCGCAGAAGCCGTGGAGGTGATCGCCTGCGCCCTGCGCACTTTCCTCTGTTTCGATTTTACTTCCGAAATTACTATTGACATGCGGAAGTCGATTGAATAGAGACAAACTATCTTCGAGAAGATCTCGTTCCGCCATCCTCCAAACTCTCCGGCTGAACGAAGCAAAGATCGATCAGGCTTTCATCCAATCTCTATAATTGAGCTCGCACCTGGTCCTTTCATGTTGAAAAGGCGGGAGTCGCTTTCATCCTGCCTTACAGGGTGAAGCCACTCTTGCGGCTTGCATGTCCGGCGCGCACCGGCATTCGACTATGGGGGCGGAGCCGCGGTACTTCAACTGCATTGATTCAATCAAACCGGAAGGAGGAAGATAATTATGGCGTTCGACGCATATATTAAAATCGAAGAGATCGAGGGTGAAAGCAGCGACGACAAACATACGGGTTGGATCGAAGTGCTCTCCTATACCACGGGGGTAAACCAGAAAGCTTCGAGCACCGCCAGCAGCGCGGGCGGCGGCAGCGTCGAGCGCGCCGACTTCACACCCTTTTCCTTTGTCAAGCTGCTGGACAAGGCGTCGCCCGGGCTGGCCCTGGCCTGCGCGGACGGCACCCATATCGACACGGTTACCGTGGAAGTCTGCCGGGCCGGCACCGACAAAATCAAATTCATGGAATACAAAATGTCTGACTGCATCATCAGCAGCGTGAAAACCGCGGGGACCGGCGGCGATGTTCCCGCGGAAAACGTGAGCATCGCCTTCGGCAAGATACAATGGGCCTATACCAAGCAGAAACGCCAGGGCGGCGTGGCGGCCGGCAACGTGGCCGCCGGCTGGAACCTGATGAAGAACTGCAAGATGTGACCGGGCCGCCGAATGTATTGCTAATGGACTGCCGGACGACGGTCCATGGCGCCATCCGGCAGCAGTGCAAATGGCATAAAACTCAACATAGACAGGAGATGATAGTGAGCGCAACCAGCACGCCATCCAAAAACCTGGAGCAGTCTACCCCTGCCCAAATCATAAAACAATTCCTGCTCGCCGGCGATATCATCGCCACACGCGCCCAAACAGCCAACTCGGTCGGCGTACGTATGGCCACCGGCGGTACGGTCAGCCATGCGATTCTTTGTTTGGGCGCAAGAAGAGGCCCCCAGTTGGCAGTGGACGCCATGCCCAAGAAAGGCGTCACCAGGGATACGCTTTTTAATAAATTATTCCAGACAAGCTATGCGGTGGTCTTCCGCCACCGCACGGCCACGCCCGAACAGTGCGCAAAGGCCTGCGCCTGGGCCGAGCACCAGGCCTTGATGAACAAGCCTTATGACTATAACAGCGCGGCCCGGGTGGGCATCATCGCGCCGTACGCCAACGTGGCCAAGCTGATCGTCATCGCCGATGATATCGACGCCAAGCTGAATCCCCAGGGCGAGGACGCCAGCTTCATGTGCAGCGAACTGGTCTTCCGGGCCTATGAGATCGCCGGTGCGCCGTTGACCGACAAACCGGCCTACTGCATGAGCCCTCAGGCCCTGTTTAAAACCAACCGTTTGACCTGCCTGGGCCTATTGAAATGAAGGGACATGCCATGCCATCGAAAATGCCCACGACCATCCTATCGCTTATGCTGCTAATGGCCTTGGGGTGCCATGGCGGACAGGTGCGTGCCCCTGCTCAGGACGTTGCATCCGGCGCCAATGGCCGCTATCCCCTCATCTACCCGCCTCAAAGCGCACTTCTGTTCCCCGAGGACCAGGTCGTCAAAAAGGAGATCCGGGTCACCACTCAATGGCAGACCATCGCCTTCGAAAAGCCGCTGAAAATAAACCGGCAGGGGATCATGGGACTGCACCTGGTCGTGGACCAGGAACCCTACATTTCCACAATGGATACGCACCCCTTGAACCCGGAATGCAACACGCCCGATTGTTACATCGATGCCTTTTGCCTGCGGCGTCTCAGCGACGGGGCCATTGTCCGGCCCGAAGCCGTCCTGGTGGGCGACGGAGGCGTCGAAGTCAATGTCCGGCCATTCGGTCATCTCTATCCCTACTGCGACAGGCATGTTATGACCATGGCGCTTAGAACCTTTAAGGACGTGGATTCGCCGTCGCCCCCATTTCCGGAAGGTATCCAGGCTTTCAAGGCCATGCGCATCCGCGGCACCGAGCCCTTCGTGGTAAGGTATCTGTGGTGGAGTGTGGATATGCACCCGGAGATATATTCCAAGTAAGCATGTGCCCTCAGACGCTGTTTAACCAACCGCCTGGCCTGCCTGTTCCTGTTGGTATAATCGCAGGTGACGCGAGGCGTCGTCATGGGGGCGTCAGCCCAGCCATGGCCGCCAGCAGCGCCGGCCGGTGTTTGGCCAGGGTCGTGACCTCGCCCGCGGCTTCGGCAATCTGAATGCTCTCTTTTTCGACGAAGATGGCGATCAGGTAACCGTAATCCTGGGGGCCGT